>VGEO01000214.1 GCA_016869275.1 Alphaproteobacteria bacterium | reverse complement strand
TCGCGCGCGCCGAGCTAACACCTAACAGGCTGTTGAAAATCTCCGCGAACGACGCCCGCAATACGATGTCATAGGAAGAGCTTCGTACAAGGGAGAGGAAGAATGCGCGGCCAAGTGGATCCCCAGAGCGAATTGTTCAGCTACTTCTCGGTCGAGGAGCGCATTCCGGCGGATCATCCGCTGCGCCGGGTGAAGGCGCAAGCCGACGAGGTGCTGGGCTCGATGAGCCCGCAGTTCGATGCGATGTACGCGACGGTGGGCCGGGCGTCGGTTGCGCCGGAGCGGTTGCTCAAGGCGACGCTCTTGATTGCGCTGTACTCGGTGCGCTCGGACCGGTTGTTCTGCGAGATGCTGGACTACAACATGCTGTTCCGGTGGTTCCTGGACATGGGCCTGGAGGAGCACTCGTTCGATCATTCGACGTTCTCCAAGAACCGGGGCCGGCTGATCGAGCACGAGATCGCGAAGGGTTTCTTCGCAGGCGTCATCGACCAGGCCAAGGCCAAGCAGCTGCTCTCGGACGAGCACTTCACGGTGGACGGCACGCTGATCGAGTCCTGGGCGTCGTTCAAGAGCTTCAAGCGAAAGGACGGCGAGCCGCCGAGGTCCGGGGGCGACGGCACGGGGATGGTGGACTTCAAGGGCGAGAAGCGAAGCAACAAGACGCACGAGTCGAGCACCGACCCCGAGGCGAGGCTCATGCGAAAGGGCAATGGCCAGCCGGCGAAGCTCTCCTTCGGGGCGCACGCGCTGATGGAGAACCGCAGCGGTCTCCTGGTCGACATGGCGATTACCGATGCGACGCTCTATGAACCGAAGGCGGCGGCGCCGATGCTCGACCGAAGGCGGCGGGCTCGCCAGGGGATGGCGACGCTGGGCGCCGACAAGGGCTACTTCAACAAGGGATTCGTCGCCCTTCTCAGGAAGCGCGGGATCGCCCCGCACATCGCGAGAATCGAGAGCCGAAGTGCTCCGGGGCTCGATGGCAGAACGACGCGGCATGAGGGTTACGCGATCAGCCAGAGAAAGCGCAAGCGGATCGAGGAGATCTTCGGCTGGATGAAGACGGTGGGCGGAATGAGAAAGAGTCGCTTCGTCGGAATCGTGAAGACGCAGCTCGCCGCGTACATGGTCGGCGCCGCCTACAACCTGTTGCGCATGGCCCAAATGCAGCCGACCACGGGATAGGTGCGTCCGAAATGACCCAAGCGACCGCGAATCAGCCATGAACGAGCAAGAAAAACGCCGATCGATGACCGTCACGTACGCGCCGAACGCGGAACGTAGACAAAATCGCAACCTCATTCGGCATTCTTCAACGGCCTGCTAACAGTCGAAAGCAGGGAGCCACCACCGTGCCAACCCCCACCGCCTACGTCTGGGACGAGCGCTGCTTTACCAATAGCGGCTCGTGGGGCAGCGTAAGCTGCATTGTTCGCCGTCAAACCGGGACCAGGGAGCGCGAGAATGGCCAAATCGTGCAGCGCCCCGCGGCCTGGGGCGGATAGATTTTCCTATCCGTCGTATGCTGGGCGCGGTCGATGGGCCCTAGGTCGGGT
>VGEO01000213.1 GCA_016869275.1 Alphaproteobacteria bacterium | reverse complement strand
CCGCGACGTAGCCGCTTTTCGAGTGCGGGCGAACCGAAGCCGCCACCAGGTTTTGGCCATACGCGAGGCGGGTGAGGTCGAGCTTCATCAGCTTGTTGTCGTCGCCCGACAGCTCGAACGAGCCATAAGCGCGAAGGTCCGGCGTTTCGACAGCGAAAGTATCGACGACCAGGGTACCGGTCGGGCCAAAGCTCATGGTCGCGCGCGCGGTGCCCGGGCTTTGCGGCGCTTTGCGCCAGTGCAGCGCGGCGAGGTCGAGCGCGGCGTTCCGCAGGTTGAGATCGAGCGCGATCTGCTTGATGGCGCGATCCTTGCCGAGAATCTGCGTGTGGAGGTTGATCGGCCCGGTTACGGTACGACCCAGGTCGATGCCGAGCTTGGCGCGGGCGGCGTCGTCGATCCGCGCGGTCAGGATGTATTGGTTGTTGTAGGTCGCATTGGCGCGAAAATCTTCGCGCCAGGTCGCGGTCGCGAGCACGCCGTTGATCGCGACATCGCCCTCGACATCCATCCCCTGGCGATCGATCCGGAGCTTGAGCTCGCCGTCGCTCAAGCGGAAGCGCGGCGATAAGCCGGCAATCGCGACCCCGGCGAGGTTGGCGGCGGCGGCATAATCGATCGCTTCCGCCGGCGTCGCCACGTTGTCGATCATGGGAAACGCGATGCGGACGCGGGCGGCAACGCCGCCCTGGACCTGGGCCGGTTGGACACCGAGCAACCGCGCCACCCGCAGCGGTTCGTGGTCGAGCAGCGCCAGCGTGTCGCCGAGCGCGCCGCGCGCGACGAAGCTGGTCTCGAACTGCTGGCGCGGCTCGAAGATCTTGGAAATCGCGACGGTGCCTTCGAGCAGTTCGATCGCCTGGGTGCGGCCGCGCTCGAATTCGATTTCGACCCGGTCGCCCTTGAGGCGGCCCCTGCCGGCGGCGTTGACGATCGGCGGCAGCGTCGGCGCGTAGCGTACCTGGAGGTCGCGGAAATCGAAATCAACGGTGAAGACGGGAGCGCCGCCTTCGGCGAAGCCGAGCCCGGAGCGGACGCCGATGGTCGCCTCGCCGATTTCGCCGGCCGTCACCTGACGCTCGATCCAGGTGCGCGCCTCGCTGGCGATCGACTTTGGCCAATACGCGGGCAAGTCGCGGGCGGGCACCCCGCGCACCTTGAGGTCGGCGGCGATCGCGGTTCCGGCCGCCGCGTGCTTGACTTCGGCCGCGACCTCTACCGCGCCCGCGCCCAGATCGACGGTTGCCTTGTCGATCCGGATCTCGTCGAGTGCCGGGCTCGCGCGCCCCTGCGCGACGGCGCGCACGATCGCGATCCGACGCGCGAACACGTCGGGCAGGTCGATCGTGCCGCCGCTCGCGGCCAACTCGAAGGTGAGCTCGGAAAAAGCGCCGGCCGCGGTGAAGGCGAAGCCGACGCCGCCGCGGACCGGAACGTTGATGCCCTGAAGCCGCACTAGGGCCGGGACTTGCTGCGCGAGCCGCGCCGGAACGACTTCGCCGAAGGTCGCGGTGGCGCGCCCGGTTCCGGTCGCGCTGTCGTAGCTGCCGCGCCCGGCGATCGGTACCCGGCGACCGTCGAGCGCGAGGTCGAAGTCGGCTTCGCCG
>VGEO01000212.1 GCA_016869275.1 Alphaproteobacteria bacterium | reverse complement strand
CGCGCCGATTTTACCCGCATCCGGGCCATCTGGCCGCCCGCGGCGGGGCTCGGGCTTGCCAATGCGCACTCTAGGCGTCAATCTTGCCCCCAAAAGCCGGTCATCCGGTGGATGCCGGATATCATGGGGGCATGGCGCAGATATCCCTGAAAGACGCCGAAGGCCGCTTCAACCGCGCGCTCAACGACGCCGAACATGGAGGCTTCGATGTTGACCAAGCGTGTTGTATGCGTTGCGGTCGCAGCGGCCTCGATCGCTGTCTCTCTTGCAGCTTGCCAGCCCGACGGCCGCCCGGTCGTGAGCCTGGAGCAGGCCCGACAGATAACGGCTGAGTTCCAGGGACAGGGGTTCCTCCCGCCGCCGCGCACGATCTCCGACATCGCAGCGATCCTCGACCAGCAGAAACCCGATCCCGCGAAAGTAGCCGTCGCCGTCGCGCGCGCCGACAGCCAGCCGCCGGCCGGGGCGACCGATGCAGAACTCGCGCGGTTCCATGTCCAGCGCGGCAGTGCCGCGAACGAACTCGGCCGCAACGAACAAGCCGCGTCCGACTTTAAGCTTGCCTACCAGGCCGCCAAGCGCGACAACGACCGGGGCGAGAGATCCTTGCGGCTCTGGACGCTGGTCGAATTGAACAGAGGCGCATATCGCACGGCGCAAACGCTCGCCAAGCAGTTGATCGCCGAAGCGCCGTCGCCCGTGGAACGGATCATTGCGCAGTCGCTGTATCTCACTGCGTCGTTATTTCTTCTCGATTTCGAGGCCGCTGAAGCCACGCTTCCGGCGATACAGGCGGGCGTCGCCTCGCTGAAGAGCCAACTGCAGTTGCCGCCCGACGTTCTCTGGGGAGCCGAAACGCAATTTGAGAAGTCCACCGGCGAAATGGCGTCCGCAAGCGGTCACCACGCCAAGGCCGAGCGCCACTTCCGCGCGGCGCTGGCGTCGAACAACCGCTTCTTGCGCGACGAAGCGGTCCACACAGAGCGAACACAGAACCCGCCGGGCTCATTTTCGCATCTCGCGCTCATCCTGCGGAGGAACATCGCCAATTCGTTGCTGCGTCAGGGTCGGCCCGTCGAGGCCGAGGTCGAGTTCCGTGCCGCGTTGCTCGGCCACCTGTCGACGCGCGGCCGCTACTCGGCCGAGACCGTGTTCAGCGTGTCCGGTCTGTCAAACGCTATACTCGAGCAGGGCCGTTTCGCGGAAGCCGAAAAGCTCACGCGCTCGGCGATCGAGACGCTGGACCAGATGAAGTTCGCGTCGACATCGAGACTTTACTTCCAGTTGCTGGCCCAAATGGCGCGTTCGCAGAGCCTGCGCGGCGATTTAGAAGCCGCCGCCGCGACCTACGACGGCATCCGCGTGCGCATGGCCGGAAACCCCGACGTAATGAAAATATTCGATAACACCCAGAACCGGGGCATCGTGGCACTGCTGACCGGCCAAACCGACGAGGCGCGCCGCGTGATGACGAACGTGGTACGGAACAACGTGCGGATGTTCGGCGAGCAGCATCGGGCCACGGCGATGAGCCGCGGGATATTGGCGGCGGTGAAGCTGCGCGACGGCGACACGGCCGGGGCACTCGCCGATTTCGACGCGGTGGTGCCGATC
>VGEO01000211.1 GCA_016869275.1 Alphaproteobacteria bacterium | reverse complement strand
GGCCTGCCGCGCGCGGCGGCCCTGCAACAGGCCATGGCGGCCCTCATCGACGGGCCGGGCTTCGTCGACCCCGCATCCCGTCGGACCGTCTTCGCCTACAGCCATCCCATCTTCTGGGCACCCTTCGCGCTCGTCGGCGACGGCGGCGGATAGGTCCGACAGGTTTCGGAGAGCGCACGATGAAGCGCGCCGCCCTCGTCATGCTGCTGCTCGCCGCTTCGCCCGCGTCCGCCGCCGATCCCGTCGCGATCGTCGAAGACGCCAAGGGCAAGCTCGACGTCGACTTCATGGACTATGTCGAAGCCGGCCGGGTCGTGAAGCTCGGCGCCAACGACGAACTCGTGCTCGGCTATCTCCGGTCATGCTGGCGCGAGACCATCAAGGGCGGCACCGTGACTGTCGGCGCGGAACAGTCGGCAGTCGCTGGCGGCACGGTACGCCGCGAAAAGATGCAATGCGACGGCGCCAAGATGCGGCTGTCGTCCGACCAGGCGGCCAAATCCGGCGTCATGGTGTTCCGTGCGCCGCCGCGTCCCGGCCAGGCTCCGGCCGCCGAAATGACCATCTTCGGCGTCTCGCCCGTGCTCGACATCAAAGGCGGCGGCCGCGTTACCATCGCGCGGCTCGACCGGCCCGACGAGCCGTTCACCCTCGACGTTCCTGCCCAGCAGTTGACGCGCGGCAGCTTCTTCGATCTCGCGAAGGCGGGCCATGCGCTCGCCGCTGGCGGTACCTATCGGTTGTCGATCGGCGACCGGCAAATCGTCTTCAAGGTCGATACCGAGGCCCAGCCGGGCCAAGGCCCGCTGCTGAGCCGCCTGATCCGCCTCTGAACCGATGAAGGGCGGCGCTTTCGTCGCCGGACTGGCGGCCGTGGCGCTCGGCGCGCTGGCGGTCGCATCGCCGGCGTCCGACGGGTTGCGCGGCATGTCGCTGGATGTTGCCTTCGCGTTGCGCCACGCGGCCTCTGGCCCGAGCCATGCGGCCGCGCACTCGCATGTTGCCGTGATCGCGCTCGACGAGGAAACCTACCGAACGCCGCCCTTTGCCGGTGTGCCGCAGGCCTTCTGGACGCGTGAGCTGACGCCCGTCCTTGCCGCCGCGCTCGAATCGGGCGCGGCCCTCGTCGCTTTCGACGTAATCTTCCCGACGTCGGTCGAACGTTTCGTACCCGGTTACGACCGCGATTTCCTGCGCGTGCTACGTGCCGGCGCGCGCGACGGGCGGCTGATCCTCGGCAAGGTCCAGCACGGTGCCTCGCCGATCCGGCCGTTCCAGGGCCAAAGCTTCGCGGTCGGCCATGACGCGAACATCCGCGCCACAAACCTGTTCCGCGATCCCGACGAGGTGATAAGGCGCGCCCCGCTCTTCTTCGACCTCGACGGCGGCGGTGTGGAGCCCTCGCTCGGCCTCGAGGCTGCCGCGCGGGCGCTGAAGGCCGAACCGCGACGCGGACCCGACGGCGTTTTTCTCGCGGGGCGGCGCATCCCCGGCTCGACCGCGAATGCGATGCCGATCGATTTCGACGGCGGCGGCGCCGACGTTCCGGCCTTCTCGCTGGCCGACCTGCGCGCCTGCGCAGACAAGGGTGATGCCGCGTTCTTCGAGCGGCACTTCAAGGACAA
>VGEO01000210.1 GCA_016869275.1 Alphaproteobacteria bacterium | reverse complement strand
GGTGGCTCCGCGAGACGGGCGATCGGCTCGAACGAATCTAGCGCGAACCCAGGCCCGCGGCGAACATGGCGCTGGATCGCTCAGCAGACGGCGGTGACGCTCGGCCGCGCCGGCAGCGCGGCGAGATCGACGGCAGCCGCGGTCTCGGCCGGCCGGAGCGCGCGCCGCCCAACGATGCCGGCCCAGAGCCAGGCGAGGTCGCCCGGCGCCTCCACGTTGCTCGCGATCCGACGCGGTGGCACCGGCTCGAAGCGCACGCCCTTGTGTTCGGCGACGATGAAGCGGAACACGTAGCCCGGCGTCAGCCCCATTCGAAGGTCGGCATGCGCGAGCGTCCGCCCATCGGCCTCGATCCGGTAGAAGCCCTGCGCGAACGCGGCGAGCGTTGCCGCGGCGCCGTTCCCGGCCAGGCAGCCGCTCGCCGGGCCGCGCGGATGGGCGTAGACCGTGATCGCGCCCCTGTCCGCCAGCAGCGGGACATAGAGGTTGAAATAACGCTCGCCTTCGATCGCGATCGCTCTCCAGAACAACGTGTTGAGAGGAGTCGGGGTCGCCATCAGGCGCTCGGGCACGAACCCGCTCGCGGCGAGCGCGTCGCCGGCGCGCGCGCGGGCGATCGACTGCGCGACTGCAGCCCAGCCGAGATACGCTGTCGAGACGACGAGGGCGACGGTGAGCGCGCGCGCGAGCCGTGCGTTCCACGCGCGCGTACCGAGCGCCCACAGCGTCACGACGAGCAGCGGCACCGTATAGAGCGGGTCGATGATGAAGATCGAGCCTAGTCCGACCGGCTCGGGCCACAGCGGCCAAAAGAGCCGCGTCCCGTAGATGGTCATCGCGTCCAAGAGCGCGTGGGTCGCGAGGCAGAGGAACACCGCCGCATAGGCTCGCGCCCGCTCGGCGCGGAGCGGCGCCGCGACGAAGCGGAGCGCTTCGCCCAGGATCGGCGTCGCCAGCGCGTGCATGACCAGCGAATGGGTGGCGCTGCGGTGGAGGACGAACGCCGCGACCGGATCCTCGAACGGCCAGAACACGTCGAGGTCGGGAAGCGTGCCCAAGACGCCACCCGCGAGTGCCGCCCGTCGCGCGCCGATCTTGGGCCCCAGCACCGCCATGCCGACGCCGGCGCCCAAGACGAACTGGGTGACCGAATCCATGCCGCGTCATCGCATACTTTTGTGGCCGGACGAAGTCTCTCCCGCGCGACCCCCTTCGATACTCCCTCCCCCGCGGAGCTTCGCGGGGGGGGCGATTTAGAACGGGACTTATGAAGACGAGCGCCCTCTCCTCGAACGAGGGGGAGGTTAGGGAGGGGTCGGGCGGTGTAGGCTGCCGCCATGACTTTGGACTCGCCCGTCTACGGCCGGCGCGGCCTCGTCGTCTCTGGCCATCCGCTGGCGACCCTGGCCGGGATCGAGCAAATCGAAGCCGGCGGCGCGGTCGCCGATGCCGCGATCGCGGCCGCGGCCGTGCTCGCGGTGACGCTCCCCCAGTATTGCTCGATCGGCGGCGATGCCTTCGCCGTCATCCACGATGCGGCGCACGGAACGGTCGCGCTCAACGGCTCGGGCTCCTGCCCGGCTGGCCTCGCACCGGCGGCGCACGGCGGCGCGGTGCCGGCGCGGGGCGCCGCGAGCGCCGTGGTG
>VGEO01000209.1 GCA_016869275.1 Alphaproteobacteria bacterium | reverse complement strand
CGCGGACGCTTTACTGACGACATCGCGATCGCCGGCCAGGCTTACGGCTACGTGCTGCGCTCGCCGCACGCTCATGCCCGCATCGAGCGGATCGACGTCGCGCCAGCCAAGAAGCACCCCGGCGTGCTCGCGGTCCTGACGGGTACCGATGTCGCCGCCGCCAAGCTGAACTCGCCGCCCGCGTTCGGCCCCGATAAGAACCGCGACGGAAGCCCGAGCAAACGGCCGCCGCACCCGCTGCTCACCAGCGACGTCGTCCGTCACGTCGGCGACCCGGTCGCGTTCGTCGTCGCGACGACCCTCGCCGCCGCGCGCCACGCGGCCGAGCTGATCCAAATCGACTACGCCCCGCTTCCCGCCGTCGTCGAAACCGCTAGAGCGATGGCGCCCGCCAGTCCGCTGGTATGGCCCGATAGCGCCCGCAACCTCTGCCTCGATTGGGAGCAAGGCGACCGCCAGGCGACCGCAGCCGCCTTCGCCAAGGCTTCGCATGTCACGACCGTCGATCTCGTCAACAATCGCCTAGTCGTCAATGCGATGGAGCCGCGCTCGGCGATCGGCGAGTACGACGCCACGTCCGACCGCTACACGCTGACGACGCAGACTCAAGGGACGCGCAGCATGCGCGGCATCCTGGCCGCCGTGCTCGGACTGCCGGAAGAGAAATTCCGGGTCGTCACGCCCCCCGACGTCGGCGGCGGGTTCGGCATGAAGGGCCAGTTCTACGCCGAGATGGCGCTGGTGGTGTGGGCGGCGAAGCAAGCCGGCCGCCCCGTCAAATGGGCGAGCGACCGCAGCGAAGCCTTCTTGAGCGACATCCAGGGCCGCGATCACGTCACCACGGCGCGGCTGGCCCTCGACCGTGACGGCAAGTTCCTGGCGCTCCACGTTCGGACCGTCGCCAACATGGGCGCGTATCTCTCGACCGTGGGGCCGCTCATCCCGACGCTCGCATGCGCCGGTATGCATACCGGAGTCTACGCGATCCCGGTCGCCCACAACGAAGTCGCGTGCGTCTTTACCCACACCGTCCCGGTCGATGCCTACCGCGGCGCCGGGCGCCCCGAAGCCTCGTACATGATCGAGCGCCTCGTCGATGCCGCGGCGCGCGAACTCGAATTCGACCCGGCCGAGCTGCGCCGGCGCAACTTCATCCCGGCGTCGGCGATGCCGTTCGCGACTGCGCTCGGGCTTACTTACGACAGCGGCGAGTTCACCCGCACCTTGGCCGAGACGCAGGCCGCCGCCGATTGGGACGGGTTCGCGGCTCGGCGCGCGGCCGCGGCCACGCGCGGGAAGCGGCGCGGCCTCGGTCTCGCCTACTACATCGAAACCTGCGCCGGCCCTATGCTGGGCGGCGAGAAAGTGACGCTTCGCTTCGCCGGCGGCAAGGTCGGCATCGTCATCGGTACCCAGGCTTCAGGCCAAGGCCACGAGACCGCCTTCGCACAGGTGCTGTCCGAGCGGCTGGGGATCGATCTAGACCGCATCGAATTGATCCAAGGCGATTCCGACATCGTACCCGCCGGCATGGGTACCGCCGGGTCGCGCTCGCTCACGACCGGCGGCAACGCGGTCACGGTCGCAGCCAACGATCTGATCGAAAAGGGCCGGCGCGCGGCGAGCGAGCTGTTCGAGGTCGCCGGCACCG
>VGEO01000208.1 GCA_016869275.1 Alphaproteobacteria bacterium | reverse complement strand
GGACCGCGACGTAGGTCAGCACCGCCAGGCTGAACGTCAGCGAGCGGTAGAACACGACCTGCCACGTCGAGGCCGCCTCGATCAGACGAATGAATACGCCGGCGCTCGAGAAGCAGACGCCGGACCCGAGCAGAAGCAGGATTCCGGTCGTGCGCGAAAGCGTCGGCGTGGTAGCCGCGAGCGATGTTGAACCGGACATGGCAGGGAAGAAGTTGCGGTGCGCGGACTATGGCATGGCACGGCGCGCGCGCAAATGGGCGGCCCGGCGCATGCCCGGATGGAGCTGCGCGCAATGCCGGATTTACATTCGCGCGCCTTCGTTTAATAAAGGGCCGGTTTTCCGATGTACCGCACCCCGCCGACGCCCCGCGATCTCAGTCAACCCGCGACCATCTTGATTCGCGACACCGCGCCGGCCGGCGCCGGCACCGCCGTGGAGATCACCTGCTGCGTCAATCGGCGGCGCGCGCCGCTGGTTTGCTGCGGCCGGCGCGGCAGTCCCAAGGTCGTCGCCGCCCTCAAGCGCGGCATCAAGAGCCGCAAGCTCGCGGTCGGCGTCGTGACCTCGGGCTGCTTGGGCCCGTGCAACGACGGCCCCAACATCCGGATCGCGCCCACCAATTCATGGGTGTTCGGCGCCCGCCTCGACGACGTGCCGCGGATCCTCGACACGCTCGCCGCGTTGTCGGGCGCGACCTAGCGGCTGCGACGCGCCGATGCTCGACCACGACGCCCTCACCGCCATCGCCATCGTCGTCGTCGGCGCGCTGGCGGGCGGGATCTTTCTCTCGCGCATCAAACAGCCGGCGGTGATCGGCTACATCTTCGCCGGCATCATCCTCGGCCCGTCCGGGTTCGCCCTGGTCGAGGATCGCGCCAACGTCAACCTGCTCGCCGAGCTGGGCGTGCTGCTGCTCCTGTTCCTGATCGGAATCGAGCTGTCGTTGCGCGACTTCGCCCGGGTCTGGCGCGTCGCCATGCTGACGATGCTCCTGCAGATCGCAGTGAGCCTGGGCGTCGTGTTCGTGCTGGGCCAGCTTTTGAGCTGGCCGATCGCCGCGATCGTGCTGGTCGGGTTCGCGGTCTCGCTGTCCTCGACCGCGGTCGCGATCAAGACGCTCGAGGAAATCGGCGAACTCAAGACCGACGCCGGACGGATCGCGGTCGGCGTCCTGATCGCGCAGGACCTCGCCGTGGTGCCGATGCTGCTCATCATGAACGGGATGGCGAGCGGCGGCTTCGAGACGGCGACGCTCATCAAGGTGGTGCTGGCGATCGGGTTCCTGGCGCTCTTCATCAAGTTCCTGAGCGGCCGCCGCCGCCTGAGCCTGCCGTTCGCCCACCTGATCGGCGCCAACCACGACCTCACGCCCTTGAGCGCCCTCGGCTACTGCTTCGCCGCCGCCGCGATCTCGGGCCTCTTGGGCCTCTCGCCGGCCTATGGCGCGTTCCTGGCCGGCCTCTTCATCGGCAACTCGACCGAGCGCGCGGTCATGCACTCGGCCACGCTCCCGGTTCAGAGCATCCTGCTGATGGTGTTCTTCCTGTCGGTCGGCCTGCTGATCGATTTCGCGTTCATCTGGGACAATTTCTGGACCGTGATGATGTTCCTCTTGTTCGTCGCGATCCTGAAGACGGCGATGAACGTGACCAT
>VGEO01000207.1 GCA_016869275.1 Alphaproteobacteria bacterium | reverse complement strand
AGATGACGCCGCCATGGGCGAAGCCCATGACGTTGCCGTGCTTGTCCGAGAGCCAGAACGCCCGGGTGAAGCCGTCGGCGTCGATCCGCTCGTAGAACGGCCCGACCTCGCGCGCGAACGGCGAGGTCGGCGGCACCCGGACGAATCCGGCGGGCGGCGGGCGGCGCGCGCTGTCGTCGACCGGAGCCGCACTCACGGGGTCAGGTTCTTGAAGGCCGCGTGGCGGACGAGATCGCCTACTTTGATTCCGAGCCGCGCGGCGGTTCCGGCGTTCAACTCGAGGACCGCCCGGACCGGTCCGCCCGAATCGATCGTCGCCAGCGAGTGCGGCACGGTCCGCTCGGCGATGCGGCTGATCCGACTGTCGGCGCCGATGAACAGCATGTCGAGCGGGATCAGGGTGTTCTTCATCCACATCGCGACCGGCTGCGGCGTCTGATAGTCGAACAGCATGCCGGCGTCGGCGGCGAGGCTCTTGCGGAACATCAGCCCGACCTGGCGGGTCTCGTCGGTCGCCGCGACCTCGACCGTGAACGCGTGGCGACGCTCGCCTTCGATCACCAGGCGCGTGCCCGCCTGCGCGAACGCCGCGGTCGCGGCGAGGGCGAGGAAAAGGACGACGACGATGGGGGGGCGGGCTGCGCGCACCGGGCTTGGCTCCGGCGGCGATGGATACCCGGAAACACGCGAGCGGTAAACGCTCAAACGCTCGGCTTCGTGGCCAGGCATTTTCCCGCTATAGTGATCGCGTCACTCGGGGGAGCCGACCCTTTCGGCTGAGAGGTCCCAATTCCGGGACGACCCCTCGAACCTGATCCGGCTCGGACCGGCGGAGGGAGAGTGTGTGGCGCCAGGCGCATCGGTAGTCCCCGCGATCGTTAAATCGGCCGCCGTCGCGATCGACGTCGTCGACGCGCGCGTCGTCTACGAAGGGACACCGCTGTTCGACCGGCTATCGGTGCGGCTCGATGCCGGCGCGACAACCTGCCTGCTGGGTCCAAGCGGCGTCGGCAAGTCGAGCCTGCTCAGGCTGCTCGCCGGGCTCGTCCCCCTCGACGGCGGCCGCGTGGCCGCCGCCGACGGGGCACCGCTCGCGGGCCGGGTCGCGTTCATGGACCAGCGCGATCTTCTGCTCCCATGGCTCAGCGCGCGCGCCAATGTCGGCTTGGGCGCGCGGCTGCGGGGCGAACCGGTCGATGACGACCGGATTACGTCGCTCTTGGCCGCGGTCGGCGTGGCGCCGCGCGCTGCGGCGCGCCCGGCGGCGCTGTCGGGCGGCGAGCGTCAGCGCGTGGCACTCGCCCGCACGCTCATGGAAGACAAGCCAATCATCTTGATGGATGAGCCGTTCTCGGCGGTCGATGCGCTGACCCGGTTGAAGCTCCAGGACCTTGCCGCCGAGCTTTTCGCCGGCCGCACCGTCCTCGTCGTAACCCACGATCCCCTCGAAGCGATCCGGATGGGGCATCGCGTCCTGGTCATGACCGGCACCCCGGCGCGGATCAGCGCCTCATTCCGCTTGGCCGATCCGATGCCGCGCGACGTCACCGCTTTCGCCGACCTCCACCGCGAACTCCTGGCCGAGCTGGGCGCCGGCGCCCGGCCATCCGCGCCGGCAGCGGCCATCCACGGCGCGAGGGCTTCGTGAAACTCG
>VGEO01000206.1 GCA_016869275.1 Alphaproteobacteria bacterium | reverse complement strand
TCGAGATCGACCGCGACGTAGGCGAGATTTTGCGACGTGAGCAGTTCGGCGATCCGTTGCCCGACCCGGCCGTAGCCGGCGATGACGACGTGGTCGTGGCGCTCGGGCGCCGAACCGGCGCCGCCGCGGCGTTCGTCCGCGCGCTCGAGCCAAGCCCCAACCCGCGCGCCGATCGCCGCCAGGACCGGCGTCAGCAAGATCGAAAATCCGGCGACCGCGAACATGAACTGACCGACCGCGGGGTCGATCAAGCGGACGGTCATCGCGGTGCCGATGACGACGAACGCGAACTCGCCGCCCGGCCCCAGCAAGAATGCCGCGCGCACGGCCACGCCGCGCGACAGCCCGAACGCGAGGCAGCTCGCCGCAACGATCGCGCCTTTGATCGCGATCAAGCCGACCACCGAAAGCGCGATCCACAACGTCTCGTCGGCGATGGCGTCGAAGTCGAGCGTCATCCCCATCGCCATGAAGAACAAGCCGAGCAGAAGGCCTTTGAACGGTTTGATGTCGGCCTCGACCTGGTGCCGGAACTCGGTCTCGGCAATGACCAGCCCGGCGAGAAACGCGCCGAGCGCGAGCGAGAGGCCGGCGGCGTGGGTCGCCCAGCCGGTGCCGAGCACGATGAGAAGGGTGAACGCCATGAAGAGCTCGGGGCTCTTGGTGGCAGTCACGAAGCGGAACGGCCAGCGCAGCACGATCCGCCCCAAGCCGAGCACGGCGGCAATCGCAACCGCGGCTATTAGCGATGCCCACCCGAGCGCTGCGAACGGGGCGCCGGAGTCGCTCGGCGGCGCGCTGACGACGACCAGGAGCGGCACCACCGCCAGATCTTGAAGCAGAAGGATGCCGAGGCTCACGCGCCCGGCCCGGGTCGCGATCTCGCCGCGCTCGGCCAAGAGTTCGATCACCACCGCGGTCGACGATAGGGCGAGACAGGCGCCCAACAGTGCCGCGACCGGCAGCGCGTTGCCCCAGGCGTAGGCGATCGCGCCGATCGCCAATCCGCTCGCGACCAGCTGGGTGAGCCCGAGCCCGAACACATAGCGCCACATCGTGCGCAGGCGTTCGCGCGAGAGCTCGAGTCCGATCATGAACAGCAGGAACACGACCCCGAACGCGGCGAAGGTGCCGACCTCGCCGACGTTGCCGATCCACGCCAATCCGAACGGACCGACTGCGGCCCCGGCGATCAGGAAGCCCAGCACTGGGCTCACTTCGAGGCGCTTCAGCGCGACGACGACCGCGACCGCGACCGCCAGCAGCGCGACGATGTCGCGAATCGCGGGAATCTCGACTTCCAAGCTGGTCGGCATCGCTGTTCGAAACGGTTGCGTTCGGGCGTCCCGGGCAAGGTGCCGCGGGCCGCCTCGCCCGAACCATAAACGAGATCAACCTCGCTCCCTAGGAGCAAAGCGCGCACATAAGTAGCCGGCGCGCCACACGCGCTTCCGTAGAAATCCGGACTTGTCGGATGGAGGGCGCGGCCTGCGCGTCGAGCGAGAGCGCTAGACCGGCGCGCGATTGCGCGCGCGCAGTCGCTCGAGTTCGTCGACGGTGCGCGGCCAGTCTTTCTTGAGAAGGCGCGAAAGCGAGCGGTCGGCCAAAAGCCGCCCCTCGGTCTGGCAGCGCGGGCAATAGTTGACCTCGTTTTCGGCATAGGCGATGCGCTGGACCGCCGTCCCGCAGACCGGACA
>VGEO01000205.1 GCA_016869275.1 Alphaproteobacteria bacterium | reverse complement strand
CTCGCCGCGTTCCGACCGCACATCGTCGGTGCCTTGGGCGGGCCGGCGCGCTACCGTGCGCCGGCTCGTTTCCTCTCCCCTCGTTCCGACAGGAGCCACCGCGTGACCTCTGCCTCCGCAGCGCCCGCCCAGGGCCATCCGTCCGGCCTGTACATGCTGTTCTTCGCCGAGCTGTGGGAGCGCTTCTGCTTTTACGGCATGCGCGCGCTGCTGGCGTTCTACGTGGCAGCCACGTTCGCCAAGGGCGAGAGCGGTGCTGCCCTGACATACGGCGCCTACACCTCGCTCGTCTACGCGACCGGCATCTTCGGCGGCTGGGCGGCGGACCGGATGCTCGGCGCCCAGCGCGCGGTGATCGTCGGCGGCGTGATGATGGCCATCGGCGAGTTCCTGCTGATGGTGCCGACGGAGTCGGCGTTCCTGGGCGGACTCGCCTTGATGGTCGTAGGCTGTGGCCTGTTCAAGCCGAACATCTCCAACATCGTCGGCAAGCTGTACGCGCAGGGCGACCCGCGGCGCGACCAGGGCTTCGTCATCTTCTACATGGGCATCAACCTGGGCGCGTTCGTCGCGCCCCTGGTCTGCGGCTACGTCGGCGAGGTGTACGGCTGGCGCTGGGGCTTCATGACGGCTGGCATCGGCATGCTGCTCGGCATCGGCACGTTCGTGATGCGGCTCGGCCTGCTCGAAGGCAAGGGCGCCGCGCCGGCCGGCAAGGAAGGCATGGGGCCCGTCATCCAAGTGCTTGCCATGTGGACGGGACTCGCGGCGGCGATCTACTACCTGCTCAGCAAGCAGGAGTGGATGTTCTGGGTGATGGTCGCGCTGATGGGCGCGGTCGTCGTCGCGCTGGTCGGCATCGCGATGACGCGGGATCGCGTCGAGCGCGATCGCATGCTCGGTCTGACCGTCCTGTTGTTCGCCAACATGTTCTTCTGGGCGCTGTTCGAGCAGGCCGGCAGCTCGCTGAACTTCTTCGCCCTGAACTGCACCGACCGCAACTTCTTCGGTTGGGAGATGCCGGCGTCGTGGTTCCAGTCGGTCAACGCCGTCTGCATCATCGCGCTCGCGCCGGTCTTCGTCGCGATGTGGGCGAAGTTCGAACGATCCAAGCGTTCGCCGTCCATCCCCGTGAAGTTCGGCATCGGCATCCTGCCGCTCGGCCTCGGCTTCGCGGTGCTCGTGCTCGGCATCGGTCTCGCCGGCGAGTCGGCGACCAAGGTATCGGCGTTGTGGTTGGTGATGCTCTATGTGGTGCACACCGTCGGCGAGCTGTGCATCTCGCCGGTCGGCCTCTCGGCGATGACCAAGCTGGCGCCGCCGAGCATGTCGGGTCTCGTGATGGGCGCGTGGTTCATGTCGATCGCCGTCGGCAACTACTCGGCTGGTCTGCTCGCGCAAGCGGTCGGCAGCGCGGGCGGTGAATCCGGTGCGGCGCTGAAGGACTACGTCAGCGTCTATTCGCCGGCGATGTGGGCGAGCTTCGGCGTCGGCGCGTTCTTCCTGCTGCTGGCCCCGGTCGTCAACCGCATGTTGCACGGCGTGCGCTGAGCGCCCGCGTCACCTCCCCGCGGCCGTCGCTGACGGCCGCGTTCGTTTCGCCCCGACTCCGTCCTCCGCCCCGAACCCGCCGCCCCGCCCATGATCTCCGCCGCCCAATCCCCCGGCTCAATGTTCACCGGCCACCCGCAGGGCCTGTACCGCCTGTTCTTCATCGAGATGTGGGAGCGCCTCGCCTTCTACACGAT
>VGEO01000204.1 GCA_016869275.1 Alphaproteobacteria bacterium | reverse complement strand
GCAAGTGGACCATGGTCCGCAAAGCGAACTGGCCGCGCCGGGCGCGGGCCGATGGAAAAAGACCCGCGTTCCCTTCATAATCCCGGCGGCAAAGGTCGCTTCGCCGCGGCGCGGAGGGAGCATTGACGAAGGCGGGGTTGCCGGGACGAGGGACGAAAGCGGTCGCGGGGTGGGGGCTCGCCCCCGCTCTGCTCGCGCTTGTCCTCATCGCCGCCCCCGCCGCCGCCAACCCCGATGCGATCGCCGTGATCGTCGGCAACAAGACCTACGGCGGGCGGGTGCCGGCGGTCGAGTTTGCCCACCGCGATGCCGAAGCGTTCAAACGTTACGTGATCGACGTGCTCGGCTTCGACGGCGCCAACGTCATCGACCTTCGCGACGCGACCAAGGCGGACTTCGAAAACGTGTTTGGCAACGAGCGGCAGCATCAAGGGCGGCTCTGGCGCTACGTCGATCCGCGCGGGCGTTCGGACGTGGTCGTGTTCTACTCCGGCCACGGCGTGCCCTCGCTCAAGGACAGCCGCGGCTACCTCTTGCCGGTCGACGCCGACCCCGACGCGCCCGAACTCGCCGGCTTCGCGCTCGACACGCTCTATGCCAACTTGACCAAGCTCGAGGCCCGGACGGTCACGGTCTTCCTCGACGCCTGCTTCTCGGGCGAGAGCGCCAAGGGCATGTTGATCCGCGCGACCTCCGGGATTTCGGTGATACCCAGGCTTCCGGCCGGCAGCGGCAAGCTCGCGGTCCTGACGGCCGCGCAAGGCAGCCAGGTCGCGAGCTGGGACGAGAGCGCGAAGCACGGGCTTTTCACGCATCACCTCTTGGACGCGCTCCACGGCGCCGCCGACGCCAAGGAGTTCGGGAACGGCGACGGCCGGATCGAACTCGGCGAGATCAAGGCCTATCTCGACCGCCACATGACGCGGGCGGCGCGGCGCACCTTCGGCCGCATCCAGGAGGCGAGTCTGGTCGGCGAAGTCGGGCGTGCGGTCGCGGTCCTCGACGGAGGCAAGAAACCGATACGGGCGCGGCTTGACGATGCGCGCACACCGGCGAAAGCTCCGACTGCACCGACCAAATCGCCGACGCGAGAAACGGCAAACCTAGCCCCCGAAGCGGGCACCTCCGCGCCTGCTGCCAAGCCGGCCAACGCGTTCCAAGTCCTGCTGCCGACCGGCGTCACGCTCGGCGACTGGGCGATGCTCGCCGAGGACCGCCTCAAGCGGAACGAGTTCGCCGCGCTGATCGCCGAGGCGGATGCCCACACCCGCGCCCACGGCGCCTTCCCCGAGGTCGTCAAGGTGCGCGATGCGGCGGTCTTGGGCGACGTGCGCGCCCGGAGCGGCCTCGACAAGCTCGAGCGCGCGGCCCAGCACCGGGCGCGATTCGGCGCGGTCGCCGGGCTTGCGCAGGAGATCGAGCGGACGGTCGCGGCGCTCGTGCAAGGGATTGCGGCCGACGACGACGCGAGTGCGCGCGCGGCGCTCGCGACCCTCTCCGCGATCGAGCGGACCGCGGGCGATGCGCTTCCGCTGCTTCAAAAACGCGCGGCCGCACACCATAGGCTGGTTCAGTATGACGACGCAGAGCGCGCCTATAGCCGGTGGCTGCAGCAGGCGCCGCCCGATCACCCCGACCGCAAGCGAATGGCGTTGGGGCTGTTCAAGGCGCAGAAACGCGAGCCGGCTGAACCCGCCGCCTTCAAGGACTGCGGCGAGTGCCCTGAGATGGTGGTTATTCCGGCGGGCGAATTCA
>VGEO01000203.1 GCA_016869275.1 Alphaproteobacteria bacterium | reverse complement strand
CCATCGACCGCGGCTTCCTCGAACGGCGGGTACCAAATCGGCAGCGGATCGAAATAGGCGCGGATGCGCGCGCGCTCGGCGGCGGGCGGCGTCACCCGGCCATGTCCGTCGGCCGCCAGGCGAAACCGCTGCAGCGGCTCGGCATAAAGCTGCAGCACGACCGGCTTGGGCTCGCCGACGAACCCCATCGACGCCGCGTAGGCAAGGTAACTCAAGTTGGCGTGCTTGTAGTACTTGGCCTCGTCGGGGATCGGCTGGGTCCAGAACCCTTGGTTCGCAATGTAAGCCTCGATCTGATGCGGGTTGGCGCCGCCGCGTCCGGTCTTGTCGCCGGCGCTGCCGCGCCAGCCGGCCAGAAGCCCGACGCCGGGCGTGCGCTCGTGGCGCGCCATGTAGTCGGCGTAGCCGCCCGGGTAGCGTGCCTTGCCCGCGGCATCGACCAGACCGGGGAGCTTCAGGCGCACGCCTAACTCGATCAGCACATCCTGGAACGGGCGCACGTCGCGGTCGGGCTTGAGCACGGGATGGCGAATCGCATCGGCCGGCGCGTCAGGCGAGCCGATCGGGCGGTCAAGGATCGAGATGCAGTCGTGGCGCTCGAGGTAGGTGGTATCGGGCAACACGAGATCGGCATAGGCCACCATTTCCGACCAAAAGGCATCGGCATAGATGATGCGGGGGATCTTGTACTGGCCGGTCGCCGGGTCGCGGTCGACGAGCATCGCCCGCGTGCCTTCGGTGTTCATGGCCGAGTTCCAACTCATGTTGGCCATGAACATGAAGAGCGTGTCGATCGGGTACGGATCGCCCTTCCACGCATTGGTAATGACGAGGTGCATCAGCCCGTGCGCGGCGAGCGGCGCTTCCCACGAATAGGCTTTGTCGATCCGAAGCGCGCGCCCGGCCTCATCGACGAGCAGATCCTCGGGGCCCGATGGATAGCCCAAGGGCGGGCCGCCGAGCGAGCGCCCGGCCGCCACCGTCTTGCCTGACGGTTTCGGCCCGGGCGGCGCCTGGCGTGGATAGGGCGGCTTGTAACGCCAGCCGCCCGGGACATCGATGCTGCCCAAGAGCATTTGCAGCACATGGAGCGCGCGGCAGGTGTGAAAGCCGTTGGCGTGCGCCGAAATCCCGCGCATGGCGTGGAAGCTCACTGGCCGGCCGACCGTCGTCGCGTGCTTGCGTCCAGCCCAATCGGTCCACGGAATATCGAGGACGATCGACTGCTCGAACGCGACGTGCGCGAGTTCGGCCGCGATCGCGCGGATGGTCGCGGCCGGAACGCCGGTCCGGGCGGCGGCCGCGTCGGGGGCATAGTCGGGCGCGAGGAACCGGCGCGCCATGAGTTCGAACACCGGCACGGCCTCGCCGCCGTTCGGGAGCGTAAAGCGCCCGACCAGCGCCGGCCGTACGCTCGTATCCATCGCGCTCGCCAGTCGCTGCTCGGTGCCGTCCCACAGCAGCGGCCGGCCGTCGGCGCTCCGCGCGAACAGGCCGTGGCCGGGCTTGCCGGGCGCGTCGATCACCAGCCACGGCGCGTTAGTGTAGCGGGCGAGATAGTCGAAATCGACCTTGTCGGCAGCGAGCAGTTCGTGGATCAACGCGAACACGAACAGGCCGTCGGTGCCGGGACGGATGCCGAGCCATTGATCGGCGACCGCCGAATAGCCGGTCCTGACCGGATTGATCGAGACGAACTTGGCGCCGCGCTGGCGCAGCTTGTTGATGCCGATCTTCAACGGGTTCGACGCATGGTCCT
>VGEO01000202.1 GCA_016869275.1 Alphaproteobacteria bacterium | reverse complement strand
GACCTGCAGCGTCGATTTCCAGTCGCAATCCGGCGGCGAGCGTCTCTTCCTGACCTCGATGGCCGGGGTGCCGGTGCTCGCCATCCCGGAGGGAGCGCGGATCAGGATCTGGGCCGACCCGACGTTCGGCCCGTACTTGTGGCACACCTTGTCGGGCATCGTGCAGGAAATCAAGGGAGGAACCGCATGAGCGCAGCCGCGCGGAAGTTCATCAAGGACAACGGCGTCAAGTTCATCCTGGCCCAATTCGTGGATATCCATGGCTCGGCCAAGGCCAAGGCGGTGCCGGCAGCGCACCTCGACATGGTGCTCACCGACGGCGCCGGCTTCGCCGGCTTCGCGCTGTGGGGCTTCGGCATGGGCCCCCACGGCCCGGACTACATGGCGGTCGGCGATCCGTCCACCATGACCAACATTCCCTGGATCCCGGGCTACGCGCGCATGGTTTGCGATGGCCACGTCCACGGCAAGCGCTATCCCTATTGCTCGCGCGTGGTGCTGAAGAAGGCGCTCGAGGACCTGAAGAAGCAGGGCCTGACGCTCTATACCGGCATCGAGCCGGAGTTCATGCTGCTCGCGCGGCGCGCCGACGGCACGCTCGGGCCGTGCGACCCGACCGACGACCTGGAGAAGCCCTGCTACGACTACAAGGGGCTCGCGCGCTCCTCCGGCTTTCTCGGCAGGGTAGTCGAGGCGCTGCGCTCGGTCGGCATCGACGTCTACCAGATCGACCACGAGGACGCGAACGGGCAGTTCGAGGTGAACTACACCTACTCGGACGCGCTCAGCACCGCCGACCGCTTCATTTTCGTCAAGATGGCGATTTCCGAGATCGCGCGCGCGCACGGCTTCACGGCGACTTTCATGCCGAAGCCATTCTCGAACCGCACCGGCTCAGGCGCGCATTTCCACATCTCGCTCGGCAACGCGAAGAACAGGAATCTCTTCTACGACGAGCGCGACAAGAACGGGCTCAAGCTCTCGCAAATGGGCTACTGGTTCGTCGGCGGGCTGCAGGCGCACGCGCGCGCGCTCACCGCGGTGTGCGCGCCGACCATCAACTCGTACAAGCGCCTGGTGGTCGGCCGCGCGCTGTCGGGAGCGACCTGGGCGCCGGCCTACATCGCCTACGGCGACAACAACCGCACTGCCTTCGTGCGCATCCCCGGCGGGCGCATCGAGCTCAGGCTGCCGGACGCGTCGGTCAATCCGTACCTCGCCTCCGCCGCGATCCTCGCCGCCGGCATGGACGGCGTGAAGCGCAAGCTCGATCCGGGCAAGCCGAACAACACCAACCTCTACGAGTACTCGCTCGAGGAGATCGCAAGCAAAGGCATCAAGCTGCTGCCGCAATCGCTGAAGGAAGCGATCGACGCACTGGAGCAGGACAAGGTGATCTGTGGCGCCCTGGGGTCGGATCTGTCGAAGGAATTCATCGAGCTCAAGCGCATGGAGTGGGTCGAATACTCGCGCCACGTCTCGGACTGGGAACAGAAACGCTACCTGGAGTTCTTCTGATGTGCGGCATCGTCGGACTGCTGATCAAGGACTCGAAGAAGCGCGACCGCCTCGGCGCGTGGATGGTGCCGATGCTGGTCGGCATGACCGAGCGCGGCCCGGATTCCGCCGGCATGGCGGTGTTCGGCAAGCCGGTCGCGGCAAAGAGCCGCAAGCTCAGCCTCTACGCCGGCAAGAACGGCTTCGACTGGAAGGGTTTCGGGAAGAAAGTAAAAGGGTCCCTCACGGTGAAAGGCAATCACGCCATCCTGGAAACCGCTGATGTCGACAGGACCAGGCAGTGGATCGCCGCAAACTGTCCCGGGGTGCACATCCTTTCCGTCGGCCGCTCGATCGACCTCTACAAGG
>VGEO01000201.1 GCA_016869275.1 Alphaproteobacteria bacterium | reverse complement strand
CGGTCCGACGGCGCTCGCGCGCGATCGCCCGCAGCGCGCGCTTGGCGTCGCGGAGGTCGTCGGCGGTCGAGGGTTGCGGGATCGCGGCACCCACCGGGCGAACGGGCGATTGCGGAAAAGCGATGGGCGGCCCGCCGACGCCGTCGGCTCGTTGATCCTCTGTGGCCTGCTGATGCAGGTGGGCGCCATGTGCCGAGGCCAGGGCCTCGGTAGGGACAGCTCCCGTTCGGATCTTATGGCCCCAGGGATGCGATGAGCGCGTCGCACGCAGCAGAACCGCCCATCCCCAACTTAAGTACTCTCGACGTTGGCGACAATAGCCTCGATGCGCTGGGCGACTCGGTCGAGGGCGCCGCGCGCCAGATCGACCTCGGCCTCGGTCACGCCCTTGGCCTTCGAGACGCGCTCGATCTCGCCTTCGGCGGCTTCGAGCTTGTCGATCGTTGCCGCCAATTCGTCGGCGATCACGAGCCCGGCCATCAGCATCAGCCGGATCTCGCCGACTTGGCCGACCGACGTCACCAACTCGCCGACCTTGCGGTTGAGATAGTCGGCGAGGTTGAGGAGGTGGTTCTCCTCGCCGTCGTCGCACGCCACCTGATAGCTGCGACCGTTGATCGTCACTTCGACTTGCGCCATGGCGTCCTCCGTAGCGCCGGGCGACCGTCTCAGCCTTCGAGCGCAGACTTCAGCTGCTCGATGGTCGCGTCGATCCGCTGGGTCACCTCGGCGACCGTCCGCTCGAGCGACGCATTGGTCGCTTCGATCGCCGACAGTCGCGACTGAGTGACTTCGCGCTCGCTCCGGGCGGCGGCGAGATCGGCGTTGAGCCGATCGCGCTCGTCGCGGAGCGCGGCCAATTGCTGCCGCGTCTTGGCCGTTACGCCTTTGACCGCCGCATCGAGCCGATCCAGCGCGTCATCGAGTCGAGCCCGCTCTTGTTCGAGTTGAGTCGCCGGTTTGGTCATTCGCACGCCCGCTCACGTTCGCGTCGCCGTTCGGTTGTTGACGGCTTATGGCGCACCCAGAATAGGTTTCGCGCGCGAACCGCGTCAATGCGGCCGATCACGATTTTTCCATCCACAGGCCGATTGACGCCACCCGACCTGCGCGTCATGGTGCCGCCGCGCGAACAACGGCCGCCGCCGCCGCTTCATGACCGTCAGCCAAACTCGGCCATCATCGCCCGCCTCGGCGCCCGCTGCCGTGGCCGCGTCGGACCTCGATCGCGCGATGGCCAACGCGCTCCGCGCGCTGGCCATGGATGCGGTCGAGACGGCGAAGTCGGGGCATCCCGGCATGCCGATGGGGATGGCCGACGTCGCGACCGTCCTGTTCACCCGGTTCCTCGCGTTTTCGCCGACCGATCCCGCGTGGCCCGATCGCGACCGCTTCGTGCTCTCGGCCGGCCACGGCTCGATGCTGCTCTATGCCCTCCTGCACCTGACCGGCTATCCCGGCATGAGCATGGCCGAGATCAAGCGCTTCCGGCAGTTCGAGAGCAAGACGCCGGGGCATCCCGAGTACGGCGCTGCACCCGGCATCGAGACCACCACCGGCCCGCTCGGCCAGGGCCTCGCCAACGCCGTCGGCATGGCGATCGCCGAGCGCCACCTGGCGGCGGTGTTCGGCGCCGACCTGGTCGACCACTATACCTACGTCATCGCCGGCGACGGCTGCCTGATGGAAGGCATCAGCCACGAGGCGATTTCGCTGGCCGGCCACTTGAAGCTCGGCAAGCTGATCGTGCTGTTCGACGACAACCGGATTTCGATCGACGGACCGACCGCGCTCGCGACCAGCGACGATACCGCGCTCCGCTTCGCCGCCGCCGGCTGGGACACCGCCGCGGTCGACGGCCACGACCCGGCCCAAGTCGCCGCCGCGATCGCCCGCGCCAAGACCACCGACCAGCCCTCGCTCATCGCCTGCCGCACCACGATCGCCTACGGCGCGCCGACCAAGGCCGGCACCGCCGCCGCGCACG
>VGEO01000200.1 GCA_016869275.1 Alphaproteobacteria bacterium | reverse complement strand
AGCTAGCCCCCTCGTTTCCGGCGAGGCGGCGTTCTATGCTCCGCTGGCGCCCGAATCGATCGAAACGCAAGCGCCCGGGACCGAAGGCGAGTTCGCCGCGAGAGCGACCGAAGAGTCCGCGGCTGGCGCCGACGCACCGCAGCCGGCGGCCGAGGACGGCGTGGCGTCCCGCCCCGAACCGGCTGGACCTCGGAGCGACGACCGAATCAGCGACGCCGGCGCGAGCGACGACGACGAAGAAGCGCATCGCCGCCGCCGGCGCATGCGAATGTTGCGCTCCTATCGCATCCAAGAAGTGATCAAGCGGCGCCAGATTCTGCTGGTGCAGGTGGTGAAGGAAGAACGCGGCAACAAGGGCGCGGCGCTCACCACGTATTTGTCGCTCGCCGGCCGCTACTGCGTCCTGATGCCGAACACCGCGCGCGGCGGCGGCATCAGCCGCAAGATCGTCGACGGGACCGACCGCCGGCGCTTGAAGTCGGTGGTGGGCGAGCTCGAAGTGCCCAAGGGCATGGGCTTGATCGTCCGTACCGCCGGCGCCGAGCGCAGCCGGGCCGAGATCAAGCGCGACTACGAGTATCTGCTCCGAGTCTGGGAAAACGTGCGCGATCTGACGCTCAAGTCGACCGCGCCGTGCCTGGTCTACGAAGAAGCGAACCTGATCAAGCGCGCGATCCGCGACTCGTATTCCAAAGATATCGACGAAATCCTGGTCGAGGGCGAAGAGGCCTACAAGAACGCCAAGAACTTCATGCGGATGCTGATGCCGAGCCACGCCAAGCGCGTCAAGCGCTACGAGGAGCGGGTTCCGCTGTTCCAGCGCTATCAGGTCGAAGAGCAGTTCGACGCGATGCACAGCCCGCAGGTGCGTTTGAAGGGCGGCGGCTACATCGTCATCAACCCGACCGAGGCGCTGGTTTCGATCGACGTCAACTCCGGCCGCGCCACCAAAGAGCGCAACATCGAGGAAACGGCGCTGCAGACCAACCTCGAGGCCGCCGACGAGGTGGCGCGCCACTTGCGGCTGCGCGACCTGGGCGGCCTGATCGTAATCGACTTCATCGACATGAACGACCCGCGCCACAACCGCGCGGTCGAGAAGCGCTTGAAAGACGCGCTCAAGGTAGACCGCGCCCGCATCCAGGTCGGCCGCATCTCGGGCTTCGGCTTGCTCGAAATGTCGCGCCAGCGCCTGCGCCCAAGCCTGCTCGAAGCCAGCACCAAAGCGTGCGAGCACTGCGGCGGCACCGGCTATGTGCGCTCGACCGAATCGACCGCGCTCCACGTGCTCCGCGTCATCGAAGGCGAGGGCATGAAGAAAGCGGGCGGCGAGATCACCGTCCACGTCGCGACCCCGGTCGCGATCTACCTCTTGAATCAGAAACGGAGCGCGATCGCCCGCATCGAATCGACCTACGGCGTTCGTGTGTTCATGGCCGGCGACGACAGCCTGATCCCACCGCAAACTCGGATCGAGCGTACGATGACGTCGACCTTGCCGCCGCCGCCGCCGGTGGCGATCCAGGCCGACGGCATCGCTGAACGCCCGCCCGCCGCCGAGGGTGCCATTCCGGCCGCGGCCACGGACGAAGATCGCGAAGACGAGGCAGCGGCCGAGGACGAGGTCGAGTCCGAAGTCGACGCCGAGGCCGGCGAGCGCGCCGATCGTCCCGAGCGGGACTTTGATCGCGATCGTCACCGCGACGGCGGCCGCCGCCGCCGCGACCGTCATCGCCGCGGTCGCGATCGCGACCTTGATCGCAGCCGCGACCACGATCGTCCGCCCGAGCCGGGCCAAGTGGTGCAACAACAACCGCAACAGCCGCGCCCGCACGAGGGCCAACCGCAAGGCCCGCGCCCGGAGGGCGAGGGCGGCGACGGTCAACGGAAACGGCGACGACGCGGCAAGCGCGGCGGTCGCCGGCGGCGGCGCGGCGGCGATCGCGGCGAGGGCTTCCCGCGCGATCAGCATCAACCGATGCAGACTGGCTCCGCCGACCTGCCGCAGAGCGCGCCGCTCGGCGACCATCCGATCGAGCACCACCGCGACCAGGCGCCCGAACCGGCCCCGGCTTCG
>VGEO01000199.1 GCA_016869275.1 Alphaproteobacteria bacterium | reverse complement strand
CGGCGCGGGCGCGGGTGCGGGCGCCGGTGCCGGCGCGGGTGCCGGCTGCGCCATCGCCTTGGGCGCGCCGAACGCATAGCGGAGCCCCAGCGTCACGGTGAAGACCTTGTAGTCGGCATCGACATCGGCGCCCGCACCGGTGCGGAAATCGACGTCGGAAGCGACGAAATAACGTGCGGTGAGCGACGCGGCCCAGTTGCTGTGGAACCAGTACTCGGAACCGATCAGGAACTGGTAGGCGAACGTCGTGTCACTGTCGTTGATGAGCGACGCGCCGACCGGCGTCACGTTGTCGTACTCGACGTCGGCCAAGCCGGCGCCGATGCCGACGAACGACCCGAAGCGCCCGGCACGCGGAAACTCGTAGTAGAGGTTGAGCATGCCGCTCCGCGTCTCGACCTCGCCGTTCAGGCGAACGCCGTCGGAGAAGTCGGCGTCGTTTTGGCGATGCGCGAGTTCGCCTTCGAGGCGGACGCCGTTGCCGAAGCTGTATCCCAGGATCGCGAGCAACGCCTCGCCACGCTCGAACTTGAATTCGGCGCCGCCGGCCGATTCGCTCGCTCGCACGGCGTTGAATCCGCCCTCGAGCCCTACATAGAATCCCCGATCCTGAGCTTGAGCAAGCGCAGGAGCGAGAAAGACCGTGCCCGCGACAACGACCGAGCGCGTAATCCGCTTCATTAACCAATCTCCACGTGAGTCGGGCTGAGCGTTAGCGGCGCGGACGTTTCCTCGATCGAGAAACACAAAATAGCACGTTCGTTCCCTCGTCTAACTTCCGAGCGCGGTGCGGGACATTATTGTCAACGGCAGAGACATTTAGGCAACAATCGGAGCTTTCGGAAACTAGCCCCGGACCGCCCTATTCGACCCCCGCCCGCCCTCGCGGACGGAATCGGCTCTCGGCCGACCGAGCCGGCTTAGTTATCGCCGCTACTCTCGCGATCGCGCTACAACCTAAACGAGGGAAAGCGGGAGTGCCTAAAAATCCAGCGCTGCCGCCGCTGCACGGTCGAGCCCGATGGCGCAGGCTGCGCGTTCGCCTGGACCAGCGAATTCACGCCGCTCGGGCCGGAAGGGATGATTTTCCCGATGCTGCAGACGCCGTATGATCAGGGCGTCGACCGGCTCAAAGCGTTGCTCGAACGCTGACTGCTGCCCGACGGAGGTAGCCCATGCCCGACCTGGTCGCGATCGTCGAACTGGAAGTAACCGGCGGAACCCGCGACGAGGTGGCCGCCCGCCTGCTCAAACACGCCGAGCTGTCGCGGCGCGAAGACGGTTGCAAACATTTCGACGTCGTGATCGCGCGCGAAGACGCGAAGAAAATCTACCTCTACGAAGTATGGCGCGACCAGGCGGCGCTCGATGCCCACGCGGTCTCCCCCCACCGCAAACAGATCGCCGTCGATCTCAAGGACAAGTACCGCCAGGTTCGGGTGATCTGGGCTTCGCGCTAGACCTCGTCGTCTTGGCCGGGCCGACCGCGGACCGAGTCCCGGCCATCCAAGGCCGTTAGGACGGCCCCGCTGACGCCGAAAGAAATAGCGAACCCGTACTTGAGCGGGGCGCCTTAGCCGACCTCGGCCGCGAACTGGCGCCGCCCCGGAATGGCGGCGAGAAGCTCGCGGGTATAGGGGTGCTGCGGGCGACCGAAAATGTCGGCCTTAGCGCCGCGCTCGACGATTTGGCCCTGGCGCATGACGCAAATCGTGTCGCAGACCTGGGCGGCAACGCGCAAGTCGTGGGTAATGAATACCATCGCGAGGTCGAGCCGGCGGCGGATATCGGCCAGCAGTTCGAGCACCTGAGCCTGCACCGACACATCGAGCGCCGACACCGGCTCGTCGGCGACCAGAACCTCGGGATCGAGCGCCAGCGCGCGCGCCAGCCCGACGCGTTGGCGCTGGCCGCCGGAGAACTCGTGCGGGTAACGGTCGGCCGCGGCCGGATCGAGCCCGACCAGTTTCAAGAGCTCGCGCGCCTTGGCGAGCGCCACCGCCGGCTCGGCGCCGTGGGCGATCGGGCCTTCGGCGATGATGCGGCCGACCTTGCGCCGCGGATTGAGCGAGGCGTAGGGGTCCTGAAAGATCATCTGGATGCGCGGGCGCAGTGCGCGGAGGCGCACGTTCGGC
>VGEO01000198.1 GCA_016869275.1 Alphaproteobacteria bacterium | reverse complement strand
AGCCCCGGCTTCGCCCGGCTCGGCGCCAGCCCCGGCTTCGCCCGGCTCGGCGCCAGCCCCGCCTTCAACACCTGGATCGGGCTCGGCGCGGTCGCGTTCGCGATCGTGCTGCCGTTCCTCCCGTTCTCCAACCGTTACATCGTCGACACCGGCACCACGCTCCTGATCTACGTGATGCTGGGCTGGGGCCTCAACATCGTGGTCGGGCTGGCCGGCCTGCTCGACCTCGGCTACGTCGCGTTCTACGCGGTCGGCGCCTATTCCTACGCGCTCCTCGCCACCACCTACGATCTCTCGTTCTGGATCTGCCTGCCGCTCGCCGGGCTGCTGGCCGCGACCGCGGGCGTGATCCTGGGCTTCCCGGTCTTGCGGCTCAGGGGCGACTATCTCGCGATCGTGACCCTCGGCTTCGGCGAGATGATCCGCATCATTCTCTTGAACTGGACCAGCTTCTCGAACGGCCCCAACGGCGTCAGCAACGTGCCGCGGCCGTCGTTCTTCGGCTATCCCTTCACCAATTCGCCGCGCGAGGGCGAGACCGCGTTCCACGAGCTCGTCGGCATCGAGTTCGCCTCGATCCATCGCATCGTCTTCCTCTATTATTTGATCCTCGCGCTCGCGCTCATCACCAACTTCTTCACGCTCCGCATCCGCAAGCTGCCGGTCGGCCGCGCCTGGGAAGCCCTGCGCGAGGACGAGATCGCGTGCCGTTCGCTCGGCATCAATCCGACCAACACCAAGCTCACCGCGTTCGGAATCGGCGCCATGTTCGGCGGCTTCGCCGGCGCGTTCTTCGCCACGCGCCAGGGCTTCGTGAGCCCGGAGAGCTTTACCTTCATCGAATCGGCGACCATCCTGGCGATCGTGGTCCTGGGCGGCATGGGCAGCCAGATCGGCGTCGTCGCCGCCGCCGCGGTGCTGACGCTGCTGCCCGAGCTCGGGCGCGAGTTCGCCCAGTACCGCATGGTGCTGTTCGGCCTCGCCATGGTCGCGATCATGGTGTGGCGGCCGCGCGGGCTGTTGGCGTTCCGCGAGCCCACCATCCGGCTCCATCCGGCCACGGCGCGGGGGCCGTGATGGCGGCGCCGCTCTTGACGGTCGAGCACCTGACGATGCGGTTCGGCGGCCTGACCGCGATCGACGACCTCTCGTTCGTGGCCGCGGACGCCACGATCACGGCGATCATCGGCCCGAACGGCGCCGGCAAGACCACGGTCTTCAACTGCCTGACCGGTTTCTACCGGCCGACGGTCGGGCGCTTGACGCTCCATCACCCGCGGCTCGGCGCGCGCTACCTCGAGCGGATCGAGGGTTTCCGCATCGCCCAGGCCGGGGTCGCGCGCACGTTCCAGAACATCCGCCTGTTCCCGTCGATGTCGGTGCTGGAGAACCTGGTCGCGGCCCTGCACAACCCGCTGATGACGGCGTCGCTGTTTTCGGTGGGCGGCCTGTTCGGCATCGCCGGCTTCAGGGACGCCGAGCGCAACGCGATCCAGTTCGCCAAGGCCTGGCTCGACCGCCTCGGGCTCGCCGACCGCGCCGACGAGGAGGCGCAGAACCTTCCCTACGGCGAGCAGCGCCGGCTCGAGATCGCGCGCGCGATGTGCACGCGCCCGGTGCTGCTCTGTCTCGATGAGCCGGCTGCCGGCTTGAACCCGCGCGAATCGGCGGCGCTCAACGATCTCCTCAACTCGATCAAGCGCGAGGAGAAGATCGCGATTCTCCTGGTCGAGCACGACATGAGCGTGGTGATGGGGATCTCCGACCACGTCGTGGTCCTGGACTACGGCCGCAAGATCGCGGCCGGCCCGCCCGAAGCGATCAGGCACGACCCGGTCGTGATCCGCGCCTATCTGGGCGAAGAGGAGGAGGATGCGGCGTAGCGGGCGAGCGCGCCCGCGGGCGCCGGCGCGGGCGCGGCGGAGGCCGCACGGTCCGAACACGTTGCGGGCTCTACGCTCGGAGTCGGACATTCCAACACGGCGACTGGCCGGCTGATTGGTTTACATCGGCTCTCGACAGATGTACATTGCGCATGTACATCCGAGGAGCGCCGAATGTCGGACGTCAACATCACCGAGTTGCGCCAGAACCTGCCGACCTTCATCGAGCAGGTGCGCAAGGGCCAGGAGCTGCGCGTCA
>VGEO01000197.1 GCA_016869275.1 Alphaproteobacteria bacterium | reverse complement strand
CCGGCGCTGACGGCCTCGGCCGGAACCCCGCGCCAGCCCGCCGCCCAGCCTCCGCCAAATGCAGCGGCCGAACCGGCCACGCCGCGGCTCGAGCCACAGCCTGCCCGCGCGGCGGGTGCTCCGAGTGCGGCGCCTCAGAGCCGGCCGGCCGAGGTCGAGACGACGATCGCCGACGGCCGCGCGCTCCTTCGCATTTTCGAGCACGGCGAGGGTCCGTCGATCGAGATCGCGTGGCCCGCCAATCGCGACGAGCGGCAGCGGCTGTTCGATCTCCTCAGTCGCTGCTTCGGCATGCAGGTCGCGGTTACTGATGGCACCGCCGCCATCCATACGATCGATCCCGCGACGCACCGGGTCGCGGCGCTCGACCTCGACCGCCTGAGCGGCTTCGTTCGCGTGATCCAGGGCGAGCCCTTGCCGGGCGAGCTGCGCGCGATCGAGCAGGTTGGTGCCCGGTTCGGGGCCGGCGGCAACGCGGTCCGCATCTTCCCGCGCCGTTTCGATGCGCTCCTGCTCGGCGGCCTGAGCCGGATCGCCGGGCCGAGCTATCGCAAGGGGTCGGCGATCCGCGCCCGCTACGCGCTCGATGGCGGCCGCGTCGTCGTGACGTCCGTTTCGGTCGATGGCCGGCTGCAAGCCGGTGGCATCGACCTGACCCCAGCCAGCCGCTGCACATGAGCGCGTGCTTCGACATGGCAAAGGCGGCGCGCCGCTTAGTGCTGGCGACGTTCGGTGCGCTCGCGCTCGCGGCGTGCGCCGCGACGACCTACGTCGAGCAGGCGCCCGCCGATCCGGTTGACGAGGCGGCCGCAGTGCCTAACCAGGACCAAGCGCGCGACGACGACGTTCCCTTCGCCCGGATCGTCAAGTTTCACTTAAACCCGGACTATGACGTCCCGCCGCGCTGCGTTTTCCTGAAAGCGCTCGGGCCCGAGATCGACGAGGATCTCGCCCGCCTGGTCGAGGGCGCTATCGAGCGGCACCTCCGCGTCCGCTTCGCGCGGGTGATCGGCGCGAGCGAACGCGGGCGGCTCGAAGCGAAACACGGCGCTCTCGGCGCGGGCCGCAGCGCCGGGCGAATGCTCGCCGCCAAGGCGGCGTGCGATGCCTACGTCGAAGCCTGGATCACGTCGGCCGAGGCGGTCTACGTGCTATTCTGGGCCCAGCGCGTCCTCGCACTCGAGATCGTACTGGTGCGGGCCAAGGACGATACCCCGTTGTGGTCGGCGAGCCACACGGCACGCCGCTCCGACGGCAGCCTGCCGCTCTCACCGCTCTCGGCCCCGGTCGCGCTCTTCCAGTCGACCAGCTTCCACCACGACGACGACGTGCTGCCTTCGATGGTCGACGATCTGGTGCGGCGCCTGTTCGCGACGCTGCCGTTCGCCCCATAGAACCGGCAAACATGAGCTCAATGCGGAGTGCACCGATGAACCTCTCGCGACTGGCCCGAATCGTTGCTTGTGCGACAGCGGTCGCTTCCCCGTTCGTTTCGCCCGACGCGCGAGCCGCCGGTTGGGAACTCGAGGCCGGCCGGTCGCGAACGGGCATCGACTATGTGATCGCGAGCAGTAGCGCGACGAGAGGCGGCGCCGTCGTCAAGGTCGGTTGTTTCGCCAAAGGCGGAACTTTCAAACCCAGTGTCTCGCTCGGCGGCCTCGCCAAGCGCGACGCCAGCCAAGAGGTGACCGTCGTCCACATTATCGCGGAAGACAACAAGCTTCCGATCGATTCCGATCGGTGGGCGGCATCGCCGGTTTCGAACGATGTCGCCTATGGCGAGGCTGCCGAACAGGCTTTCGTTCACTTTTCGGTGTCCTACTCGGCGATACTGATCAAGAAACTCCTACTGACCCGCGTCGGCTTCGCGTTCACCGTGTGGCAGGAGGACGACCTGCTCGGGGTCGGAGTTTTCGAACCCGACAACGCCGCAGGTCTGCTTCGGGTCGCGCAGGCTTGCAAGCTCGTTCCATAACCGGCCTACCAAGGGAGACAACCATGCGAAGAGGTCTGGCTCGCGCGATCAAGATTACGGCGGTCCTGATGGCATTTGGTACTTTTGGTTCCGCGGCCGAAGCAGCGTGCCAATGCACCTGTGTCAACGGCCGCCCACGCGCCCTTTGCACCAGCGCTCTCGACATTCCGCCGATCTGTGGGCCCGAAATCTGCCCGATCGTTCCGCCGAGCATCGCGCCTATCAATCCGCCCCGAGTACCGCCCATTGGAACACAAAACTGCCGTCAAGCACAGGTG
>VGEO01000196.1 GCA_016869275.1 Alphaproteobacteria bacterium | reverse complement strand
GCGGCGGCGGGCGGCTGCGTCGGCTGGACCGCGCGCGGCGCGGCCTGAACGATCGAGGGGACGGTGGCGGGAGGCGGCGCGCTCGCGACTGCGGTCGGCGCCCCGGCGGGCGCGCGTTGGACCGGCACCGGCGGGACGGCTGGTGGGGCCGGCGCGGCTTGCTCGGTCGCGGCCGGCTTCTCATCGGTGTAGCGCGCATTCTGACGATCGGCGACGAGACCCGAGGCGACCTGGCGGCGTTGCGCCTCATCCGAGGTTGCCGGTGCTTTATCGGGCACGCTCGCGAGATTCGGGAACTGTTGCTTGTCGTCCTTGCGGGCGAGCGTCTTGCGCTCGGACTCGCTCGCGTGCTGCGGCGGTGGCGGGGTCGAAGAGCTGAACACGCGATCGTAAGCGGTCATCGGATTGGCCCAGTCCGGGATCCACGAGCAGCCCGCGACCATCAACCCGAGCGTAACGACAACCGTCAAAGACCCCAGGGGCTTTGCAGAATTATGGGAAATGCTCGCCACCATGTTGTGCCTCGTCCAGCGAAGTCTCCGTGCGCAGGGTGTTTATAGCGGAGCGGCCAGCATTGAACCACATTTGCCGTACACCGTACGGACCGCCCCCCGGCTACTCTCTATAGTGGCGTGACTTAAGCGTCGACACAAGCGAAGCCTAAGTTGTGGTCGCCACCCCGATTGACTCGCGATAGTTGCCGGCCAGCTCCGCGTAGTGGCGCGCGGCGTTGGCGATATAGGCCGCCTCCTCGGCCGTGAGATCGCGCATGTACTTGGCCGGGCTCCCGCCCCACAGCTGCCCGCGCGGCACGCGCTTCCCCGGCGTCACCAGGGCCCCGGCCGCGACCATCGCCCCCGACTCGACGACCGCGCCGTCCATCAACGTCGCCGCCATGCCGATAAAGCAGCCGTCCTCGAGGCGTGCGCCGTGGACGATGGCGCGGTGGCCGATGGTGACGTCGTTGCCGATCGTCGTGGTCGAAAGCCTGCGCGTGACGTGGACGATCGCGCCGTCCTGAACGTTGGTGCGGGCGCCGACTTTGATCGGGTTGACGTCGCCCCGGAGCACGCAGCCGAACCAGATGCCGGACCCCTCGCCGACCTCGACATCGCCGATCAGCGTGGCGTCAGGGGCGATGAAGGCGGTCGGGGCGATGCGGGGCGTGCGGTCGAGGTAGCGGAGGATACGCCCGCTCATCCGTCGAGCCCCAGCATCAGCGCGATGTTCTGCACGGCCGCGCCCGACGCGCCCTTGCCCAGATTGTCGAGCCGCGCCACCAGGACCGCCTGGCGGTGCTTCTCGTTGGCGTAGACGCGGAGCTCGAGCTTGTCGGTGTCGTTGAGCGCCTCCGGCTCGAGCCGGCCCTTGTCGGCGGCCGGCACCGGGACGACCTGAACGAGCTTGCTCGCGGCATAACGGGCGCGGAGCGCGGCTTCGAGATCGGCGGCCTTGGGCTTCCCCGGCAGCGTGTCGAGATGGAGCGGCACGCTCACCAGCATGCCCTGGCGGAAGTTCCCGACCGAAGGCACGAACAACGGCCGGCGCGTCAGCCCCGCGTATTTCTGGAGCTCGGGAATGTGCTTGTGCTCGAGCCCCAACGCATAGAGCTCGAAGGCCGGCGCCTCGCCCTTGTCGTAGGCTTCGATCATGGTGCGCCCGCCGCCCGAGTAGCCGCTCACGGCATTGACCGTCACCGGATAGTCGGCCGGGACGAGGTCGATGTCGACCAACGGCCGCAAGAGCGCGATCCCGCCCGACGGATAGCAGCCCGGGTTGGCGACGCGGCGGGCCGTGCGGATCGCCTGCGGCTGGCCCGGCGCGAGTTCGGGAAAGCCGAACACCCAGCCGGGCGCGACCCGATGCGCGGTCGAGGCATCGACGATGCGCGGGCCCGCGGGCCCCATCGCTTCGATCATCGCCACCGCTTCGCGCGCGGCATCGTCGGGGAGACACAGCACGACGACGTCCGCCGCGGCCATGCGCGCGCGCCGCGCGGCGGCATCCTTGCGCTGCTCGGGCGCGATCGACTCGAGCGTCAAGCCGGGCACGGCGGCCAGACGCCGGCGAATGCCGAGCCCGGTGGTGCCAGCTTCGCCGTCGATGAAGACCGTGCGGCTCAGGGTCGCGGTAACCATGGTGTCCAACGTTCGTAAGGGAACTCTAGTTCCTCTGCACGGTGATTATGACTCTTTGGCTGGGTTTGGGTAAGCGCGCGCCAACTTGGCGCGCGCCCGCTCGGTGGAGAACATCCACCTGATGCGGGCGCCTTGGGC
>VGEO01000195.1 GCA_016869275.1 Alphaproteobacteria bacterium | reverse complement strand
CGAACCGGATCGGGCCCTTGACGTTGTCGCCGAGCGCGCCGAAGTCGCCGCTCGGCCGCGTCCGCAGGTTCTGGGGGAGCGTCGCCTTCTGCACGTGGTCCGACCACGGAACCGAGCGGCCGTCGTATCCGGTCAGGCTCAAGCGCACCTCGAACGAGCCGCCGTGATCCCAATAGTCGCCCGAGAGCACGTAAGCCCCTTCGCCGGCCGGCAGCGTCCGCCCCGTGTCGAGGCCCTGCTTCGCCGCGGCATCGGGCCGGAACTCGGCCGGCCGCACCGCCAGCGCGCGGCCCGAGACCCGGCTGGCATAGGCTTCGACGAGCGCCTTGAGCGCGCCTTTCTCGAGATAGTCGGAAAGCTCGGTCCGGCTGCCGGTCGCCTGGTACGTCACGCCCGCCAACTCGACCGTGTGCATGTCCGGGGCCTGGTCGCGGAACTGGCGTGCCGCCTCCTTCATCGCCTCGTCGAAGGGCGTTGCCGCCCGCGCCTCACGGAGCGCGCCCTTGATCAATTGGGCGCCGGTCGCCGCGATCTGGCGCCGCAATTCGTCCTTCATGTCGAGGGCGCGGTAGGAGACGGTCACGTCATCCTCGCCCTTCTGCTGCATCGCGCCTTCGATCAGGACGTCGATGCTTCCCGCCAGCGCGGCATAGGGATTGCCAACGAGGGTCAAATCGTCGCTCGCCCCGAGCTCGCGCCTGATCGATTCGACCTTGAGGATCTGATCGGGTCCGTAGATCGCAACACGGCGCCCGGCTTTCTCTTGCAGCGCCGCCACGAACTCGCGGTGATAACGCTCGGCGACGTTCAAGGCGACCGGATCGCGCCGGCCGAACGGCCACACCGCGACGCGGAGCGGCCGGGCGTAATTGCGAAGGCCGAGCTCCTTGTCGAGCCCGTTCGCCACGAGCTCGGCGGCGAGCGTCTCGAACGCTTTCTTGATCTCGGCCTCGGGCTGCCCCTGCGCCGCGGCGATGCCGCCCGGCGTCAACGCCGCGAGCCCGACCCAGGCTCCGAGTACCGCACCGAGCGCCCCGCCACGCATCGATACCCTCCCTGGCGAGCCGCGCTTACCGCGGCCCGCATGCTCGGGCGGCGCCGGTTCCCGCGCGCCGCCGCAGGCCGATGGCGACTCTAGACCAACCGGTGCCGCCGAGCGAACCGGACCCGGCGCCGGCGAAAGCGCCGAGGAGGCCTGCGGTCGCGCACGTCCGCATGGCCTCCTCCCGCGCGTCGCACGACGTGGGCTTGGACGGTTACTGGAAGTCCGACTGGTTGATCGCCCGCTTCTTGCGCTCGGTGAGCTTGGTCACCGTGACCTCGCTCCCGGAGAAGTTGACGGTGCCGCGGATGCCCTCGTTGTCGAGCATCTTGCCGATGTTGCGGGTGAGCCGGGCCGACGGCGCGGTCGACTCGTACCAGATCTCGGCGTGGCGCGGGCCGGCGTAGATCGGGCGGTGGTTCTTGTAGCCGGCGAACACCGCGAGATACTCCTCGAACGTCTGAATCTCCTCGCGGGCAAAGCCCTGGAACACGATCGTGTAGGCGCTGCCGATGTCGCCCTTCTTGGCGAGGCCGCCGGACGGGCCGCCGGTCACCATGTCGTCGAGCTTGACCGAGATCTGCGCGCCGAGGTCCTGGCCGAGCACGCGGCTGTACTTGCCGACCACTTCGAGGATGCATTCGCGGTTGCAGTCCTTGGGCGCGGTCCATTCCTTGGGCGATTCGACCTCGAAAGCGCCGAGGCGCTGGCCCGACTTGACGTTGATCATTCGTCCGCTGATCCGCGCCCGCACCTTGGTGAGGTAGGCGAGCTCCTCGGACGAGGCGTAGATCGAATAGACGACGACGACGTCGATCGGCGGCCGCTGCACCGCCTTGGCGATGCCGATCAGCTCGGCGTCAGTGCGCCGGACGCGGTCCTGCGCCATCTTGTCGAGCGTGGTCGCGGTCTCGTCGAAGACGTCGAAGCCCTCGTTGTGGAGCTCGTTCGCAATCGCGTCGAGCACGCGCTTGAAGATGCGGCTCGAGCGCGGCACGGTGTCGCGGTCGGCGTCCTCGCCCATGATCAGGATGTTGGGCTTCTCCAGCGCCTGGACCGGCGCCGGCACGGCGGCGCACGAGATCAGCGCGAAGCCGGTGAGCGCGGCGGCAAGCGACTTGGCACTAAGCGCGTAGGGCATGGGACCCTCCTCCCGTTGGGGTTCGATCGCTAGCTTAGGCTATGGCCGGAACCTGGACAATTTTCGCCGGACGACGGGGAAGCGTGGCCGCGCGGAGGCGCCAAAGGGGGCTCCGCCCCCTTTGGATTCCCCCGAGCCAGGGGGTAAAGGCGTAAAGGTTCAAGGTC
>VGEO01000194.1 GCA_016869275.1 Alphaproteobacteria bacterium | reverse complement strand
AGGTTGAGCGAGAGACCGCCGGCTTCAATCTTCCAGCCGCGCTGTTCGTCTTCCGAGGCGCCGGCCACGGGGGCCGCCAAGGCCAAGGCCAGCGCTACCAGGACGGCGCGCAATTCTGCGTGACGCATTTTTCATTCCCCTCAAGAGCGACCCGCCGGGCCACTTCCTGAATAATGTTATATTATAACAAACGATAGTGTTATATTATAACATACTAAAGGGGGCAATCAGTGCTGCCCCAGGCGTCCGTACAGCCAGCCGGCGCTGCCGCCCAGTACGGCCCAGAAGATGGCGCTGGCGATGAGCGAAGCCGCGACGAACTGCGCGGCAAGCTCCGTCGGTGCGCTGCCACCCGCCTCGTGCGGATGCGGCGCGCCGATCAGGTGCGACAGGACGATCAGGGCGATGCCCGCGATCCGCCAGGTCAGGGCTTTGAGGAAGACCAGGAACACGAGGCCCCCGGCGGTCGCCAGCGCCGTCGCCAGCCACCAGAACTGACGCAGGCCGAGTGCGGCGGCCTGGGTGCCCGGCAGTTTGGGCGGCAGGCCAAGGGATGGAGCCAGGGCAAATACGGCAAATCCGCCGAGGCCCCAGAGCAATCCCTGGCGCGCGTCGACGGGTCGGCCACGAAGCGCGAACAGGCCCGTGAGGATGAGGGCAAAGCCGACGCCCACCGGCACATCGGCGAGTGCCGTCTAGGCCTGCCAATTAATCCTTTTTCCCGCCGAACAGGCCTTTGACCGCGCCGAGCGGATCAGTTTTGGCGCCGCCCGCGGATGCCCCGCCGCTTCCGGGCGCGGCGCCCGGCAGCAACCACTTGACGCCCTCGACCGCCTTGGTCGGTTCCTTGATCGCGTCCTTCACCATCGCGCCGAGGTCGGGCTTGAACGAGAGGTTCGACCACGGCCCCGCGACGATCACCGGCACCGTGAGTCCTGCCACTTTTTGCTTACCGCCTTGGCCTTCGGTCGTCATCGCGAGCTTGGGCTCGACCCGGTAGTTCATCGCCTGCTTCGGCAGATCGACCGTACCGGCGCCGGCGACGCGCAGGAGCGGCGAGAGCAGCGCCAAGTCGGTGTTCTTCACGATGCCGTTGGCGACGGTGAAGGTGCCGAAGAGCTCGGCGAAGTCGGTCTTCTGCGCCGCCCGCGCTGCAGGATCGGTGAACGCGGTGGCGACGTTCCGGACCATGGCGCCCAGGTTGATGCCGCGAATCGCGCCGTTCTTGAACGCGAGATCGCCCTTGCCCTGCAGCGCGCCGATGAGCGCGCGCTGGCTCGCGCCTGAGGTCGCGAGCTGTACGGTGCCGCCCATACCGCCTTCGAGCCGATCGAAGCCGACGGCGTCGGTCAGGAGTGGGTTCGCCTGCACGTCCTTCAGATCGAACGCCGCCTCGATCGTGGTCGGCGTGCGGCTTGCATCGACGACGATTCGCCCGGTGCCGCGGCCCTGGTAGAGCGCGAGCTCGGTCAACGCCGCGTTCAAGCGGCCGTTCTTGAGCGCGACGGCGACGGCGCTCCTCCCGATCTTGATCTGCTGGACCTGAAGCGCGCCCAGGCTCAAGCTCACATCGGCATCGACGGCTTTGAGGCCGCTCAGGTCGATCGGCTCATCGCTCCAGCCTTCGTCGTTCTTGGCCGCGGCCGGAGCCGCCGGTGCCGGCTTCGCCGGCTCGTCGCACAGGTAAAGGTTGAGATCGAGCTTGTCGACGTCGAGCTTAGCCTTGATCGCCGGCCGCGCGCCGGCCGAATCGAACTCGACGTCGCCCTTGGCCTTGGTCTGATCGATTTCGAACTCGGCGCCGGTGAAGGCGAGCTTGGGCCCATTGACGCCGAACTTGCCCTTGATCGCGAGCGGGCCGAGGCCCTGCCCTTTGAGCGCGACCGGATTGCCGGTCCAGGCGGCAAGCGCCCGGATCGAGGGCACCTTGAGATCGACGCCGCCCTCGACCTTGAGGACGGCGGCGCTGGCGACCGTGCCGTCGAACGCGAGCGTCATTGGCTTGGCCGAGAGCGAGGTTTTGACGCCCGAAGCCGCGCCCTCCATGAGCTTCCGCGGGGCCGCGACGTCGAGCTTGAGGCGTACCGTTTCGCCCTTCCACGCGAGTTCGCCCGCCGCCTTGAGCGGGCTATCCAAGTTGGCGAGCGCGACCGTGACGTTCACGTTCTTGATCTCTTCGCGGGTGCCGGCTTTGGCATCTATGTAGGTGACGGTGCCGTTCGCGATCCGGATGTCGCCCAACTTGAGATCGCTGAGGCCGCCCTTGGCCCCACCGCCGCTCGCCGGCTTGGCCGCCGTCCCGCCGCTCGCCGCCGGCGCGCCGAATTCCCAGTTCTTGCGCCCTTGGCGATCGACCTCGAGCACGATGGTCGGATCGACCAGGAC
>VGEO01000193.1 GCA_016869275.1 Alphaproteobacteria bacterium | reverse complement strand
GCGCCGCGACCAGCGCGGCGAACGCGGGCGCGCGAAACAGCGCACCGTCCTGGATCGCGGCATCGACCCGCGGCAGGTCCTGCACCACGATCCGGCCGGCGCCGATGTTCATGTGGCCGACCTCGGAATTCCCCATCTGGCCGGCGGGCAAGCCGACGTCGGTCGACGACGCCGAGAGCAGCGCGTGCGGCGCGCTCTCGAGCAGGCGGTCGTACACCGTAGTGTTGGCCTGGGCGATCGCGTTGTGGTCGGTCGCCTCGCGATGGCCCCACCCGTCGAGCACGCAGAGAACGACCGGTCTGGGGCGGCGCTCGGGGGTCATGGCGGGTGTTTACAACAGCGCGTTCGGTGGCGCTATCGACATGTTTGTGAGCGCTCCGATCGAAAGGCGTGCTGAGATCAGGCCGCGTGCCGGCGGAGCCGCCTGATTCGCGGACGGCCGCGTCGCTGCCGCGCCTGCCAAAGGTCGTACTGCGCTTGCAGGCCGACCCAGATCGTTGGATCGGTTCGTAGGGCTTCGCCGAGACGCAACGCCATCTCGGCCGATATCGATGCGCGCCCGTTAACGATGCTTGAAACGTGCTTGCGGGTCGTCTCCAGTGCGGCCGCCGCTTCCGTCACCGTCACGCCAAGCGGCTTCAGGTAAAGGTCACGCAGGATTTCGCCAGGATGCGGCGGCGCGTGCATCGTCGGCTTAGTGATAGTCGAGATAGTCGACATCGTGGACATGGCCCTCTTCGAAACGAAAGATGACGCGCCAGTTGCCTGACACGTGAACGGCCCAGAACCCGTGATACCGGCCGCGAAGCGGATGAAGACGCAAACCCGGAGCGTCCATATGCCCTGAAGTCGACGCGACATTGAGAAGCGCCAAAATCAACTTCAGGCGCTTCGCATGGGCGAATAGAATCCCCCGTGTGCTTCCTGCCGAGAAAAACAGCCGAAGCCCCTTATGTCGGAAACTCCGGATCATCTTTCGTAATCGTAACCTAATCGGTTACGGCCTGCAATGCTGACGGGTCGCCGATCGCAACGTCTCAACCTCGGTGATAAGGGTAGCCCGCGAGCAGCGTCGCGGCGCGGTAAAGCTGCTCGGCCAGCATGACGCGAACGAGGAAGTGCGGCCAGGTCTGGGGACCGAAGGCGAGCGCCAACGCGGCACGGCGGCGGACCGCGTCGTCCAAGCCGTCGGCCCCGCCGATCGCGAACGCGAGGCTGGCCGTACCGCTGTCGCGAAACGCGCGCAGCCGTTCGGCAATGGCTTCGCTCGCGAGCGCGCGTCCGCGGCCATCGAGCGCGACCAGCGCCGCGTCGTCCGGGATGACGGCCAGCAGCGCTTCGCCTTCGCGGCGCTTCCGCTCGGCCGCGCTCTTGTCGGTGCGGTTGGCGATCTCTTTGAGCGTAACCGGCCACGGCAGGCGGCCGGCGTAATCGTCGTAAAGTGACTTGATCGGGCCCGCCTTGAGCTTGCCGACGGCCGCGATGACGAGGCGCACGACGGCGTGCAGCGAAACTAGGGCGCGCCGACGCTCTCGGCCGGGAGGTCGACCGACCACATCTTTTCGAGGTTGTAGAAGGCGCGTACCTCGGGCTTGAAGATGTGGACGATCGCATCGCCGGCATCGAGCAGCACCCAATCGCAGGCGGGTAGGCCTTCGGGCGCGGTGACGCTGTAGCCGGCCGCCTTGAGCCGTTCGCGCAGGTGTTCGGCGACCGCGCCGACGTGACGCTGCGAGGTGCCAGAAGCGATCACCATGTAGTCGGCGATCGACGACTTCCCGGCCAACGGCACCACGACCACGTCGAGGGCTTTGTCTTGGTCGAGCGATTCGAGGATCAGCGTGCGGATCGCTTCGACGCGAGCGTCGCGTTCGACCGGACGCCTGGTCTTGCGCTTGGCGGGGGTAGCGGCCTGGTGCTTGGCAGGAGCGGTGGCTTGGTGCTTGGTCGGGGCGGCGGCCTTGCGCTTGGCGGGAGCCGCGGCCTGACGCTTCGCAGGCGCAGCGGCGTGGCGCTTGTTTGGGATGGCGGCGAGCCGCTTGGCGGGTGGGCGCCGCTTGCGCGGGGCGGGTTTACGCGGAGCGATGGACGTCCTCCTTCCGGGTGGGCCCGGGGTTGCGCGCGCGGGATTGCCGAAGCGCGGTGGCTGAAATCGGATCGCGCGCCCGGTCGAGAAACACCCAGCGCGGCGGGGCACTGGCCGCCAGATGCCGGGCGCGGCCGACGCCGAGGCGGGCGCGCGCGAAGCGCCGCGCCGCTTCGCCGGCGAGCGCTTTGAGAGAATAGGTAGGGCGGTCGAAGACGGCAATCGGGATGCGGGCGAAAATCTCGGGCCAGCGTTGCCAGCGCGCGATCTGGATCAGGTTGTCGGCGCCCATGATCCAGACAAAGCGCGTCCGC
>VGEO01000192.1 GCA_016869275.1 Alphaproteobacteria bacterium | reverse complement strand
GCGGGTGACGCGAGCCGCGCCCGAGTCCTTGGCCCAGGCCGAGCGGTAGATCAAGAGCGCCGCGGTGTCGACGTCGAGCGCCATCTGCGCGAGCTTGTCCTGCACCAACTGAAACTCGGAGAGATTCTGGCCGAACGCTTGACGATTGTCGGCGTAAGCGAGGGCTTCATCCAACGCGCGGCGGGCGAAACCCAAGGCGGCGGCCCCGACCGTGGTGCGGAAGATGTCGAGCGTCGCCATCCCGACTTTGAAGCCATCGCCCGGTCTTCCCAGCATCTGTGCCTTGGGCACGCGGCAGCCGTCGAAGGCGAGCGCGCCGATCGGGTGCGGCGCGAGGAGATCGAGCTTCTCGGTGACACGCAACCCCTTGATGTCGGCATCGACGACGAAGGCGGCCAGGCCCTTGGCGCCGGTGGGCGCGGTGCGGGCAAAGACGACGTAGTGATGGGCGATGCCGGCGTTCGAGATAAAGGTCTTGGCGCCGTCCAGCACGTAGGCGTCGCCGTCCTCGCGCGCGGTGGTCGCAACCGCGGCGACGTCCGAGCCGCCGCTAGGCTCGGTCATGGCGAAGGCGGCGATGTGCTTGCCGGTCGCGACCTTGGGCAGATAACGGAGCTTGACGAGATCGGAACCGAACAACGAGATCGAGCCCGAGCCCAAGCCCTGCATGGCAAAAGCGACATCGGCGACTCCGGAATAACGGGCGAGCGTCTCGCGGATCAGGCAAATCGAGCGGACATCGAGCGCCTCGTGCGCGCCGCCATAGGCCTTGGGCACGACGTAGCGCAGGAACCCGGCCTCGCCCAACAGGGCGGCGTAGCGGATCGCCGCCGCCTCGACGTCGTCGTGCTCGGCGCCGAGCTGCGGTTCGAGGACGCGCCCGGCCCACTCGCCGATGTCGTCGGCCAGGCGCCGATGGTGGTCGGCGAAGAACGGCCAGGCGAAGAACGAGCGGTCGGGCATCAGTTCCCCTCGAACACCGGCTTCTCCTTGGCGACGAAGGCGTGGTAGGCGCGGCCGAAGTCCTGCGTTTGCATGCAGATCGCTTGCGCCTCGGCTTCGGCCTCGATCGCCTCGTCGACCCCCATGTTCCACTCCTGGTGGAGCGCGGTCTTGGTGATGCCGTGCGCGAAGGTCGGCCCGTGCGCAAGCGTGCGCGCGAACCCCTGCGCGGCTTCGCGCAGCGCGTCGGGCTCGCACAGGCGATTGTAGAAGCCCCAGCGCTCGGCTTCGGCGCCGTCCATGGTGCGCCCGGTGTAGAGCAGCTCGGACGCGCGGCCCTGGCCGATGATCCGCGGTAGCATGGCGCAGGCGCCCATGTCGCAGCCGGCCAGGCCCACCCGCACGAACAGGAACGCGACCTTGCTCCGCGCGGTGCCGAAGCGGATGTCGGACGCCATCGCGACGCAGGCGCCGGCGCCGGCGCAGATGCCGTCGATCGCGGCGACGATCGGCTGTGGGCAGGCGCGGATCGCCTTGATGAGTTCGCCGGTCATGCGCGTGAATTGCAGAAGCTCGGGCATCTTCATCTTTACGAGCGGCCCGATGATCTCGTGGACGTCGCCCCCGGAACAGAAGTTGCCCTCGGCGCCGGTGATGACGACCGCTTTGACGTCGGCGACCTTATGCAGCGCGCGGAAGGTCTGCCCAAGCTCGGCATAGGACTCGAAGGTGAGCGGGTTCTTCTTGTCGGGCCGGTTCAGCGTCACCGTGGCGACGCGGTCCGCGACCTCCCACTTGAAGTGCTGCGGTTTGAACTCGGACCCCTTCATGCGCGTCTCCGCTGGCTCTGGTTCTTGAACGAGGATTTGAGCGCGCCCAAGAGCCCGAACAAGGCGTCCTTGTCGGCGCGGCTCAGGTCGGCGGTGAGGTCGGCCATCCATGTGTCGTGGGCGGCGGCTATCGCCTTGAATTCGCGGCGCCCCGCCGGCGTCAGGCGCACGGTCTGGCGGCGACGGTCGTGGGCGGCGGGTGCCCGTGTCACCAGGCCGTCGGCGGCGAGCCGCGCCACCAGGCCGGTCGCATTGCCGTTGGTCACCATCAGGCGCTTTGATAACTCACCCATGGCGAGGCCTTCGGCCGAGCGTGCGAGCTGGGCGAGCACATCGAAGCGCGGCAGCGTGGTATCGAAGCGCTCGCGCAAGCGGCGCCTGAGCGCGGCACCGCCCAAATTGGCGCAGGTGAGAAGCCGGAGCCAGACGCGGAGCTCGAGCTTGTCGCCCTGAGCGGCGGTTTCGAGATCGCCGGGCTCCAGCGCGGCAAGCGCCCGCGCGCTGCGTTCGGTCACGACATCACCTCGCCGCCGGCGACTGGGATCGCCTGGCCGGTGATCGAGCCCGAAGCCGGGAGCGCGAGCCAGCCCACCACCATCGCGATCTCGGCGGGCGCGATGATCCGTCCTTGCGGGTTATAGGAGGCCAGGCTCGCGCGCGC
>VGEO01000191.1 GCA_016869275.1 Alphaproteobacteria bacterium | reverse complement strand
TCGTGAAGGACCGGCTTAGACAACCAAATCCTAAACGAAATCAGTGAGTTATGCTACACCCGCAGCATCGAGACAGCCCGCGTCACGAATAATTCGGGCTAGATGACTCTCAAGCCGATCGTCTGGCTGGCCCTGCTCGGCGTCCTCGCGGTCCTGTTCCGGCCGACGGCGGTGGTCATCGCGGTCGGGCTGATCCCGACCTGGCTCACTTTTCTCTTCGACCGCACGCCGGAGAAGTTCGGCGTGCTCTGCATCGGCTCGCTCAACCTCGCCGGGCTCTACCCGGTGCTGATGCCGCTCTGGATCCAGGGCCACACCATGGAGCGCGCGATGAAAGCGCTCAGCGATCCGACCACCGGCGCGGTGATCATCGGCGCCGCCGGCGTCGGCGTCGTCATCTACGCGGCGACGCCCCGGATCGTCTCGCTCGTGGTCCGCCACTCGATCAGCCGCGAGATCGCCGATCGCGAGCGCCGCCAGGCCGAACTGGTCGCCTATTGGGGCGAGGCGCTGACCGAGGATGCGGGGCGGCACGACGCCACCGTCGCGCCCGCGCTCAAGCACAGCCCGGTGAGGTTACGGAGATAGCGACGGGCGCCCGTCCACGGGGCCGGCGATCGAGGGAGCGACAAGGTCGCTCCCCAGGGAGTCGCTCACGCCGGTTCCGCGGTCGTAGAGACGGCGATGTCGTGTAGCGCTATCGTTCCGCTCGGGGAGGTCCCCATGCCCAATACCTTCGACGCAATCGTCATCGGCACCGGCCAGGCCGGGCCGCCGTTGGCGGCGAGGCTGGCCGGGGAAGGGTTCAAGACCGCGATCGTCGAGCGCAGGCTGGTCGGCGGCACCTGCGTCAACACCGGCTGCGTGCCCACCAAGGCGCTGATCGCGAGCGCGCGGGCGGCCCATGTCGCACGCCGTGCCGCGGATTTCGGCATCAGTCTCAAAGGCAAGGTCGCCGCCGACATGGGCCAGGTGAAAGCGCGCAAGGATGCGATCGTCGCGAAGTCGCGCCTGGGCACCGCCAAGTGGATGACGACGACGGAGAACCTGACCCTGATCCGCGGCCATGCGCGCTTCACCGGGCCGAAGACGATCGCGGTGAAGGGCGAGACGCTGACTGCGGAGCGCCTCTTCATCGATGTCGGCGCGCGCGCTTATGTGCCGGAGATGCCGGGCATCGCGGAGATCCCCTATCTCACCAACGCCTCGATGATGGATGTCGACCGCCTGCCGCGCCATCTCGCCATCGCCGGCGGCAGCTATATCGGGCTCGAATTCGCGCAGATGTACCGGCGCTTCGGCGCCGAGGTCACGGTGATCGAGCGGGGCGACCGGCTGATCGCGCGCGAGGACCCGGACATCTCGGAAGAGGTGCGCCGAATCCTGGCCGATGAAGGCGTGAATTTCCGGCTCAACGCCGCGTGCATCTCCTTCGCCACGCGCCGCGGCGGCGTCGCGGTCGGGCTCGACTGCAAGGAGAAGGCGAAGCGGGTCGAGGCAAGCCATGTGCTGCTTGCCCTCGGGCGCGTGCCCAACACGCATGACCTCGGGCTCGACAAGGCGGGTATCGAAACCGACAAGCGCGGCTTCATCAAGGTCGGCGACGATCTCAGGACCAGTGTCGACGGCGTCTGGGCGCTCGGCGAATGCAACGGCCGCGGCGCCTTCACGCACACCGCCTACAACGACTACGAGATCGTGGCCGCGAACCTGCTCGACGGCGGCGGCCGAAAGGTCACCGATCGCATCCCCGCCTATGCGCTCTACGTCGACCCGCCGCTCGGCCGCTGCGGCATGAGCGAGGCCGAGGCCCGCGCCTCGGGCCGGAAGGTCCTCAAGGCCACGCTCAAGATGAGCCGCGTCGGCCGCGCGCGCGAACGGAGCGAGACCGACGGCTTCATGAAGATCCTGGTCGATGCCGAGTCGAGGCAGATCCTGGGCGCGGCCCTGCTGGGCATAGAAGGCGACGAGGTCATGCAGACTCTCTTGAGCCTGATGTACGCGAAGGCGCCGGTCTCGGTGATCGAAAGCGGCATGTACGTGCATCCGACGGTGAGCGAGTATCTGCCGACTCTGGTGGGGGCGTTGGAGCCGTTGGAGTAAGACCACGGAATCGGCGTTTCACGGAAATCGCTCAAGCCCAAGCGAAGGAGGCGACGCGAGAGCGTCGCTAGTGTGCCGGTTCCGAAGTTCGCCAGCAAAGCTGGCGAGCTTCGGAACGGTCGGCACACCGCAACTTCAATAAGCTAGTGTCGGCTGAATCCGAAATTCGTCCGTGACGAATTTCGGATTCACGACACTAGGAGCCTGTCCAAGTAGTCGCTTTTCGAGGGTTAGCGAATCTGATTCCTTGCAGGTCCATGAGCAAGGAATTTCGCCCCTGGAAGATCGACGAGGCGCAGCTTCTGCCGCCGAGCGTGCAGGACTATGTGGCCAAGGACCACCTATCGCGGCTGATCGTGTCGTTGGTGCGCGAGAGCCT
>VGEO01000190.1 GCA_016869275.1 Alphaproteobacteria bacterium | reverse complement strand
ACCGCGCTCAACGCGCCGTCATCGATGATCGCCCAGGACGATCACGCGGTATTCGCGCAAACGCAGCGCGGCGTCGCCAATGTCGGCGCCGACGGCTGGGTCGACTTCTCGCGCGGCGCCGGGGCCGAAGGGGCCGACGACGGCCGGCGCAAGGGCGTCGGCACCAGCGAGTTGCCGTTTCGCAATCAGTTTCAAGCTTGGCTCGGTTATCTGGCTGCGGAGTAAGACGATGGCGCGCAAAGCGACGATCAAGCGGAAGTCCAAGCCTGTGAAGGCGAAGGCGCCGGCGGCGGCGGTGTCGCGGGGCGAAGTCGAGGACTTCATCCTCGCCGAAGCCGAGCTCCTGGATCAGGGCCGCTTCACCGACTGGCTCGCGCTCTTCACCGCGGACGGTGTCTACTGGATGCCATCGGAACCGGGCCAAGCCGACCCGATGAACACGGCCTCGATCTTCTACGAGGACCGCGACATCCTCGAAATCCGCATCCGGCGCATGAGCCACCCGGCCAACGTCGCCCAGTCGCCGTTTCCGCGCACCAGCCACGTCGTCGGCGCGATCCGGATCGAGGCTACCAAGAACGGCACCGTCGAAGTGACCGCGCGCCAGCACGTGGTCGAGTACCGCGAAGGCGACGGCCAGCGCCTGTTCGCCGGGCGCTGCCGCTATACGCTCGAGCGCGTGGGCGGCAGGCTCAAGATCAAGCAAAAGCGCTTCGACCTCGTCAACGCCGACGCGCCGCACACGTTCATTACGGTGCCGATGTAGTCACCGATCGTCCGAAATTCGCTGTACCCATCCGCCCCACCCTTGCGATAATAGCGGTCAATCGCGCCCTTAGGACTGAGGAGAGAGTGACATGGAAGCCAAGCTCCGCCACATCGCCGTCTCGGTGCCGGACCTCGAGAAGGCCGCCGCGTTCTACGAAAAAGTGTTCGGCCTCAAGCGCACGAAGAAAGTCGAGACCGCCCACGGCAACGGCATTGCCCTGACCGACGGCGTCGTCAATTTGACGCTGTTGAATTTCCCGACCGATGAGTCGGCGGGCGACGAGCGCGGCAAGGATTTCTTCGGCATCCATCACATGGGTTTCATCGTCGACGATCTCGCCGGCTTCGAGCAGCGCATCCTCAAGGCGGGCGGCCGCTTCCATAAGGAAGTGAAGACCGGCGAGAGCAAGGTCGACTTCGAGCGCAAGTTCCGCGACCCGAACGGGGTCGTGTTCGACCTTTCGCACGCCTGGATCGGCGCCGAGAAAATCGCCGCCGAGTAAGGCACGGCCTGGCCGTCGTTGCGGCCATGCTGACGGAGGAGCAGCGCGTCTTCATCGAGGCGCGGCGGGTCGCCCACCTCGCCACCGCCGACGGCGACGGCGCGCCGCACGTCGTGCCGGTGTGCTTCGCGGTGCACGGCGACAAGATCTTCAGCGCGGTCGACGAGAAGCCGAAGACCACGGCCGCTCGCCGGCTGAAGCGCGTCCGCAACATCCTGGCCCACCCGGCGGTCGCGATCGTGTTCGACCGCTACGATGACAACTGGGCCCGACTCGGCTGGGTAATGGCGTGGGGCCGGGCCGAGCTGATCGAGAACGGCCTCGAGCACGACTGGGCGGTGACGCGGCTGCGCACGCGCTACCCGCAGTACCGCGCGATGGCGCTCGCCGCGCTGCCGGTGATCGCGATCAAGATCGAGCGGCTGAAGAGCTGGGGCGACCTCGACGAGCGCCACGGCGTCGCGTGACCGGTCGGGAATTTCGACATGCCGACAACCGCGCCTGTGGCCGATCCGGTCGCCGACGTCGGCCGCTGGCTGAAAACCGAAGCGGCCCGCTCAGGCGATGCGGCGCGGTTCGTGAACGCTTTGGGCGAGAAGTTGCGCGCCGCCGGCATCCCGGTCGATCGCATCACTACCGGCGTGCCGATCCTTCATCCCAACATCTCCTCGGCGAGCGTGTTGTGGGAACCGGGCAAAGCGCCGGTCGAACGGCGTTGGATCCTCGATGCCACAACCGTTCGGAGCTACGACAACAGCCCGCTCAAAGTGGTCTATAACGGCGGCGGCAAGGTCCGCTGCCGGATCGGGGCGGCGGCCGAGCCCCGCGAGTACGGCATCATCCCCGACCTCCGCCGCGAAGGGTTCACCGACTACCTCGCGCTGCCGCTTCGGTTCTCCGATGGCTCGACCAAAGCGCTGACGGTGGCGACCCGGACAGCGACCGGGTTCGCGGATGCCGACCTCGCGGCGCTCGATGACCTCGCCCCGACCATCGCCCTGGTGCTCGAAATCCACACCCTCCATCGCACCGCACGGACCCTGCTCGACACCTATGTCGGGCCGGTCGCCGGAGGGCGCGTCTTGTCGGGCGCGATCAAGCGCGGCATGGGCGAGACCATCCATGCCGTGATCTGGGTCTGCGATCTCCGCGGCTTCACCGCGCTGTCCGACACCCTGGCGCAGGACGAGATGATCCTGCTGCTGAACGACTATTTCGGCGCCATGACCAAGGCGGTCGCGAACCATGGCGGCGAAGTCCTGAAATTCATCGGCGAC
>VGEO01000189.1 GCA_016869275.1 Alphaproteobacteria bacterium | reverse complement strand
TCGGCCGCGGCCGCGGCCGGGGTGCGGCGGCCCAGGAGGATGCGGGCTTCGATGCCGATCCCGTCCCGGGCGCGGCCGGCGGCGGCGACGTAGCCCTGGAACCTGGCGATCTCGGCCTTGGCCTTGTCGTCGGGCGCCATCAGCGCATACCACCCTTGAGCGAGCCGGGCGGTGCGCTCGAGGACCGGGTCGGCGAAGCCGCCGATCCAGATCGGGATCGTGCGCCGGGGCGGCAGCGGGTTGATGCCGGCGTCGGTCACGCGATGCCAGCGGCCGCGGTAGGTGAGGAGCGGCTCGCGCCACAGGCGGCGCATCACATCGATCTGCTCTTCGATGCGGGCGCCGCGGGTCGTGAAATCCGCTCCCATCGCCTCGTATTCGAAGGCGTTGGGCCCGACCGCGACGCCCAGGCGCAACCGCCCGCCCGCGAGCACGTCGACCTCGGCCGCCTGCTTGGCGACCAGCGCGGTCTGACGCTGCGGCAGCACGATGATGCCGGTGAAGAGTTCGATCGCCCGCGTCGCGGCGGCGAGAAAGCCGAACAGCACGAACGGCTCGTGGAACGCGTCCGTGTGTTTATAGCGCGCGCGCTTGCCGTGCTCGGATGTCGGGTTGGCGCCGAGCACATGGTCGTAGGCGACGAGGTGATCGGCGCCCGCACCCTCGACGCTTTGCGCGAAATCGCGGATCGCGGCCGGATCGTTGCCGATCTCGGTGGTCGGAAAAACGACGCCGACGCGCATGGTCCCTCCCCAGAGTCCTGCGGTCAGCCTAGCGGGTCGGATCGACGCTGTCATAGCCGGCGCGATTGCCGCGTCCGGGGCGAGCGGCCATAATCGCCCGCGTCAGCCCTGAGGTGCGCGCATGAAGGCAACGGTCGGTAAAGCCATCACCTATCTCGATGGCGCGTGGATCGAAGGCAACCCGCCGATCTTGGGGCCGATGAGCCACGCGTCGTGGCTGGCCTCGTTCGTGTTCGACGGCGCCCGCGCCTTCGACGGCTTGGCTCCCGATCTCGACAAGCATTCGGCGCGTTGCATCGAATCGGCCGAGCGCCTCGGGCTACAGCCGCCGCTCAACGCCAAGGAGATCGAGCGGCTGTCGTGGGAAGGGATCCGCCGCTTTCCCCCCGATGCCGAGCTCTACGTGCGGCCGATGTTCTGGGCCGAGACCGGGTTCATGATCCCCGATCCCGAGAGCACCCGCTTCGCGCTTTCGGTCTACGAGGCCAAGATTCCGTCGGGCGAGCCCGGCTTCAGCGCGACGCTCTCGACCCGCCGCCGGCCGCTGCCGGAGACGGCGCCGACCGATGCCAAGTGCGCGGCGCTCTACCCCAACGTCAGCCGCATGTTCCGCGAGGCGCGCGCCAAGGGCTTCGATACCGCGGTGGTGCTCGATCCATGGGGCGACGTCGCCGAGTTCGCCAACGCCAACCTGTTCATGGTCAAAGACGGCGTCGTCCATACGCCGGCGGCCAACGGCACGTTCCTGAACGGTATCACCCGCCAGCGCGTGATCCAGCTCCTCCGCGCCGACGGCAAGAAGGTGGTCGAGCGCAAGATCAAGTACGGCGAGCTCTTGGACGCCGACGAGCTGTTCGCGTCGGGCAACTGGGCCAAGGTCCAGACCTGCGCCCGCTTCGAGGACCGTCACTTCCAGCCCGGCCCGACCTTCCGCACCGCGCGCTCGCTCTATTGGGCGTTCGCCAAGGGCGCGAAGGCCTGAGCGCCGCCGTGCCGAACAGCCTCGACGGCCAGACCGTCGTCATCACCGGCGGCGGCCGCGGCTACGGCGAGTTCATGGCCAAGGCGATCGCCGCCAAGGGCGCCCGCCTCGTGCTCGCGGCGCGCACGCGCGGTGAGTGCGCACGCGTTGCCGCCGAGATCGCGGCGGCCGGCGGCCAAGCCCGCGCGGTCGCCTGCGACGTCGCAGTCGAAGCCCAGGTCAAGGCGCTCATGCAAAGCGCGCTCGACGCCTTCGGCCGGATCGACGTCCTCATCAACAACGGTGCCCATCCCGGCTCGGTCGCCGATGCCGGCGCGATCCCGATCGATGATTGGGATATGACGTTCGACGCCAACGTTCGCGGCGCTTATCTCTGTATCCGCGAAGCGCTGCCGGCGATGCGGGCGCGGAAGTCCGGGCACATCGTCAACGTGACGTCCTCGACCGCGCGGCCGGGCTACGGCCACGTCCGCAGCATCCCCTATACCGTCAGCAAGTTTGCGGTCGATGGGCTGACCTACGTTCTCGCGGTCAAGCTCAAGGCCGACGGCGTCCGCGTCAACGCGTTCTCGCCCGGGTTCGCCGAAACCCGTTTCATCTCGAACGCGCCGCCCGGCTACTTGAAGGGCCGCGAGATGCAGACCCCCGACCACGTCATGGAGCCGATCGTCCATATGCTGACCGCCGACATCGACTCGGGGACGGTATTCGAGGCGCTCGACTGGTTGAAGTCGCGCGGGCTCTACGAGAAGTACCGGTTCTTCCATGACTGACGTGGCCCGCGCGCGCGCGCCGGCGGCGCACCGCGTCCAAACGCCCTTGA
>VGEO01000188.1 GCA_016869275.1 Alphaproteobacteria bacterium | reverse complement strand
AAGCGACTGGTTGAGCACGCGCTCGCCGTCAATCAAAGTCGGCACTCGCGCCAGCGGATTGAGCGCGCGGTAGGCCGGCTTGAACTGCTCGCCGCGGCGCAGGTGAATCGAGCTCTGCTCGTAAGCGAGCCCTTTCAGGTTGAGGACGATCCGGATGCGGTACGCGGCCGATGAGCGGAAATAGCCGTAGAGCTTAAGCATCCGCCTGCTCCCGGCGCACGACGGTCTGCTCGATGGCGCCGAAGATCGAGGCGCCGGCCGCGTCGCGCATTTCGATCCGGACGCGTTCGCCGAAAGCGAGGAACGGCGTTACCAGCCGGCCCTGCTCGATCGTCTCGATCGCGCGCCGCTCGGCGATGCAGGACGAGCCCCGCGCCGGATCGCGGTTGGCGACGGTGCCGCTCCCGACGATCGTACCGGCGGCGAGCCGCCGGGTCTTGGCGGCGTGCGCGATCAGGGTGCCGAAATCGAAGTTCATGTCGATGCCGGCGTCGGGGTCGCCGAAGCGCTGGTCGTTCCTGAACGTGAGCAGGCGCCCTTTCAGTTTGCCTTCGTGCCACGCCGGCCCGAACGCATCCGGCGTCACCGCAACCGGCGAGAACGCACTCGCCGGCTTGCTCTGCACGAACCCGAAACCCTTGGCGAGCTCGGTCGGGATCAGGTTGCGAAGGCTGACATCGTTCGCGAGCATGATGAGACGAATAGTGCCGAGGGCGTGCCGGCGATCGACGCCCATGGGAACGTCGCCGGTCACGACCGCGATCTCGGACTCGAAGTCGATGCCCCAGTCCTCGCTCGCTGCCTCGATCGGGTCGGTCGGCCCGAGCAGGTGATCGGAGCCGCCTTGGTACATCAGCGGATCGGTCATAAAGGTCGGCGACATCTCGGCGCCGCGCGCGCGCCGCACCAGCTCGACATGGCGTAAGTAAGCGCTGCCATCGAGCCACTGGTAGGCGCGCGGCAACGGCGGCCCGACCCGGGCCGGATCGAAGCGGAACACGCCGCGCGCACCACCCGATTCCACCGCTTCGGCGAGTGCGGCGAGGGCCGGCTGGAACGCCGGCCAGTTGTCGAGCGCCGCCTGGAGCGTCGGCGCGATCTCGTCAGCCATCACGGCGCTCGCGAGGTCGGGGCTCACCACCATCAGCCGGCCGTCGCGCCCGGCGCCGTCGAGGCCCGGTTTCAACGAGGCGAGTTTCATTTCCACGAATCGACGTAGCCCGACCATTCGATCGCCGCAGCCTGGGCGGTAACGTCGAGCGCATCGCGGGTATCGACCATGACCGCAACCTCGTCGGTCTCGCTTCGCGCCGCCTTGGCCGCGGCTGCGAACGCCTTTGGGTGCGGCCCGTGCGGGAATCCCGAGGGATGAAACGTGATCATGCCGGGGTGGATGTTGTCGCGGCTCATGAACTGGCCGCGGTGATAGAAGATGATCTCGTCGTAATCGACGTTCGAATGATAGAACGGCAGTTTGAGCGCGCCGGGATCGCTCTCCAGTGGCCGCGGCGCGAAGGTGCAGACGACGAACCGGTTGGCGAGAAACGTCGTGTGCGCCGAGGGCGGCACGTGGAAGCGATGGCTCATCAGCGGGCGAAAGTCGCGCCAGTTGATCTTGACCGGCGCGAGCGTGCCCTTCCAGCCGACCGCGTCCAAGGGATTGTGCGGGAACGTCACGGTCGAAAGCGCGTCGCGGCGCTTCAGCACCACGCGCCACGACGGCGCGTCGCGTTGCGCCCGGAAGCGCTCGTCGAGCGCCGGGGTCGCGAGCGCGGCGGGATCGAAAAAGGCGTGCTCGCCGACGATGCCTTTATCGGGAAGCCCGTAGCGGTCATCAGTCGCCTCGATCAAGAGCATCGTCGTCGGCGCCATCGGCTCGATCCGCCACATCGTGCCGCGCGGCAGCACGATGTAGTCGCCTTCGCCGTAGGCGAGATGACCGAAGTCGCAGAACAGATCGCCCGCACCGGCGTGAACGAACAAGAGCTCATCGCCATCCGCGTTCCGCGCCAGGTGGTCCATGGCGCCGGCCGCGCGCCAAAGGCGAAACTTGACGGCGGCGTTCGCGAATAGCGCCGTCGCGTCCCACGGCGACGCCGAGGCCGCGTTGGTCTTGGTGGTATCAAACGCGCGCGGCCGGGTCGGCTCCTGCCAGTCGCTCCACCCGGTCGGCGGATGCGCGTGATAGAGGTGCGAAACCGGCCCGTAGAACCCGTCGCGGCCGAATTCCTGCTCGTAGGTGCCCTCGGGCAGATCGGCGTGCGCCTGGCGCGACGCACGGCCTTCGCGGCGCGGGAATGAGATCGGGTTGGGGGCCACGGGCTGCTCTCCTCCTCACGCCGGCTTCAGGACGCCGCGCGCGGTCTGATCGCGCTCCATCGCTTCGAACAAGGCGCGGAAGTTGCCCTCGCCGAAGCCCTGATTGCCTTTACGCTGGATAATCTCGAAGAAGATCGGGCCGACCTGGTTTTCGGTGAATATCTGCAGCAGCAATCCGCCGCCCTGCCCGGCGCCGCCATCGATCAAAACGCTCGCGCGCTTGAGTTCGGCCAGGTTCTGACCATGGCCGG
>VGEO01000187.1 GCA_016869275.1 Alphaproteobacteria bacterium | reverse complement strand
ATCTTCGCGGGTGGGAAATCCGGGCTACACGCGCTCCGAGAGCCAGATCGCGACCCGGGTGCCGGCCTTGATCGCCTGGGTCAGGAGGCCGTAGCCCGGCGTCTCGGCGGCGCCGGCCGCGCGCGCGGTATCGCGATGTTCGATCTCGTGCGCGCGCGCTTCGGCGATCGCGGCGCGCAAGCCCGCTTCGTCGTCGCCCAGCGCCTCGGCCTGGCGCGCGTAATGGCCGTCGATCACTTCCTCGACCGCGACCGTGCACGCCATCGCCGCTTTTTCGCCCAAGAACGCGGTGCCGGCGCCGAGCGCGAAGCCGGCGATGTGCCAGAGCGGCGCCAGCGCGGTCGGCCGCACGCGGCGCTCGACCAGCGCCCGCTCGAACGTCGCCAAGTGCTTCTCCTCCTGGGCCGCCATGGCGCGGACCTGGTCCTTGGCCGCGCCTTCGCTCATGACGGCGAGTTGGCCTTGGTAGATGCGCTTGGCGCCGTACTCGCCGGCGTGGTCGACCCGGATCACGCGCGCGATCAATTGATCGGCCGTGGCATCGCCGGGCAGGCGATCTTCGGCGGTCGCGCGTTTTGGGCGCGCGCGGGTGCGGACGCGGGCGCGGGCTTGGGGCTCGGTCATGACCGATTGTCGCGCGGACGCGCGCTTGCCGCCAGCCGCCAGCTCGCGGCGGCGAGCGCGGCCGAGAACAGCGCGTTGTAGCCGGCCAGCGAAATCCCGAACAGCGCCCACGGTACATCGGTGCAGCGCGCGGTGGGCGCGGTCAGAATCTGCTGCCTGAGTTCGGCCAAATTGGTCGCCGTACCGGTTGCGCCGCACGACGCCGTGGCCTGAAACCAGCCCTGCTCGACGCCCACGTGATAGACCCCGGTCCCGGCGCTCGCCGCCGCTGCCGCCCCGGCCGCGAACAGGAGCAGGCCCCTGGCCCCCGGCCAGGCGAACGCGGCGACGCCCAGCAGGATCACCGCGCCGTGCGGCCAGCGCTGCCAGACGCAGAGCGGGCAGGGCGCGAGGCCGCCAACATATTGGAAGAGGAGCGCACCGATGAGGAGCGCGGCACTCGCCAGGGCAATCGCGAGCGGCGCAACTCTCATCGGCATCGCTGGACCGCGTTCACCGAACGTTGCTCCTAGACCCAGCCGCTCCGGGCGATGAAACCGCCGTCGACCACTATTTCGGTCGCGGTTACGTACTTGGCCTCGTCGGAGGCGAGATAGAGCGCGGCGTAGGCGACGTCCCAGGCATCGCCCATCCGGCCCATCGGCACCTGGGCGTCGCGCTTCTTGATGAGCGCCTGGACGTCGCCGCCGCCGTACTGGTCGCCCAGGCGCGCCTCCACGAGCGGCGTGTGCATCAGGCCCGGCACCACGCAGTTGGCGCGAATGCCGGCCTTGGCGTACTTGATCGCGACCGCCCGCGTCATCTGGATCAGGCCGGCCTTGGCAGCGGCGTAGCCGACGTGGTTGTTGCCGATGTGGCGCAACCCCGCGATCGAGGCGACATTGACGATCGCGCCTTTGCCCTGGCGTTCCATGACGGGAAGCGCGTGCTTCATGGCGAGGAAGGCGCTCGTCAGGTTGAAGTCGAACTGCGCCTGCCAGGCATCCTCGCTGATCTCCACCGGTCCGCCCGGGACCGAGCCGCCGACGTTGTTGTGGAGGATGTCGATCCGGCCGAAGCGGGCGCGGCAGGCCTCGGTCGCGGCGGCGACCGCCGCGGAATCGGTCATGTCGGCGACGTGAGCCGCGACCGCCGCGCCTTCGGCCGCGACCAGCTGCGCGGTTTCGGCGAGCGCCTGCGCGTTGATATCGATCGCGAACACACGAGCGCCCTCGCGCGCGAACAGGACCGCAACCGCCTTGCCGTTGCCGAAGCCTGGGCCGACCGAGCCGGCGCCGGCAACGATCGCGACCTTCCCTTCGAGGCGTCCGGGCATCACCGTTCCTTCGCTAACCTTTTGCTAACCATAACCGTGGCATTCCCTAGCCTTTTAGAGGCCGGGAGACCAGCGCGATGTCGCTCTACGGGTTGCCGCCCGCCGAGCTCGGACCGACCCTCGACCATCTGCTCGCGGTCGAGGCAGCGTTCAAGCGCGCCGGGCAGCCCAGCCTGATGTGCGACAATCTGGTGACGCTCTCGCGCATTCACTCGTTCGCCCACGATCAGGCCTTCGTCGCCGCGCTCGCGGCGGCGGCGCGCTCGGAAGCCGACTACGACAAGGTGTGGAAGATCTACACCTATTGCTGGGCGGCCCGCTCGGCGCTGGCGCTCGAGGGCGACTTCGTCGAGTGCGGCGTGTTCGAGGGGCTCTATTCGGCGGCGATGACCCGCTACCTCGACTGGGGCAACGTCCCGAAGACGCTCCATCTCTACGACACCTTCGCCGGGCTCGACCCCGCCTATTCGTCGCCGAGCGAGCGCGACATCAATCAGTACTACGCGCTCAGGCCCGAATGGCACGGCGAGGTGGTGGCGCGCTTCGCCGGCTACGCCAACGTCCGCGTGGTCAAGGGCGTGGTGCCGACCGCGCTCGACAGCGCGCCGGCGCGGATCGCCTTTCTCCACTTCGACATGAATGCAGC
>VGEO01000186.1 GCA_016869275.1 Alphaproteobacteria bacterium | reverse complement strand
TCCGCCCAAGGCTGCGGTCTCGGCGAACATCTGGCCTTGAATCTGGCAGGCGCGGTCCCAGGTCGGCTCGCGGCTCGCGGTCGCATCGAGCGCGAACATGAGCCGGCCGCGCCCGCCGGCCGCAACCGGCACGGTCTGGGCGACCTTTTTCAGAAATGCGTCGACCTCGGCCCGCGACGAGCGCGGCGCTGGAGCCCCGGAGTCCTTCGCCATGTCCTGGATCACCGCTGAAGCGTCGATGCGATTCTAGCCTGCCACCGCGCCGCGTCCACCTCGGGCTCGCGCGAACTAGCGCTTGACCCTTGCGCCGCAGCTTTCGACACTCGGGCCCGGTTTCGGGGGGTCGGTACGTTGGCGGATCAAGTCGAAGCGGTCGTGGTCGGGGCCGGAGTCATCGGGCTCGCGATCGCGCGGGCCTTGGCGCTCGCCGGCCGCGAGGTCGTCGTTCTCGAACAAGCCGACACCATCGGCACCGAAACCTCGAGCCGCAATAGCGAGGTCATTCACGCCGGGATTTATTACCCCAAAGACAGCCTGAAGGCGCGGCTTTGCGTTTCCGGCAAGGAAATGCTGTACGCCTTTTGCCGCTCGCACGGCGTCAACCACAAGCGGCTCGGCAAGCTGATCGTCGCGACGACCGACGCTGAAATCGCCGTGCTCGAGGACCTGCGGAAAAAGGGCGCGGCCAACGGCGTCGACGATCTGACGCTCATCGACGGCGCCGAAGCGCGCCGGCTCGAACCCAATCTCCGCTGCGTCGCCGCCCTGGTGTCGCCCTCGACCGGGATCGTCGACAGCCACGGTTACATGCTGGCTCTCCAGGGCCATGCCGAAACGCACGGCGCCCGCATCGCGTTTCGGAGCCCGCTGCGGTCGGTTGCCGTCGCCAACCGGGGCTTCGACCTCACCGTCGGCGGCGACGGACGCGAGAGCACGGTCGTCACCTGCCGCATCCTGATCAATGCCGGCGGGCTTCATGCGTGGGCAGTCGCGCGCTCGATCGACCGCTTGAACCCGCGCCACATTCCGCCCCGGCACCTCGCCAAGGGCTGCTATTTCGCGCTGAGCGGGCGGGCACCGTTCACGCGGCTCATCTACCCGACCCCGCAGCCGCGCTCGCTCGGCGTTCACTTCACCGCCGACTTGGCCGGGCAAGCGCGGTTCGGACCCGATCTCGCCGTGGTCGACTCGCTCGACTACGACGTCGATCCCGCCCGCGCCCAGGCGTTTTACGAGGAAATCCGGCGCTACTACCCGGCGCTCCGCGACGGCTCGCTCCACCCCGCCTATTCCGGCATCCGCCCCAAAGTGCAGGGGCCTGGCGAGCCGGTTCGCGATTTCGTGATCCAGGGCAGCGCCGTGCACGGCTTGGGCGGCCTCGTCAACTTGATCGGAATGGAATCGCCCGGGCTCACCTCGGCGCTCGCGATTGCCGACTACGTCAACGGCCTGATCGACGTTTGATCACCACGGAATCGACGCTTGCCCCGTTTGGAGAGCCCGGATACGGTCGCGCGACCCATGGAAACCTCGCCAATGAAGCGTCCCACAGGATCATGCACCCGCGGCTTAGCGATCGCCGCGATCGCCGCGATCGCTTTGGCTGGTGCTGCGCTACCCGCCTCCGATGCCCTGGCCAGCGGCGCCACCTACGGCCGCGAGGCCCGGCTCGCCGGCGCGACCGCGGTCCTCCCCAACGCCGAGAACGAGTGGAACTACAATTTCGGTGTCGGCTTCGGCACCGCTCCCGGCTATTTCGGCGACAAGGACTACGACACCCACCTCTCGCCGCTGATCGACATCGATTGGCGCCAGCGCGTTTTCTTGAGCACCCAGCGCGGCTTGGGTGCGGTCCTGTTCCGTAACAGCTCGTTCCGCATGGGCGGCCGGCTCACCTACGACCAGGGCCGCGACAACGGCGACAGTTCGTTCATTCGGCGTTTGCCCGACGTCGACCCCAGCGTCGAGGCCGGGTTGTTCTTCGAGAACTACAGCGCCGGCTGGCGGATCTGGGGCGACGCGCGCAAAGGCCTGCAAAGCGAAGGCCATAACGGTCTCCTCGGCAGCCTGGGCGTCGATCGCGCCGGACGGATTTCCGACCGCGCGAGCATCGTCGCCGGGGCGAGCGTCACCGCGGCCAGCAAGCGCTATAACGACGCCTATTTTGGTGTCCCGCGGAACACCGCCGGCTTCGCCGTGGCCGGGTTTACACCCGAGGCCGGCGTCCGCGATGTCGGCGCCCACCTGAACTTTATCTTCCAGGTAACCGATCAGATCTACTTCACGGTCGATGCCACGCTGAACCTCCTGCTCGGCGATCCATCGAAAAGTCCGATCGTCCGTGAGGACCTGCCGTTCTACGTCGGCACCAGCGTCGGCGTCCGGTTCTAGGGTCCCGGCGGCCTGAAAGAAAATTGCCGTCGGTCCCGGCGGCGGCGTAACAAAGAACGCCGCCGGAGAAGCTTTCGAGACATTCGCGGTCTTTTTGAACGCGTTTACGTTATCTTATTGAAAACGTGTGATTTTTCCCCCATCTACCGGGCGAAGTACATCGCAGTCCGTGGGGAGAAACCCGTGCTCAACTCGATCGACCTCCCCGCCTCCGACCACGAACAGGTCGTC
>VGEO01000185.1 GCA_016869275.1 Alphaproteobacteria bacterium | reverse complement strand
GCCCCTTTGCTTCGGCCAGGCTGTAGAAGATCTCACCGTCGAGCAGCTCGTCGCGTAGAGAGCCATTGAAGCTTTCGTTGTAACCGTTCTCCCAAGGCGACGCCGGCGTGATGTAGAGAGAATTCATTAATGTCAGCCATCGCGTCCGACCCGCCGTCTAACAATGTTTATACACTCTGGTTAAGCCTCGCGCCCGGCCTTCGGTGCTTCCGCAAGAACTTGCTCGAGGGTCGAGAAGATTTAATAAATCACTTTCATATCAAACGGTTGGAGCGGACCGCCGCAGCGGAGCACTGGTCTTCTCCAGTCTACATAAGACCGCTCATAGGTCATCTACCTGGCTCCGGATGCCACGGCCCACTTTGTTCAGGACGTGGGTGTAGATCATTGTCGCGCTGACGCTTCGGTATCCGGCCGCCGGAGTCGGCAAGACGTTTCCCGATCCACGTCCGATACGATCGTGGTCTTTTTTACTCATCGTTCGGAAACCTTTCGTTGCCCTCTAGCATGCGGTCGACGAGAACATGCATTGTGTAACATATGCGTTTCATGACATACTGGCACGGTGAGCTGGGTTATCTCGTTCCATGAAGCTTTCGAGCCGGAGTTCGATGACCTGCCGGAAGCCGTGCAGGATGAACTGCTGGCACACGCGCGCCTATTGCAAGAGTTTGGCCCGACGCTCGGCCGGCCGCGTGCCGATACCTTGAACGGTTCGCGTCACGCGAACATGAAGGAACTGCGGTTCGACGCAGGCGGCGGTGTGTGGCGCGTCGCTTTCGCCTTCGACCCGAAACGGAGGGCGATCCTCCTGGCCTGCGGGAACAAGTCGGGCGGCAGCGCGAAGCGCTTCTACAAGCAGCTCATCAAGAAGGCGGATGCGCGGTTCGACGAGCATGTCGCGGGTCTCGAGAGCAAGGAAAGGAGGTAGCCGTGGCTACGTCGGTGAAGGACAAGATGAAGAAGATGAGCGCGACGCGCCGGCGCAGGATCGAAGCGCGGGCTTCCGAATTGATCGCGGAGGAACTGTCGTTGCGCGACCTGCGCCATGCTCACGAACTGACGCAGCAGCACCTGGCCGAATTTTTGGGCGTCGGACAGGATGGAGTGTCCCGCCTCGAGAAGCGTAGCGATCTTCTACTCTCGACCTTGCGGAGCTACATCGAGGCGATGGGCGGACGGCTTCGGCTTGTCGCCGAATTTCCGGATCGCCCACCGGTGGTTCTCCGCGGCCTTGCCGAGATGGAACGGTCGGCCAGGAGCCGATCGGGCAGCGGCAAGTTTCGCTAGCCAGCGCATCGTGCCAGTCTCAACGGCGAAGGCCCCCTACCCGGCGCGACGCGCGGCGCACGCCGCGCCGACCTTCCCCACACGGTGGGAGGGACGCTTCCCTCCGATACGGGCTTGTCCCTACTGCTCGCGCCGCTACGCTGCGGGCGGTCGACGACCCCCACCCCGCCCTCCCCTGCTGCGCAGAGGGAGGGAGTATCATCGAGCGGAGCATTTCATGACCGACCGGCACAGCGTCATCCTGATCAAGAACGGGCGCGTGTTCGACCTGGACGGCGACGTCGACCGGCCGCCGGCGGCCGACATCCTGATCGCGGCGGGCAAGATCGCCGCGATCGAGCCGGGCCTGGCCGCGAAGCTCGCGCAGGGGGGCACGCACCCGGCGCTCAAAGGCACCGGCGTCGGCACCGTGATCGACGCGCGCGACAAGCTCGTCGTCCCCGGCTTCATCAACGCCCACTACCACTCGCACGACGTGCTCCTGAAGGGCTGCTTCGAGACCATCCCGTTGGAGCACTGGGTGCTCGCCGCGCTCCCGCCCTCCTATCCCAAGCGGAGCCGCGACGAGGTTCGGCTCCGCACCCTGCTCGGCGCGTTCGAGTGCCTGCGCTCGGGCATGACCACGGTCCAGGACTTGCTCACGATCTACCCGTGGGACGTGGACCACGTCGACGCCACGCTCGAAGCCTACGAGCAGATCGGCATCCGTGCCGTGTTCGCGTGCCAGATCGGTGACGTCACCGGCTTCAAGACGGTGCCGTTCTGGGAAGAGATGGTGCCGCCCGAGGTGCAAAAGGGCATGACCGGCGCGGTCGAGCCGTTCGGCACCAACATCGACCTCGTGGACCTCGTCGCCGACGTCATGCGCAAGCGCCGCGATCGCCACCCGCGCATCAGTTGGGCGCTGGGGCCGACCAGCCCCGAGCGCTGCACGCCCCGGCTCCTCGAACGTCTGGGCGAGCTCGCGCGCAAGGAGAAGGTGCCGATCTACACGCACCTTTACGAATCGAAGGCGATGACGCTGATCGCGCGCCAGCTCTTCCGCGACCGCGACCACGGCTCGCTCATCAACTACATGGAGCGGACCGGCATCCTCGGGCCGCAGACCTCGCTCGCCCACTCAGTGTGGCTCTTGCCGAGCGAGATCGACAAGCTCGCCGCGACCGGGACCAACGTGGTCTTGAACCCGGTCGGCAACTTGAAGACCAAGAGCGGTGTCGCGCCGATCCGCCGGCTCTTAGATGCCGGCGTCAACGTCGCGCTCGGGTCGGACAACTGCTCGTGCTCGGACGCGCAGAACATGTTCCAGGCGATGAAGATGTTCACGATCTTGGCCGCGGTAAGCGATCCCGAGCAGGGCGC
>VGEO01000184.1 GCA_016869275.1 Alphaproteobacteria bacterium | reverse complement strand
CCCTCTGCCAAAACCGCAAAGAGCTATCTGCTGCCGGATTTTTACTCCGGCGCAACCGGACAATCCGGCCGCTTCAGTGAGGGATTTTTGCTCCGGCGCTTACACCACAATCTTCCGAGCCTGCCCGGCCTGCTCGTCGGCCGGCGCAAGGGCGGCTTGCTGGTCGGGCTCGAGGACGGGCTCTACGCCCTCGATCCCGTCGCGGGCCTCGGCGCGCGGCTGGTCGCGGTCGAGGCGGACGAGTTCCTCACCCGGATCAATGACGGCAAGCCCGATCCCGCCGGGCGGCTGTGGTTCGGCACGATGGACAAGACCGGGCGTATGGCGCCGATCGGCGCGCTCTATCGCCTCGATCTCGACGGCAAGCTCGAGAAAATTCGATCCCCGATCGCCATCCCAAACGCGATCGCTTTCGCGCCCGACGGCAAGACGATGTATTTCGCCGACAGCGTCACGCGCACGATCGAAGCCATCGATTACGATCCGGCCACGGGCGCGCAAGGCAAGTCGCGCGTGTTCGTCCGCTATCCCGAGCCGATCGTCCCCGACGGCACGTGCGTGGACGCAGACGGCGCGCTTTGGGTCGCGCTCGTCGAAGCGGGAAAGATCGAGCGGCGTCTGCCCGACGGCACGCTCGACGTGACCGTCGAGCTTCCGGTGTCGCGACCGACCATGTCCGCTTTGGGCGGGGCCGACGGGCGCACGCTGTTCGTCACGTCCCAGCGCCGCGTACTGTCGCCCGAGAAGATCGCGCGAGAGACGCTGGCCGGCGATCTGCTGGCGCTGCGCGTGCCCTTCCGTGCGGCACCGCCGAATCTCGCTGCGTTGTAGGCTGCGGTCCCAACGGCGCTTTCGAGCCTTTGCCGGATGCCGGGAACGCGGCACCGCGCCGCGATCAGCCGAGACCGCTGATCCATTCGCGACCCGGCACGGCGTCGAACAGGCTGCGCGTATAGGGATGCGAGGGGGCGGCGAAAATCTCGGCGGTCGGGCCGCGTTCGACGATCTCGCCGCGTTGCATGATGGCGATTTCCTCGCACACCGTCGCCGCGACGCGCAGATCGTGGGTAATGAACAACATCGAGAGGCCGAAGGATTTGCGAAGATCGTTCAGGAGCTCCAGCACCTGTTTCTGAACGGACACGTCGAGCGCCGACACCGGCTCGTCGGCGACGATCAGCTTGGGCTTCACCGCCAGCGCGCGGGCGATACCGATACGCTGGCGCTGGCCGCCCGAGAACTCGTGCGGATAGCGGTCGACCGCGTCGGGCTTGAGGCCCACGAGCCGCAAGAGCTCGCGCGCTTCGGCGATCGCTTGCTCGCGACTCACGCCATTGAGCATGGGTCCGAGGCCGATGATCTCGCCCACGCGCTGGCGGGGATTGAGCGACGCGTAAGGGTCCTGGAAGACCATCTGGACGTGCTTGCGGTAGGGGCGCAGCTCGGCGCGCGTGCGGCCGCTGATACGCTCGCCGTCGAGCTCGATCAGGCCGCTGTCCACGCTCTCCAATCCGATGATGCAGCGCGCCAGCGTCGTCTTGCCCGAGCCGGACTCCCCCACCAACGCGAGCGAACTCTCGCGCTTGAGTTCGAGCGAGATTTTCTTGGCCGCCTTGACCTCGCGGCCCGCACCGCCGAAGAACCCCGACGAGGTGCGATAGGTCTTTTCGAGATCGACGACGCGCAAAAGTACGTTCGAAGCCGCGTCCGCCCGGCGCAATCTCGGTTTGAGGCCGGGGACGGCGGCGATCAGCGCCTTGGTGTAGTCGGCCTTCGGCGCGCCCAGCACCTCGTCAGCCGGACCTTGCTCGACGACCTCGCCGTGGCGCATCACGGCCACCCTGTCCGCGATCTCCGCCACCACCCCGAAGTCGTGCGTGATGAACAGCACCGCCGTCCCGTGGGCACGCTGGAGTTCCTTGATCAGGTGCAGGATCTGCGCCTGGGTCGTCACGTCGAGGGCGGTCGTCGGTTCGTCGGCGATGATCAGGGCCGGATCGAGCGCCAGCGCCATCGCGATGACTACGCGTTGCCGCTGCCCGCCCGAAAGCTGGTGTGGATAGCTTTCGATCATCCGTTCCGGCTCGGGCAGATGCACGTCGCGGATCAGTTCGAGCACCTTCCCGCGCCGCTGCGGCGGGGTCAGTTTGGTGTGGATTTCCAGCACTTCATCGATCTGCTGGCCGACCTTCATCAGCGGGTTCAGCGCCGTCATCGGCTCCTGGAAGATCATCGCGATGCGCCGCCCCCGGATGGCGCGCATGTCGTCTTGCGACAGACCGAAGAGATCGCGGCCTTCGAACAGGATCTTCCCGCCGACGGCGCGCACATGGGGACCGGGCAGCAGGCCGAGGATGGCCTTGCCCATCATCGACTTGCCGGAACCGGATTCGCCGACGATGCAGAGGATCTCCTTCTGCCGGATGTCGAGCGAAACCCCCGCGACCGCCAGCTTGCGGTCGGACCATTCCGGCAGCGCGATCTGCAGGCCCTGCATGGACAGCGCGATGTCGCTCATAGGTCGGCGAGCCTCGGGTTGAGCGCGTCGTTGAGCCCTTCCCCGATCAGGTTGATGGCCAACACGGTGACCAGGATGGCGATGCCGGGAACCGTGACGAGCCACCACGCCTCGCGCAGGAACGAACGCCCCGCGCCGATCATGAACCCCCAGCTCATCAGGTTCGGCGCGCCGAGG
>VGEO01000183.1 GCA_016869275.1 Alphaproteobacteria bacterium | reverse complement strand
GCGGCGCTGTCGGGCGGCGAGCGTCAGCGCGTCGCGCTCGCCCGCACGCTCATGGAAGACAAGCCCATCATCTTGATGGATGAGCCGTTCTCGGCGGTCGATGCGCTGACCCGGTTGAAGCTCCAGGACCTTGCCGCCGAGCTTTTCGCCGGCCGCACCGTCCTCGTCGTAACCCACGATCCCCTCGAAGCGATCCGGATGGGGCATCGCGTCCTGGTCATGACCGGCACCCCGGCACGGATCAGCGCCTCGTTCCGCTTGGCCGATCCGATGCCGCGCGACGTCACCGCTTTCGCCGACCTCCACCGCGAACTCCTGGCCGAGCTGGGCGCCGGCGCCCGGCCACCCGCGCCGGCAGCGGCCATCCACGGCGCGAGGGCATCGTGAGGTTCGCCCGCGCGCTCGCCACCGCGGTCGGCCTGCTCCTGCTCTGGCAGGCGGTGGTGACGCTCGCCGATCTGCCGCCCTACATCCTCCCGGCGCCGCTCGCCGTGCTCGGCGTGTGGATCGAACGAGCCGATACCATCGCCGATCATGCGTTCATCACTGCGCTCGAGATGATCCTGGGCTTCGGCTTGGGCGCGGCGCTCGGGATCGCGAGCGCGCTCGCGGTCGCCTCGTTTCGCCCGGTGCGCCGCTGGCTGATGCCGCTCCTGGTGGTGTCGCAGGCGATCCCGGTATTTGCGATCGCGCCGCTCCTCGTCCTCTGGTTCGGCTACGGCATCGCGTCGAAAGTGGCGATGGCCGCGCTCATCATCTTTTTTCCGGTCGCCGCCAATTTCCTGGACGGCTTGCGCCGCACCGAGCCCGGCTGGCTCGATTTGGCCCACACCATGACCGTCGGCCGGCGCGGCGCGGCGTTCCGCGTTCTCTGGCACATCCGCATCCCGGCGGCGCTGCCGGCGCTGGCCTCGGGCCTGCGCGTCGCCGCCGCGGTCGCGCCGATCGGCGCGATCGTCGGCGAGTGGGTCGGATCGAGCGCGGGGTTGGGCTTCCTCATGCTCCACGCCAACGCCCGGCTCCAGATCGACTTGATGTTCGCCGCGCTGTTGACGCTCGCGCTGTTCGCACTGGTTCTTTATTTCGCGGTCGATCGCAGTCTGACCGCGTTGATCGCCTGGCAGCGCGAAACGCTCCCAAGCGACACCGCGACCGTTTCGCTCCCCGCCACCGGAGGTGCCCGATGATCCCGATCCGCCTTTTAAGTCTTGCCGCGCTCGCGCTCGCCGCGATCGCGGTGGCGGCCCCGCCGCGCGCGCACGCCCAACCGCTTACCTTGATGCTCGACTGGTTCGTCAACCCCGACCACGCGCCGTTGATCGTCGCCGTCGAGCGCGGCTACTTCAGGGAGGCCGGGCTCGAGGTCAAGCTGGTGGCGCCGGCCGATCCCAACGATCCGCCCAAGCTCGTCGCCGCCGGCAAGGCCGACATCGCCGTTTCCTACCAGCCACAGCTCCACGTCCAGGTCGGACAGGGCCTGCCGCTCAAACGGATCGCCACCTTGGTCGCAACCCCGCTCAACAGCCTGGTCGTCTTGAAAGACGGCCCGATCAAGTCGATTGCCGACTTGAAAGGCAAGAAGATCGGCTTTTCGGTCGGCGGCTTCGAGGATGCGCTCTTGAAGGCGATGCTGGCACGCCACGGGCTCAAGCTCGCCGACGTCACGCTCGTCAACGTCAACTTCTCGCTCTCGCCGGCGCTGATCAGCGGCAACGTCGACGCCGTGATCGGGGCGTTCCGCAATTTCGAGCTGAACCAGATGGACATCGTCAACAAACCGGGCCGCGTGTTCTACGTCGAGGAAGAAGGCGTCCCGGTCTACGACGAACTGATCCTGGTCGCGCACAAGGACCTTGTGAGCGATCCGCGGCTCGCCAAGCTCGTGGCCGCGCTCGAACGCGGCGTCCTCTACCTGATCAACCACCCGGACGCGAGCTGGCAGCTCTTCATCAAGGCGCACAAAGACCTGAACGACGAACTCAACCGCCGCGCCTGGCGCGATACGTTGCCGCGGTTCGCCAAACGGCCGGCGGCGCTCGACGAAGGCCGCTATCGGCGGTTCGCCGAGTTCCTGAAGCAGCAGGGGCTGATCGAGCGGGCGTTGCCGGTCGATGCCTACGCCGTCGTCATCAATTGACGCGGTGAACCGGCGCGCTCAAACGTCGTCGGGCGGCACGTCGATATCGGCGACCTGGGGCCCCTTGGGGCCTTGGCCGATGCGCACGCGCACGTTTTGCCCGGGGCGCAGCGCCTCGACGCCGATCCGCCGCAGCGTCTTGATGTGGACGAAGATGTCGCGATCGTCGTCGCCGCACGAAACGAAGCCGTAGCCCTTGTCGGCGTTGAACCACTTGACCGTTGCCGGCAGGAACGGACCTTCCGGCGTAACCGAGCGCGGCATGCCGCCGCCCCCGCCGCCGCCAAAATCGTCGCCGTCGTTCGGACCCACGCCGCGCGACGGGACCGCAGTCGAGCTATAGACCTCGACCTCGCAGACGATGGTCGCCCCTTCGTCCAGACTATCGAGTCCCGCCGCCTTGAGTGCCGAGTGGTGGACGAACACGTCGCCGGTTCGATCGACCGGCGTTACGAACCCGTACCCCTTGAGCTTGTTGAACCACTTGACGGTCCCCTTAACGACATCACCCTCTTCGTGCCCGTAGTTATCTTGTTCCATGACCGGGCGTCCTCCGTTACCAAGCCGGGAATCTTAACACTTTCCAAAATTATCCACAAACCAACGATGGCTAGAAACGTCTGGTT
>VGEO01000182.1 GCA_016869275.1 Alphaproteobacteria bacterium | reverse complement strand
CGCGCCACGCCCAAGTTCGTCTTTGCTATTGGCCGCTCGCTCGACGAACGCGCCGTGCGCTCGGGCAAGATGTTCGATTTCAGCCTGCGACACATCGTGGATGCCACGCTCGGGCTCCGCGGGCCCATGCCGCTCGCAGATGGGAGTGGTGCGTCACTCCTTGTATCCGCATGAACGGGGCGGGCGCTACTGGGTCAGCGCCTGGTCGAAGAAGGTCGGCAGCTCGACCGCCAGCTGAGCGAGTAGCGCCGCCCGGTCGAATCCCGGCGGATCGGCCGCGGCGTCGCCATCGGCGGTCTGGATCGGCGTTGCGGGACGAACCATGAAGGCGAAGTGCCAGGCGTTGGCGATCGGGTGGAACGCCGCACCGGGTACGGTCCGCGCGATCCATTCGGCGTGGAAGCGCGGCACCAGCCAGCGGTCGAGCGCGGCGGCGTAGACCGCCACCGGCGCCTTGATGCCGGCCAGCGACGCCGCGGTGAACATCACGCCCAGCGGCGCCATGGCGACGACGGCGCGGACCCGCGCATCGGTCGCCGGTGGCAGCAACAATTCCCCCGATGGTGCCTGGTCGGTCCGCGCCATCGCGCAGAGGATCGGATCGTCGGCGCGATTCGCCCGGCAGTGATCGGCCATGCGCGACAGGTCGACCTGGCCGCCGGCCAGCGCGACCGCGGTGTAGCCGCCCGCAGAATGCCCGAGCACGCCGATGCGCGGACCTCGCGCGTCCGTAGCGATGCGGTCCTTCCAGTCGGGATCGGCCAGCAGCGCGTCGATCACCCGCGACACCTGGCGCGGCCGTTCGCGAAAGAAGGCGCCCGGCGACTTCTCAAACAGCGAACGATCCTGCCAGTTGTCGCCGGGATGGCGCAGGGCGGCGACCAGGTAGCCGTGGCGCGCCAAAGCCTCGGCGAGGCTGCTATGGGCCAGCTCGGAGCCGCCCGTGCCGTGGCTCAAGATGATCAGGCCCTTGACCCGCGCTTCCGGTGGCGCGTCGATCGCCGCCCGGACGGTGAAAGGCCCCATGGCGATCGACCGCGCCGGCGCTCGGGTCGGGTAGGAGAGCGCGACGGTAATCGGCTCGGAAGTGGCCGCCGATGCCGGGACCGTGTAGGTGCGCCAGCCCGGTTCGCTGGCAGTGGCCACCGTCGGCAGCAATCCGCAGCCCATCAGCAGGAAGGCGGAGCACCGCGCCCGGAGCGTCGCAAAGGTCATAAATTTAGATGTCCTTCTTGATCTTTGTTTCGCACGCAGGCTTCCCCTGTTGGAGTTCAACGTTGTTGCTGACCTTACCAACGTAGTTGAAAAGCTCACGCCATAGGAAAGCGGTGGGTACAGTGTGATGTCAGGCCGCTTCGACAGGTCGTGTCAAAGGCACTTTGAGTAAGGGCGTTAAATAGGTGACAAATCCTATCCCCGCAACCATCTCGACTTGCGATCCCCCGACCGTCGTGGCCGGGGTTTTCGCTGTGACGGCGATCCTCGGGCTGCTGGCGATGCCGGCGCCATCGCCGCGGACGTCGATCCGCGGTTCGCCGCCCTCCGGGCGATCCCGGACGCGGCGGCCGACGGGGCGATCGCTGGAACGGTCGTCTTCCCGCCGCGCCGGGGCCTGCGGCGGGCCGGCGGGCGTCCTCACACCGAGAGGACCGGTCGAGCGCTGACCCGCAGCTGACCTTCCGCCAAATACGCGCGCACATCCTCCTCGACCGGCAGGATGACGCAGCCGGGACGGATGCGCTGGCTGTCGCCGCTGACGCCGGGCGGCGTCGCGCCGCTCTGCGCATGGGCCCGCGCGGCCTCCAGCATCATCCGTCGGGTTTCGACCACGGCCTTGTCGGTGTGAACGAGATGCTCGAGCGAGCGGTCGACGATCGCCCCCATGCTCTCCTGGATCGCGACGTCCGCGGCCACCAGCCCGGCGACGCCGGAGAAGGTCTTCTTGGCCTTTTGCGCCGCGCGATCGAGCAGATAGTCGTTCGAGCGATTCTGGGTCGGGATGAAGGTCCCCGGCACGTAGGTCACGTTGATGCCGCCGCCGCTCGCCATCGCCGCCCGTTCGTCGGCGGTCAGCGCGCGATCGGTACAGTAGCTGATGCTCCAGACCATGCAGGCGTGGTCGTCGCACGGTACCCACGCCTGGCACAGCAGCGGGTGCTGGCCGAACGGGGGCGGGAACGAGAACCACGGCATCAGCATCTGCGTGATGCGGTAGTAGGCGCGGCCGTTCGCGTCGCGCCGTTTGGCGTAGACGATCAGGCCGCCGCTGGTGCGGTCGATGTCGAACTCGGGGTTGGCGTCGCCCTTGATGAACTCGGTCGCGGCCGTCTTCTTGAGCAGCGGGTTTTGCTCGATCTCGTAGCGATGCAGGAACGAGACATGGCTCGAGTCGATGGCCCCCTCGATTCCTTGAAGGTAGTTGGAATACTGGATCCATTTCGACACGTAGAGGCGCTCGCGCGGGATCGTCGCCCACTCGACGCTCGGCGGATCCGGGCGACGTTCGGGCGGCCCCATGTAGGCCCAGACGACGTCGCCCGCCTCGACGCAGGGGTAGGAGCGTATGGCGATCTTCGGCGCGTAGCCCGGCTGCTGGGGCAGGTCGACGCACTGCCCGCTGACGTCGTACTTCCAGCCATGATAGGGGCAGCGCAGGCCGTCCTCCTCGTTGCGTCCGAAGTACAGCGAGGCGCGGCGATGGGCGCAGAACTCCTCCACCAGTCCGAGCCTTCCCGCGCTGTCGCGGAACGCGACGAGATCCTCGCCCAGCAGGCGCACGCGGATC
>VGEO01000181.1 GCA_016869275.1 Alphaproteobacteria bacterium | reverse complement strand
ACCTTGGCGCCGATCCCTTGCACCGTCTGCAGCAGCCGGAACCAGGCGCGTCCGTCCGCGGTCGCGAAGCCGAACAGGTGAATGTGATCCTCGCGGACATGGGTCTCGATCAGGAGGCTGACCGGATCGCCGCGCCGGCCCAACGCGCGCAGCGTCGGCGCCGGACAAAAGACGTGGTAGCCGACGCCGGCGACGTCGACGACCGCGCTGTCCTCGCCGATCGAGTCGAGCAGCCCGGTGAGCTTGGCGATCACGCGCGACCCCCGGCCGCAGCCGCGCGCGGTTCGGCCCAGCGCCGCAAACTCGTGCGATGGTGGGCGTGGCATATGGCGACCGCCAGCGCATCCGCCGCGTCCGCCGCGGCCGCGCCGACGCCCGGCAGCAGCATGGCGACCATGGCCTGGACCTGGACCTTGTCGGCGTGGCCCGACCCGACCAGCGACTTCTTGACCAGGTTGGCGGCGTATTCGAACACCGGGACCTCGGCCAAGGCCGGCGCCAGCATGACCGCGCCGCGCGCCTGGCCGAGCTTCAAGGTCGAGCCCGGATTCTTGTTGACGAAGGTCTCTTCGATCGCCGCTTCGTCGGGGCGGTGCAACGCCAGGACCGCGACCAGGGCGCGATGGAGATCGCGCAACCGCTCGGCCAGCGGGTCGCTGGCGTCGCTGCCGACGGTGCCGTGGGCGAGGTGGCGGAGGCGGTTGCCGTCCGCTTCGATCACGCCCCAGCCGGTCGTGCGCAGACCGGGATCGAGTCCGAGGATCTTCATTCCGTCGCGATCGCGCGCTCCGTTTATGCCACGGCGCTCAGTTTTTCGATCACCGCATCCGCCACGTCGAAATTGGCGACCACGTTCTGGACGTCGTCGTTATCGTCGAGGGCTTCGATCAGCTTGAACAGCGTCGCCGCCTTTTCTTCGTCGAGCGGGACCGTGGTGAGCGGCTTCCAGGTGAGGGCCGCGCTTTCGGCCTCGCCGAACGTCTTTTCGAGCGCGTCGCGCACCTGATGGAACGCATCGGGCGCGCAGGTGAGCGTGTGACTGCGGGGGTCGCTCACGCAGTCGTCGGCGCCGGCGTCGATCGCCGCCTCGAGCATCCGATCGGCGTCGCCGACCGCGGCCGGGTAGACGATCTGGCCGACGCGGTTGAACTGGAACGCGACGCTGCCGCTCTCGCCCAAGGTGCCGTCATGCTTGCTGAAGGCGGTGCGGACGTCGGACGCCGCGCGGTTGCGATTGTCGGTCAGTACCTCGACGATCATGGCGACCCCGCCGGGGCCGTAGCCCTCGTAGCGGATCTGCTCGTAGGTCGCGTTCTCGCCGCCGCCGGTCGCGCGCTTGATCGCGCGCTCGATGTTGTCGCGCGGCATGTTGGCCTGGCGCGCGGTCAGCATGGCGGCGCGGAGCCGCGGGTTCGCGGCCGGATCGGGCAGCCCGGCGCGGCAGGCGGCCATGATCTCGCGCGTGATTTTGGCGAACATCTTGGCGCGCTTTTTGTCCTGCGCGCCCTTGCGGTTCATGATGTTCTTGAATTGCGAGTGGCCTGCCATCGGTGGTCCCGGCTGTTGGGTCGTCGAAATTTCTTCTATATCGTGTGGCTTTGGCCGCCAGATATACCAAATATCGCGGATTCCCACACCTCAAGCGGCGAACCTGTCAAAGCAATATGGCGATAATGGGGCCGGGCGCGCGCTCACCCGGGCTCGTTCGAGGGCAGCGGCCAAGCCGGGTGCAGCACGCCGCCGACCCGGAGCGGCGCGATATAGACCGCGAGCCCGGTCTTGTCGTCGGTCTCGACGTAGGTTCCGCACAGCGTCGCCGCACCTTGTGCCGGCTGCAGGCGCCCCTGCGAGATCTTCTTGCGAAAGCGATTGAGCGGCTCGGTCTTGTCCATGCCTATGATCGAATCGTAGTCGCCGCACATGCCGGTGTCGGTGTGGTAGGCGGTCCCGCCCGGCAGGATGCGCCAGTCCGCCGTCGGGACGTGGGTGTGCGAGCCCACCACGGCCGAGACGCGGCCATCGACCATGACCCCGATCGCGGTTTTCTCGCTGGTGGCCTCGCCGTGAGCGTCGATCACGATCGCATCGACGGTGGCGCCGAGCCGGACTTTGGCGAGTTCGGCCTCGATGCACGCGAACGGATCGTCGAGCGGGTCCATGAAGAGTTGAGTCATGACGTTCATGACCATCGCTTTCTTGCCGCGCCGGGTGGTGTAGACGCCGACCCCGCGCCCGGGCGTGCCGCGCGGGAAATTGTGCGGGCGGAGCAGCCGCTCGTCGCGGTCGATATAGGCGATGACCTCGCGCTGACCCCAGACGTGGTTGCCGGTGGTGATGACGTCGGCGCCGGCGGCGTACAGCTCGGCGCAGAGCTCGCCGGTGATGCCGAAGCCGCCGGCCACGTTCTCGCCGTTGACGATGACGAGATCGAGGTCGAGGCGGTGGCGGATATCGGGCAGCTTCTCGACGATGGCGCTGCGGCCGCTGCGGCCGACGGTATCGCCGAAAAACAGTATCTTCACCCGACCCGCCTCGCCGCCCGTTCGGTCACGATCCAGTCGAGCCGCTCGTCGCCGGGGCCGTGCGGCACCTGCGCGACTTCCTGTGCCGCGAACCCGACCCCGACCGCGACGACCGGCGCGGCGGTGGGCTGCGCGCGCAGTGCGCGCAGCGTGCGGTCGTAGAAGCCGGCGCCGTAGCCGAGACGGTGACCGGCGCGGTCGAACGCGAGCATCGGCACGATCACGATCGACGGTACCACCGCGGGAGCACCCGGCGGCGGCTCGTAGGTCCCGAACACGGCGCCGACCAAGGCGAGGCCGGGCCGCCAGCGCCGGAACGCCAACGCCTGATCGCGCCCGGCGACGACCGGGAGCGCGACGACCGCGCCGGCGGCATCGAGCGCCGCCATCAGGGCCCGCACATCGAGTTCCTCGGCGAGCGGCCAGTAGGCCGACACGGCGGTGCCGGCGGGCACCGGAATCGCGGCGCAGAAGCGGTCGCGGACGGCGGCGGCG
>VGEO01000180.1 GCA_016869275.1 Alphaproteobacteria bacterium | reverse complement strand
CCCAAGGCGGCCGCTCCGGCCGCGACCAAACCCGCGGCACCGGCCCCCGCCGCGGCCAAGCCCGCGGCGCCGGTTCTTGCCGCCAAGCCATCAATGCCGCTCTCGCCCGCGGTCCAGCGCGCGGTCGCGGAAGCCGAGGTCGATCCGGCCCAGATCGCCGGTACCGGCAAAGACGGCCGTCTCACCAAGGGCGACGTCATCGCGCACCTCGAGAAACCGGCCGCCGCGCCGAGCCCGTCGCGCGCGCCGGGCGAGCGCGAGGAGCGGGTCCGCATGACGCGGCTCCGCCAGCGCATCGCCGAGCGCTTGAAGCAAGCGCAAAATACGGCGGCGATCCTCACCACTTATAACGAAGCCGACATGAGCGCGGTGCTCCGCTACCGCGAGCAGTACCGCGACGAGTTCGAGAAGAAGCACGGCGTGCGGCTGGGCTTCATGGGTTTCTTCGTCAAAGCCTGCATCAGCGCGCTCAAGGAGATCCCCGAGGTCAACGCCGAGATCGACGGTACCGATATCGTCTACAAGAACTACTACAACGTCGGCGTTGCCGTCGGCACCGCGCAGGGTCTGATCGTGCCGGTGATCCGCGACGCCGACCGGCTGTCGTTCGCCGACATTGAGAAGACCATTGCCGATTTCGGCAAGCGCGCCCGCGACGGCAAGATCGGGCTCGACGAACTGCAGGGCGGCACCTTCACGATCTCGAACGGCGGCGTCTACGGCTCGCTGATGTCGTCGCCGATCCTGAATCCGCCGCAATCCGGCATCCTCGGCATGCACAAGATCCAGAAGCGGCCGATGGTGGTGGGCGACCAGATCGTGGTGCGGCCGATGATGTATCTGGCGCTCTCTTACGATCACCGCATCGTCGACGGCCGCGAGGCGGTGACGTTCCTGGTCCGCGTCAAGGAATGCATCGAGGACCCGGACCGCTTGCTGTTCGGGCTCTAGGGACCGCGCCATGGTTGAGAACACTTACGATCTCGTCGTCATCGGCGGCGGGCCGGGCGGCTACGTCGCCGCGATCCGCGCCGCGCAGCTCGGCATGACCGTCGCCTGCGTCGAGGGCCGCGGCGCTCTGGGCGGCACCTGCCTGAACGTTGGCTGCATCCCGTCGAAAGCGCTGCTCCATTCGTCCGAACTTTACGAACAGGCGACGCACGGCTTCGCCGACCACGGCATCGCCGCGAGCGGCGTCAAGGTCGATGTCGCCAAGATGCTGGCGCGCAAAGACCAGGTCGTCCTCAAGCACACCAAGGGCGTCGAGTTCCTGCTCAAGAAGAACAAGGTCGCGTACGTCCAAGGTTGGGGCGCGATCGCCGCGCCCGGAACGGTCGCGGTCAAGCTCGCCAAGGGCGGGACCGACACCTTGAAAGCGAAGCGCATCGTGATCGCGACCGGCTCGGAAGTGACGCCGCTCGCCAATGTCGCGATCGACGAGAAGCAGATCGTGTCCTCGACCGGCGGGCTCGTGCTCGACCACGTGCCGCGCGAGCTGATCGTGATCGGCGGCGGTTACATCGGGCTGGAATTGGGCTCGGTGTGGCGACGCTTGGGCGCCAAGGTGACGGTGGTCGAGTTCCTGGATCGCGTCACGCCGAATATGGACTCCGAAATCTCGAAGGAGATGCAGAAGATCCTGACCAAGCAAGGTATGGCGTTCCGGCTCTCGACCAAGGTGACGGCGGCGAAGCCGGGGAAGAACGGGGTCGCGGTCACGGTCGAGCCGGCCGCGGGCGGCGCGCCCGAAACGCTCACCGCCGGTATCGTGTTGGTCTCGATCGGCCGGCGTCCCTATACCGCGGGACTCGGGCTCGAAGCCGTGGGCGTCAAGCGCGACAATGCCGGCCGCATCGTCGTCGATCATGCCTTCGCGACCAGTGTCAAGGACATCTACGCGATCGGCGACGTCATCGCCGGGCCAATGCTTGCGCACAAGGCATCGGAAGACGGCATCGCCTGCGTCGAGACGATCGCAGGCCGCCACGGCCACGTTGACTACAATCTGGTGCCCGGCGTCGTCTACACCTGGCCCGAGGCCGCCGCGGTCGGCAAGACCGAAGAGCAGCTCAAGGCCGAGGGCGTCGCCTATACCGTCGGCAAGTTCCCGTTCACCGCCGTGAGCCGCGCCACCGTCAACGGCCACAACCAGGGCTTCATCAAGATTCTGGCCGACCGGAAGACCGACCGCGCGTTGGGCTGCCACATCGTTGGCCCCGACGCCGGTACGCTGATCCACGAGGCGGTGGCGGTGATGGCGTTCGGCGGGTCGGCCGAGGACATCGCCATGATCAGCCACGCCCACCCGACTTTGGCCGAAGGCATGAAGGAAGCAGCGCTCGCCGTCGCCGGCCGCGCACTGCACGTTTAACGGGGCGGGCGCGCCGCGCGGGCGCTCGGAATCCGAAGTTGCTGGGTCAGAATTTTTACGCATCGGTTCGCCCGGATCTGTCGGCGCGCCTCAGCGGACGTTTGACGGTGGCTCTTCTTCATGGTCGTCCGCCTGCCTCTGTCACTGCCGGCGCCGGCGCGCCATGCGCCGAAGGACGGGATAGCGCATGAAAAGAAGGCGGGGATGCGCGGGACGAAGCCCGCGCATGTCGGCTCGGGATTGCTCTGTGGCAATATCGCGCGATGACCGACCGCCGCCTCGTCTGGCTCGCCTGTCTCGCCCACGCGTTGAGTCTGTTGGGGTTCGCCGCCTATTCGGCGCTGCTCCCGACCTTCATCGCCGAGTGGCGGCTCTCGAACACCGAGGCCGGCTGGGTCGGCGGTATCTACTATGGCGGCTACATGGCCTCGGTGCCGGTGCTGACGGCGCTCACCGACCGCATCGACGCCCGCCGCATCTACCTGGCCGGCGCCGGGCTGACCGCGCTCGGGTTCTCAGGTTTCGCGCTCGCGGCTGACGGGTTTTGGTCGGCGCTCGTCTTTCGCCTGATCGCCGGCATCGGCTTGGGCGGCACCTACATGCCGGGGCTCAAAGCACTCACCGATCGCTTGAGTGCGTCGGGACCAGGGCAAGCGCGCTCGGTCTCGTTCTAC
>VGEO01000179.1 GCA_016869275.1 Alphaproteobacteria bacterium | reverse complement strand
CGGAAACGGCCAGGCACCGCCAGACGAGGGCGCGAATACCGGCATACCGCAGCGCTCAGCGTCTTCGAAGATCGCGACCACCGACTTGGTGGCGCCGCCGCCCGAGAACACCACCGGGACGGTCTTGTCGTCGCACAGGCGGCGGAAGTCCGCGAGCCACTGCGCCGTATCGGGGAAGCGGGTGTCGATCTTGTAGAATTCGAGCTGCTTGCCCTTGATGCCGCCTTCCTTGTTGATCTTCTCGACGCCGGGGACGATACCTTCGTTCCAGACGCGCTCGCCGAATTCGATCAGCGGGCCGCTGAAGATGTAGGGAAACGGTAAGCGAAGTTTTTCCTGGGCCTGCACCGAGCCGGCGCCGACCGCGAGTGCAACCGCGGCTCCGAGAGCCATCGTTGATAAGCGACGCATGGGTTCAACCCTCCCTGATCATTGAATGGCGCGAGGATAGCGGCGGTCGGGCGGCCATGCTAGGCCCATTCGGTCAAGAATGCGTCATGGCCGAGGATTCCTTGACTCCGCCCCCCGCTGCCCCGCCCGACCGCGCGCTCAGACGGCCGTTGGCCGCCCTGGCGGCGGCCGACCGCGACATCGCGGCGGCCTTGGCGCGGATCGGTCTACCGCCGGTTCGCGGCGTCGAACCGGGGTTCGCGGGGCTGCTCCGCATCGTCATGGGCCAGCAGATTTCGGTGGCGGCGGCGCGGGCGATCCGGACCCGGCTTGAGCAGCGCGTTCAGCCGCTGACCGCGGAAAGCTTCCTCGCCCAATCCGAAGCCTTGCTCCGCGACATCGGTCTGTCGCACCAAAAGGCGACCTACGGCCGCGGTATCGCCGCGGCGGCAGCGAGCGGGGCGATCGATTTCGCTGCGATCGAGCGCCTGCCCGACGAGGCGGCGGTCGCCGCCCTGGTCACGCTTCCCGGGATCGGGCGGTGGACGGCCGAAATCTACCTCATGTTCGCGCTCGGACGCGCCGACGTGTGGCCGGCCGGCGATCTCGCCATGCGGGCTGGGCTGCAGCGCCTGAAGCGTCTGCGCAAACCGTTGGACGAGAAACGCGCCCGCAAACTAGGCGAGGCGTGGCGACCGTACCGCAGCGCCGCGGCGCGGTTCCTGTGGCACTTCTACAGCCACCCCGGCGTCTAGAGTTACTCGGCCGCGCGGACGCCCGATCGCGCCGCCGCATCGCCGACCGCCTTCTCCACCAGGTAGTTGACGGTGTTGTGGATCGCCGCCTCGAGGTGCGAGAGCGGACCCGGCCGATAGGTTCGGGATGTCATCGCCGACTGCATCGAGACCAGCATCGAGCGGTCTTCCTCGAGCACCTTGATCTGGTAGTCGCGGTAGACCTTGCACTTCTCCTTGAAGTAGGGCTCGGTGTGCCATTCGGTCGGGAACAGGTGGTAGATCATCATTCGGCACGAGTCGGGTCCGGTCGGCCAGATCGCGATCGGACGCACGACGTCGGGCCGGCCGAACAAATGGAGATTGGGCGCGCAGTAAGCCATCGAACCGTGGCGGTGCCCTTCGCCGATCGCTTCGAACCAGGGCAGCAGGCGAAACAGCGTCTTGCCTTCGGGCGTCGGTGCCGCCGAGGTGTACTTGATGAAGACGCCGCCTTTGTCGTGGAGCTTCACGTTCTCCTCGCGCCACGAGAAGAACGCGCCGAACGAATTCCCGTGCAGAACGCCGACGTGATAGAAGTCCATCAAGTTCTCGACCGCAAACTTCCAGTTGCACGGCAGCTCGAGCGCGATCTTGTTGGCGAGCCGGCACTTCTCGGGCTTGAGGAAGCTGACATCGGCGACAAAGGTCTCGAGGAACTGGCCGAGCGGCGGCGCGTTCGGATCGAACGAAATGAACACGTTGCCGGCCCAGCTATCGATCTTGAGCTGCGGCAGGCGGCACGACTTGGGATCGAAACCTTCGGCTTCCTTCATGTAGGGCGCACCCACAAGCCGGCCATCGAGGCCGTAGAGCCAGCCGTGGTAGGGGCACATGAACTCCTTGGTGTTGCCCTCCCCTGAGGCGACTTCGACGCCGCGATGGAGACAGACGTTGGCGAACGCATTGAGCGTCCCGTCGGCGGCACGCGTCAGCAGCACCGGCTCGTCCAGGATTCGCAGCGTCATGAAATCGCCGGGCTTTTCGAGCTCCTCTTCGCGAGCGACGAACAGCCAGTCTTTCATGAACAAGTTCTCTTTCTCGCGCGCGAGCATCTCGGGCGAGCTGTAGACGTAGCCGGGCGCGTGCCAGGCGCGGCCGATCGGTGCGCGCAGGCGGTCGAGCCCCGCCCCAATGACGGGCGTCTCAGGAATAGGTGCGCTCATCGGTTGGTCCTCCCGGCCTTAGGTCGGGCTTAGTATAGGGTCGCGTTCGAGCGGCGGCCAAGTCGGTCAACGCCGGCTCCGCGGGCGGGCGCGGCGCCGTTTCCCCGCCCCAGGCTTACGTGCGATGAAGTCGATCTCGACCAGGGCGCGGCGGGCGAGCCCGTTGACGCCGACGCAGGTGCGGGCCGGGCGTTTGCCGGCCGGAAAGTAGGTCGCGTAGACGCGGTTCATGCGGCCGTAATCGCGGTAAAAGTCGGTGAGAAACACGCGAGCCGCGACAACTTCGGCGAGCGTCGCGCCGGCGGCTTCGAGTACGGTCGACAGGTTCTTGAACACGAGGCGGGTCTGCGCCGCGACCCCGCGTGGGAGCGGTGCCTTGTCGTTTGCGGGATCGATCGGGAGTTGGCCGGTCACGAACAGCCAGCCGCCGATCTCGACCGCGTGCGAGTAGGGGGCGACCGGCGCCGGCGCGCCGGCGATCATGTGGTATAGGATGTCGTTCATCGGGAGCTCCTGTTGGCGTCAACGTGCGTGCCAAAACGACGTCGCCCTTGTTCGCCTCTCCGGACGTTGGCAGAGTAGGCGGTGAGAGGGAGAGGGCATCGCCAATGAGTATCAGTGTACGGAAGATCATGCCGAACTTCGTCGGCGAGATCGGCGGGGTCGACATGCGCCGGCTCGACGCCGCCGCGTTCGCAGCCGTCAGGAAAGCGTGGCTCGAGAATCAAGTGATCGTGTTCCACGGTCAGCAGCTCGAAGAGGACGACCTGGTCGGTTTCAGCCGGCGCT
>VGEO01000178.1 GCA_016869275.1 Alphaproteobacteria bacterium | reverse complement strand
TTCGGTCGCGCCCGAGGTCACGATCACTTCGCGCGTGCCATCGACGTCGAGGCCGTAGAAGCGCTTGGCGTGGGCGGCGACCGCCTGGCGCAACTCCGGCACGCCCAGCATCGGCGGATACTGGTTAGAACTCTCCCGGGTGACCCGGTCGAGTTCGGCCTTGACCGCGTCCGGCCCTTCTTCGTCCGGGAATCCCTGCCCGAGATTGATCGACTTGTGCTCGATCGCGAGCCGCGACATCACCTCGAACACGGTGGTGCCGTAGCTCGCGAGCACGCTATTGCCGGCTTTCACTCCGCCCCTCCCCTTTCCGCGCGCGGCACAATGGCAAAGCGGCGCTTAGGCCGCAAGCGGCGGGCAACGCGGAAACGGCCGTGTCCGTTCGATCGCCCGGCTGGCGCGCAGTACGAGCGATTCGCCCGAGCGCGGCCCGACGATCTGGATCGCCGCCGGCAGCCCGTGCGCGAGGCCGACCGGGACGCTCGCCGCCGGCTGCTGCGTCAAGTTGAAGGGATAGGTGAACGGCGACCAATCGAGCCAGCGCTGGAAGCCGCTCCCGGGCGGCACCTCGTGTCCGGCGGCGAAAGCGACGAGCGGAAGTTGAGGCGAAACCAAGAGGTCGAAGCGCTGGTGGAAACCGGCCATGACCTGCCCGAGAACCGCGCGCGCGAGCAGCGCCGCCGCGATCGCGGCCGGCGTCAGCGCCTGAAAATCGGCGATCACCGCGCGAAGTCCCGGATCGAGCAGCGCTTGGCGCTCGGGCGCCATCAAACTCAAGGCGTGGCCGTAGGTCGCACACATCAGGGTGTAGTAGGTATCGCGCGGCGAGCTGAAACCGGGATCCGCTTCTTCGACCGTGGCGCCCGCCGCCTCGAGATCGCCGACCGCCGCTTCGACCAGGCGCTCGATTACAGGGTCGACCGTGACGCTGCCGAAATTTCGGCTGAACGCGACCCGGACGCCCCGCAAGCCGTCATCCGGTCCCAGCTGGTAGTCGCGCGCTCCGTGCGGCAGCGCCCACCAGTCTCGTGCATCGGGCGCGGCCATCACGGTGAGCGCGAGCGCGGCATCGGCTACGGTGCGCGTGATGGGACCAATCGCGCCGACGGCCCCAGGGCTGCTTTGCGGGTAGAGCGGTATCCGCCCGGACTCGGGCTTGAAGCCATAGGCACCGACGAACGCCGCCGGGATGCGGAGCGAACCGCCGCCATCGCCGCCCAAGTGCAAAGGTCCGATCCCGGCCGCGACCGCCGCCGCGGCGCCGCCCGAGGAACCGCCGGGCGTCAGCGCCGGATTCCACGGGTTGCGCGTGATACCGCGGAGCGGGCTGTCGGTCACGCCCTTCCAGCTGAATTCGGGCGCCGTCGTCTGCGCAAACAGAACCGCACCGTGCTCGCGGCAGCGGGCGACCGCCGGCGAGTCTTCCGACCAGGGCCCGTCGACCGCGATCGTTTTCGAGCCGCGCCGCATCGGCCAGTCTTTGACGAGCAACGCGTCCTTGACCGTGACCGGAACGCCGTCCAAGAGCCCGCACGGTTCGCCGCGGCGCCAGCGCGCTTCCGACGCGCGCGCCGCAGCCAGCGCGGGCTCGCGATCGATCAGCGAAAACGCATTGAGAGGCCCGTTCAGGCGCTCGGCACGGTCGAGCGCGGCTTGCGCGGTCTCGACCGGCGACAGCGTACCCGCGCGATAGGCGTCGATGAGTTGGGCGGCGCTGAGGTCGAGGGCGTTCATGGGCGCGCCCGAGCCTGCCCAAAGGCACGGCGCTCCGCAACGCATCCGCCGCGTTAGTCGCGGCCCCGCTGTTCGTCGCGGCTATCGTCGTCGATCGGCTGCCGACGCTGGGTCGGCGAAGAGCCGAAGCCCTCGAGGAACTGATTGCCGCGCTCGGCCGGCGTCGACGGCGCGCCGCTGTCACCGGCCGGCGAAATCGCACCCAGTGCGGCGGGCGACGCCGACCCGGCGCGGCTGATGTCGCCGGCGCCGGCCAATAGGTTGAACGAACGGACTGCTTGCCCTTCGGCGGCGCCCAGCAAGTTGTTGCCGACGGTGAATATCGTTCCATTGCCGGCGACCGCGATCTGGCGGTCGACGTCGGGGGTCGAGGGTTGCTGCTGCGTGCCGGTTACGGGCGGCGGCGCCGGCGGTGGGGGCGGCGGCGGCGTTGGCGGCGGGGGTGGCGGCGGCGGTGGAGCCGCGGCAAAGATATCGACGCCGTTCATCGAGTACGGACCCGCGCCGACCGCACCGACGACCACCACTTGCGTGGCGGCGTTCGCACCGCCGATGCCGTTGATGGTCGACCCGGTCAGGACGATCGAGGGCGCGGTGATCGTAATCGCGCCTGTGCCCGCGCTCGTGATGATCGACCCGGTCACGGCGCCGGCCGACACCATCGTCAAGCCGCTGGCGCTGCCGGAGAAACCGTCGAGCGCGATCGGACCGCCGAAGAAGCCGATTGGATCGTTGAAGGTGAACCCATTGCTCGCGATCGCGCCAGTACCGTCGGCGCGGCCGATGCGGACGTAGCTGGCATCGCCGGCGGCGAGCCGCGCGAGCTCGAGCGTCGACAGATTGAAGCCGCCCGCGGCTCCCGCCAAGCCTATAGTGCGGCTCGCGGTCGCGGGTTGTAGCCGCCACTCACCGGTACCGCTCCAATTACCGCCGAGGACGACGTCATCGGCGGTGAGCGTCACGCCATTGGCGCCAGCCGCGACGGTGCCGCCGAGCGCGATGGTCGCGGTCCCGGCCGAAATCGTCGTCGGCGACGCGATCGAGAGCGGCCCGACGATACCGATCGGCGCGTTCTGCGTGCTCAAGGCGCCGTCGAGCGTGACGGCGCCAGTGAATAGCTGGCCGCCGGTCGTAAAGACATCGTTGAGCGCGATGGTCGCGCCGGTCGCGGTCAAAGTAGTGAGGGCGGTCGTCCCGCCGATATCGCCTTGGAAGTTGATCGCGCCGGCGCCGGCATTCGCGTTCAACGTCTGCCCGCCGTTGATGGTGCCGGTCACCGTGACGTTGCCGCCCGCGGTGGCGAAGCCCGACGCGCCGGCCAGGCTCACGTTGCCGGTCACCGTGACGGCTGCGTTCGAGGTCGTGAGCGTGCCGTCGAGCGTCAACGCACCGGCGTAGCTCTGGGCGCCGGTCGTGGTCACGTCATCGACCGAGATCGTCGCGCCGGTCGCGGTGAGCGACGTCAACGCGGTCGTCCCGCCGATATCGCCTTGGAAGTCGATC
>VGEO01000177.1 GCA_016869275.1 Alphaproteobacteria bacterium | reverse complement strand
GAGCGTTTTCCAGGGCGCCTACCCGGTGCGCGAGCTGGACGGGCTGTTTTTCGCCTACATGGGCCCGCCGGCCGAGCAGCCGCCGCTGCCGGTTTTCGATGTGACCGGCCAACCCGATACCAAGGTGGCAACGTTCTCGATCCTGATCGACTGCAATTGGCTGCAAACGCACGAGAACGGCATCGATCCGGTTCACGCCGCCTTTCTGCATGCGCGCCCTGGCGCCACATCGTTCGGCAGCGTGTTCACGGTGGTCCCGCGTTTGGACCTGATGGAGACGCCGACCGGGCTCATCGTGCTGACCACGCGGCGCTGGAAGGACAAGGTCTGGACGCGCGCCTCGGAGACCGTGATCCCCAACCTCGCGCACATTCCGATGCCGTTCGAGAACGGCGAGCACCCGCGCATGTTCGGCCGCGCCGCCTTCACCCGCTGGGTGGTGCCGGTCGACGACACCCACAACATCTACATTGGCTGGCGCTTCTTCTCGCCGACGCTCGATCCGCTCGGCAAGGGCAATCCGGCGCGCTGCGGTAAGAACATGATCGACTTTCCCGGGCAGGAGCGCGACCGCGACCCGCGCGAGGCGCAGGTCGATCCGGGCGACATCGAGGCGCAGGTGAGCCAAGGCGTGATCGCGGTGCACGCCGCCGAGCATCTCGGCACCACCGACCGCGGCGTGCTGGCGCTCCGCCGGGCGATCAGGCAGGGCATCCGCAAGGTGGCCGCAGGCGAACGTCTGCCGCCACCGGCAAGCCCCTCGGTTGACGGCGTCATCCCGACCTACGGCCACGACACCGTGCTGACGATCGCCAAGCAGGACGGCGATGAGAGCGAGCTGCTGGACGGCATTAGTCGGTTGGTACACGGCACTGTCATCGCGTCGGCCAACCAGCCGCGCGCGCAGCGCCACGCCTGGGTTGAGAAGCGGGTGCGCGAGGGCATCGCGCGGCTCTAATCGTCGCCCAGAAACGCAATCCGGTGCGCCGCGGCGCGGCTGGGGGAGAACAGCGTGCCCGACATCAAGATCATCGATCAGGGCCCCGACATCGTCGGGGAGTGCCCGCGTTGGAACGAGCAGGATCAGTCGCTTTATTGGACCGACATTTACCAGCCAGCGATCCGACGCTACCACCCGGCCAGCGGCAAGGTGACGAGCTTTCCGATGCCGGAGTCGATCGGTAGCTTCGCGTTTCGCGAGAGGGGCGGGCTGATCGCCGGCACCCGCACCGGCTTTGCCTTTGTCGATTTGGAACAGGCGCGCTTCGATCGGTTGGCCAATCCACTGCCGAACGATCCGCAGTTTCGCATGAACGACGGCCGCTGCGACCCCGGCGGGCGGTTCTGGGCCGGCAGCATGATCGAGAGCCTGGATAAGCCGGTGGGTGCGCTCTACCGCTACGATCCTGACGGCACCGTGCACACGGTCGTGCCGAACCTGATCTGCCCGAACGGACTGGCGTTTTCGCCGGACGGCCGGACGATCTATCGCTCGGATTCGCGCCAGGACAAGGTCTGGGCCGCCGATTTCGACAAGGCAACCGGCACGTTCAAGAACGAGCGCGTATTTTACGAGAGCGATCCGCTCGAGGGACGGCCGGACGGCGCAGCTGTCGACGTCGACGGCTACTACTGGATCACCTACGTCCAAGGCTGGCGGGTCATGCGGATCGCGCCCGACGGCCGCGTCGACCGGGTGATCGGCGTACCGGCGCAGCGGCCAACCATGTGCGCCTTTGGCGGCCCGCACCTGACTACCCTGTACGTGACGAGCGCGACGTATCCGCTACCGGACAACCTCAGGCGCAAGCAACCGCTAGCCGGCTCGCTATTCGCGATCGAGGTCGGCGTGAGGGGGCTGATCGAGCCGCGTTTCAAGGGTTAACGCGTTCCGGCGGGAGGCGACGGCGTCCCGCCGCTCGCGGCCGGACGGTCCAGCAGATCGAAGAATCGCCGGAGTATCCCAGGCGCCAGCGCCGACAGTGGGTTGACCTGGACGTCGGGGTTGTCGGCCGAGCCCTTGACCCGATAATTGAGCGCGAACACGCCCTCGCCGCGGCGCCCGACGAAAATGTTGCCGAGGATCGGGATGTTGCCGAGAATCGAGTTCAAGTTATAGGCCGGAATCACCGCGCCCTCGAACGCGACGTTCTCGTCGACGAGCCCGACCTTGCCATCGACCGTGATGCCGAGCGCCGGCCCGTAGGCGCGGCCATTTTCGAGGGCGAGCGCGCCGTTTTCCAGCGTGAAGCGCGAATCGAAGCCGACGAACTCGATCCCGCTGCGACCGCGCAGGATTTCGAGTATGCCTTCGAGCGAGCCGATGGTGAGAATGCGCGCCAACGTCGGCGCCCGGACGACGGTGAAGCCGCGCGCCTCGATCCGGCCGTTCACCACCGCGCCGCCGCGTGCATCGTCGATCGTGCCGGTGATATCGATGTCGCCGCCGACCGCGTTCTCGAAAAACCCGAGCGTGCGCAACAGCCCGCCGGCGTCGTTGGCGGTCAGGATGAGGTCCCGCTTGGTCGAGGACCCACCCGCCGGCGCCACGCGCAGACGCATGGTCTTGCCGTTTTCGATCGTGCCGGCGACGTCGGCTTCGGTCCAGCGCCGGCCGTCGCTTCGCGTCACCGCGCGGACATTGGCGAGCTTGCGCGCGGGCGCGAGCAGGAGTTCCTTGACGTTCATCGAAATCTCGACCGGCGGTCCGTGCCCCTCGCCCGCTTCCGACGCGGTCGCGAGATCGGCGAGATAGGGCGCGAAGTCGAACCGATCGCCGGTGATCGCCGCGACGTAGCCGCTTTTCGAGTGCGGGCGAACCGAAGCCGCGACCAGGTTTTGGCCGTACGCGAGGCGGGTGAGGTCGAGCTTCATCAGCTTGTTGTCGTCGCCCGACAGCTCGAACGAGCCATAAGCGCGAAGGTCCGGCGTTTCGACAGCGAAAGTATCGACGACCAGGGTACCGGTCGGGCCAAAGCTCATGGTCGCGCGCGCGGTGCCCGGGCTTTGCGGCGCTTTGCGCCAGTGCAGCGCGGCGAGGTCGAGCGCGGCGTTCCGCAGATTGAGATCGAGCGCGATCTGCTTGATGGCGCGATCCTTGCCGAGAATCTGCGTGTGGAGGTTGATCGGCCCGGTTACGGCACGACCCAGGTCGATGCCGAGCTTGGCGCGGGCGGCGTCGTCGATCCGCGCGGTCAGGATGTATTGGTTGTTGTAGGTCGCATTGGCGCGAAAATCT
>VGEO01000176.1 GCA_016869275.1 Alphaproteobacteria bacterium | reverse complement strand
GCCTCGGCGGCCGCTGCGAAGCGCGGCCGCGCCGCGTCGGGCAACCGGCCGAGCGCCTGGCGCACGGCGGCGAGGCCCGGACCGACCGCAGCGAGGCGCTCGGTCGCCTCGCGCAGTACCTCGCCCGACTTCTCGGCCGCCATCAACAGCGCCCGCATCGCCGCCAGCCCCGCTTCTTCGTCGGCTTTGGGATCGAGCGCGTCGAGCTCGGCCACGTAGTGGCGGATCAGGTCCTGTTCGGCGGTCGCGCGCGCGATCTCGTCGGCAAGAGCCGCCAGAGTCCGGCGCGCGCGATCGAGCTCCGCGAACGCGCGGCCGACCATGGCGACATCGGTCTCGAGGCCGGCGAACCCGTCGAGCAGGCGGCGATGGCCGGCGCCGGCGAGCAACTGCTGCTGATCGTGCTGGCCCTGCATTTCGACCAGGGCCGCGCCGAGTTCCTTGAGAAGACTGGCGCTCACCGGCGCGTCGTTGACGAACGCCCGGCTCGCTCCCTCGCGCGGTACGGCTCGGCGCAACACCAGCGCCTCATCGTCGGCAAGACCGTGCTCCGCGAGCAGCCGGCGCGCCGGATGATTTGCGGCAACCGCGAACGTCGCGCTCACCGTCGCCCGCTCGGCCCCGGGCCGCACCAATCCGCTCTCGGCGCGGGCGCCGAGCGCGAGCCCGAGCGCATCGAGCAGAATCGACTTGCCGGCCCCGGTCTCGCCGGTCAGCACCGTGAGCCCGCCGGCGAAGTCGAGGTCGATCTGATCGATCAGGACGACGTCGCGGACGTAGAGGCCGACCAGCATCGGGCGGACCGGCTAGAACACGCCGCGCCAGATCCGGCTGATCCAGGATCCCTTGTCTTCCTTGGGCTCGAGATTGCGGCCACGGAGCAGCCCGTAGGCGTCCTCGTACCACTCGCTATTGGGGAAGTTGTGGCCGAGCACGGCCGCGGCCGTCTGCGCCTCTTCGGCTACGCCGAGCGCGAGATAGGCCTCGGTCAGCCGGTGCAGCGCCTCGGGCACGTGGGTGGTCGATTGAAACCGCTCGATCACCGCGCGAAACCGATTGATGGCGGCGACGAAGCTGCCGCGCTTGAGATAATAGCGACCGACCGCCATCTCCTTGCCGGCCAAGTGATCGCGGGTAAGGTCGACCTTGAGGCGGGCGTCGCGCGCGTATTCGGAGTTTGGAAACCGCCGCACCACCTCGTCGAGCGCGCCGAGCGCGAGCTGAGTCACCTTTTGATCGCGCCCGACGTCCTGAATCTGCTCGTAGTAGGCGATCGCCAGCAGATAGTAGGCGTAGGCGATATCGGCGTTGCCAGGGTGCAGCTCGATGAAACGGCGGGCGGCGAGGATCGCCTCGTCGTAGCGGCTCGCCTGCTGGTAGGCGAACGACGACATCAACTTGGCCTTGATCGCCCACGACGAATAGGGGTGCTGACGCTCGACTTCGTCGAACGCGCGCGCGGCTTCGAAGTATTCGCCCTCGGCGAGCTTGTCCATCGCATCGTTATAAAGGATGCCGACCGGCTTCTCGACGTACTTCGGCTGCGTGTCGGCGCAGGCGCCGAGCACAACCATAGCCACGATGAAAGAGAGCGTTCGCAGCGGAAAAAGCGGCATCGACGCGGGTCGCGTTATCGGACGATCGGTTGAGCGGCGGCGGACCGCCGACCCCGCGATCATAGCACGGGAGCGGTGACGCGGACTACGGGCGATCAGCCGGCGCTGACGAGCGGACGGGCGTGGGCCGGGGCGTCAATCGGGTCGGCCCGGTACCAGGCGGTAGGATCGGCGAGCATCGTCGCGATCAGCTCATGGTTGAGCTTATGGCCGGTACAGAAGGCGGCTACGCGCCCGAGAATCGGGGCGCCGGCGAGATAGAAGTCTCCCAGGCAGTCGAGCACCTTGTGGCGAACGAATTCGTCGGCATAACGCAGGCCGTCTTCGTTCAAGATACGATCGCCGGCAACGACCACGGCGTTGTCGAGCGAGCCGCCGCGCGCCAAACCGCTGGCGCGCAGATGCTCGACCTCGTCGGCGAAGCCGAACGTACGGGCCCGCGCGATCTCGCGCGCGAACCGCTCGGGGTCGAGCACCAGCTCGTGACGCTGGCGCGCCACGGCGCGCGCTTCGAAATCGATGGTGACGTCGATCGCGAAGGCCGGTGCCGGTTCGATCCGCGCCCATTTGTCGCCGCGCCGCACTTCGATCGATCGCCGAACCTCGAGCGGCCGGCGCTGCGACGCTTGGGTTTTGATGCCGGCCCGGTTGACGAGGGCGACGAACGGCTCGGCGCTGCCGTCCATGATCGGTACTTCCGGCCCGTCGATCTCGACGACGGCGTTATCGATGCCGAGCCCGTTCAACGTCGCCAACACGTGCTCGACGGTCGCGACGCGGGTCCCGGCAGCATTCGCGAGCGTGGTCGAAAGGGTCGTGTCGACGACGTTGGATGCCACGGCCGCGACCGTGGCGACAAGGGGATCGACATCCGTCCGCACGAAGACGATGCCGGAATCGGGTTTCGCGGCGCGTAAGGTCAAGGTCGCCGGCGCACCGGAATGAAGGCCGATGCCCTGACACGCGACAGCTCGGTCGAGGGTCGTCTGACGAGGTTTCACAATTTCACTCTCTCCCGAGCGCCCTGCGGGCACCGGCGGCTCCCCTGACCCGCGCTTCGCTTGGCACGAAGCGCGGTCAGCGGGTGCGGCGATCATCCGGTCTTACAAACAGGCCCGCGGACGCTCAAGTCACGCTTTATTACAAAATCTTTCGCGTCGTTTCGCCCCGTCAGTTGGCTTGACGCCGGAGGAACGCCGGAATCTCGAGGAGATCCTCGTCGACCTTGGGCGCCCGCAGCTCGAGCGATTCGGGCTTGGCGGCGGCCCGGACCTCGGGCGCCTTGGCGCTCGGGGCCGGAGCCGGGACCGCAACCGCCGGTGCCGGTATCGCAGCCGGGGCCGGCGTCGAGGCCGGAGTAGCCTCGGGCTTGGTCCCGAACCGCGGCTCGGACCGCGGCAGAGCCGGCGACGGGGCCGGGGCCGCTTTCTTGACCTCGGCTTCCTGGCTGCGACGACCGGTTACGCGGTCGAACAAGCTCCACCCGCGGCTCGGCTTCTTGCCCGCGTTTTGTACCGCCGCTTCGGCGAACGGGTCCGGCCGGCGAGCCGTTTCGCGCGCGATCGCGAGTTTGGGCGCCGGCGGGATGAACGGCCGATCCGGTGTTGGAGCGGCCGACGCCGGGGCCAGCGCCGCCGCGGTCGGCGCCCGGTCCGAGCTCATCTGCATCGGGTGGCTCGACGACGCCGGCAGCGCGCTCGGCTGGACTTCGGCGGTCGCGGCGGGAGCGGCGGCCGGCGCCGACGGTGC
>VGEO01000175.1 GCA_016869275.1 Alphaproteobacteria bacterium | reverse complement strand
GCCGCCCGCAGGCGGCGCTTTCGCACGTCGATTTGACGACGGTTAGTTGGTGACCTTCGGCAACAGGTCGTTGGTGTAGAACTCGGTCGGGTTCAGCCCGGCCGGAATCACGTTGATGTCGGCCATGATCTTGATGGCCCGCTCCCAATCCTTGACCCCCATGTAGCCCCACGGCTTGCCCTTGGTTTCATCGGTCACCCACAGGAATTCGTGGTCCTTGAACTGGGCCATCATGACGTCCTTGTTGGGCTTCGATTCCGGGCGCAGCTTTTGCACGGCGTTGAAGGCGTCCTCGTAGTTCTTCTTGCCGAGGATGTGATCCATGGCCCGCGTCGTCGCCCGCAAGAAGCCCCGGATCGCTTCCGGCTTCTCGGCGATCGCTTTTTCCGAGGCGATGATGCCGGTGCCGGGCACGTCGACGCCGAGGTCGGCCATCCAGAAAATGTCGGACGGGCGGCCTTGGGCGGCGAAGATCGCACGGAAGAAGGCGGGCGAGGTCGAGACCGCGTCGCCGCCCTTATTGACGTAAGTCGCGCCCTTGATCGTGGTGTCGACCGAGACGAAGGTCGCATCCTTGTAGTTGGTTCCGGCCAGCCGGAACCACGGCTCCAGGAACGGAATGTCGAACCCGCCCGGCGACGTCACGATCTTGATTTTCTTGTCGACCAGATCCTTCGGGCTCTTCAATCCGGACCCTTCCGGCACCAGGATGCCCATCTCGTTCTTGCGGATGAGCGAGCCGATCGCCTTGACCTTGAGGCCTTCCTTGGCACGGCCGACCGACATCGCGCTGTGGCTGGCCTGACCGATATCGTGGCTGCCCGAGGCCACCACCTGGGTCGTATTGACCGAGCCGCGGCCCGATTCGATTTCGACCTTGATGCCTTGTTCCTTGTACCAGCCGCGGTCCTCGGCCAGGAAGTACCAGGAGTGAATGAGGATCGGCGTCCACTCGAGCCGCAACTTGAGCTCGGTCTGCGCCTGCACGCTTGTCGCCAACGCCGAGGCGCCGACGATCGCGCCGGCGATCCCGAGCCCCCACGAACGCCAAATTGATTTCATCGTCGTTCTCCTGTTTGTCTCCCGATAAAAGAAGGGCGGGTGTTGTTCCTGCCCGCCCTTCTTGGTCCGCTCAACCGATCAATTCGTTACCGCCGGCAACAACCCGTTGGTGAAGAAGTCCGCCGCTTTGGCGTCGGCCGGAACCGAGCCGATGTCCTTCAGCACCTTGATCGCCTTCTCCCAGTCTTCCGGCGCCATGTAGCCCCACGGCTTACCCTTGGTGGCGTCGGTGTGCCACAGGATCTCGTGATCTTTGAACTGGGCCAGCATGACGTCCTTCGGAATCTTGGCCTCCGGGCGCTGCTTGGTGATCGCGTCGTAGGCTTCGTCGTAGCGCTTGCCGCCGACGATGTAGTCGAACGCACGATACGTTACTTTGAGAAACTTCCGGATTTCGTCGGCCTTTTCGCGGATCGCGGTCTCGTTGGCGATGATGCCGGTACCGGGAACGTCGACGCCGACGTCGGACATCAAGAAGAACTTGGACGGCCGCTTGTCCTCGAATTGGGCGCGGAAGAACGCGGGCGAGGTGCTGATGGCGCCGGCTTCACCCGAAAGATAGGTCGATCCCTTGAGCTTGGTATCGACGTAAACCATGTTGGCTTTCTTGAAGTCGGTCCCGGCCAGCCTGAACCACGGCTCCAGGAACGGGATCTCGAAGCTGCCGGGCGACGTAACAATCTTGACGTTGTTGTCGACCAGATCCTTCGGGCTCTTATGCGGCGAGTCCCTAGGCACCAGGATGCCCATCTCGTTCTTGCGAATGAGCGCGCCGATCGACTTGACCGGCAGCTTGTCCTTAGCGCGGCCGATCGAGGCGGTCGCCTGACCGGCTTGGCCGATATCGTGACTGCCCGCGGCGACCACCTGGGTGGTATGGACCGAGCCGTTACCCGGCTCGAACGTCACGTTGACGCCTTCCTCCTTGTACCAGCCCTTCGCTTCGGCCAGGAAATACCAGGTGTGGATGACGATCGGCGACCACTCGAGCCGCATTTTGAGGTCAGCCTGCGCCGGCGTCGCGAAGAGCGCGCTCGCGCCCACGACCGCCCCGGCAAGACCGAGAACGAGCTTCCGAACAGCCATATGAAAACCTCCCTTGGTGAAGCCGACTTAGGCTACCGGGAATCGGGCCGCCCGACAATGCCGCCTCCCCTTGCTCCGGGTTATGCCGCACAATAGATGTTGGATAACGGCCCATGGCGACGGGCCGCTGCCGATCCGTGAGAATGAGCCTGACATGATCGAGGTAATCGTCGACCGCTGGAGCAAGGCCGGGAAAACCGACTTTCCGTGGTCGGTTTGGCGGGACGGCAAGCGCATCTACCAGGGCAATGCGCAAGCGAACGCCTCGGAAGCCGAACGCGTCGCGCGAAGCTATTGCAAGCTCGAACTCAAATGCGAGCCCGACCGCGTCACGCATTTGTGACGATGACGGCGTTCCGCTGCTCACGATGCCCACGCTCCGCTACCTGGCGCTCGGCATCACCGCAGTCCTCGGATCGGCGGCCACAGCGCCCGCCGGCCCGGCCGGGTACCAACTCAAGGGGTCTACCTCGATCACGGCGTTGCCCGGTTGTTCAGCGACCGCAAATGGGGTGTCCTGGTCGAAGACCGCCGCGGCGGCCTCCACCGGGTCTTGGGCTGGCCGCTGATGGTGCTGCCGCTGGGCGCTACCCGCTACACGCCGCCGGCCCAGGCGCTCGAGCCCGACCTCGTGCCCGGGGTGGGCGTTGCCCGCGGTCATCTCAATATCCGACCGGCGTATCTGGCGCGCCCGACCGAGCGCTACCGCCACGGCGTGTTCGGGTCGACGGTCGAGGCTGGCGCCCTGGTCGCGGTCGATGCTGTCGGTACGGTCCACACGCTTGAACTCGCGGCCGATGCGGCGTTCGAAGATCGCGACGCGCGTATCGTTGATGTCGATGGCGATCGCCGCGACGAAATCGTCGTGGTCAAGGCGTATGCTGACCGCGGCGCAGCGCTCGCGGTCTACCGGCTTGATCGCGCCGGGCTGGCGCTCGCCGCCGAGATCCCGCCGATCGGGCGGCCGCAGCGCTGGCTCAATCCGATCAGGGTTGCCGATCTCGACGGCGACGACAGGCCTGGGCTCGCGCTCGTCGAAACGCCGCACATCGGCGGGAGCATCGTCTTTTACCGCTACGCGCGCGGCGTTCTTCGCGAGCTCGCGCGCCAGCTCGGCTATTCGAACTACGCCATGGGCACCCCATACCAGGGGCTCGCCACCATCGCCCATTTCGACGGCGACGGCGTCGCTGATCTGGTGGTCCCGACCGCCGACCGGCGCGTGCTCGAAGTGTTGTCGTTCAAGGGCGGCGCGTTCCGCACGCTTTACAAGACCGAGTAAGCGCTGGGAGAGGTCGTGACCGACGTCATCGCCGCCGACATCGATCGCGACGAGCGGCTCGATCTCGCATTCGGGCT
>VGEO01000174.1 GCA_016869275.1 Alphaproteobacteria bacterium | reverse complement strand
CAGCGACCGCGTCGATCACCAGGCGCTCGCCAACGCCGGTCTAAGCCTGCTTCGCACCAAACCGCTATTCGCGCGACTCGCCGCCGCCGTCGCGGACGGCGGTATATTGACGGACAAGGACGTCGACCGGCTGGCCGGCTTGCCGCTGCTGGCGGCGCTCCTCGCGCAGACGATCTTGGCCGACGCCGATTTCGAAGGACTGGCGATCGCGCTCCGCCGCGTGCTGGCACCCCGGCTCGCCGTCGATCCGCCGCTCGCGCTGGTCGAGTTCGCGGCCGCACTCGCACTTCAGTTCGACGCCGTCGAATACGTCTACGAAGAGACCGCGGGCGAAGCGGCGGAAACCGAAGCCCTGCGCGCGCACCCGGCCGAAGGGTTCGCGCCGTGGCTGGTCGCGCTCGCGCTCTACCGTCCGCTTCGCGCCCGCTCCGCCTGGACCGATCTCGCCGCCGTCGTTCCACCCGGCCCCTACTCCGCCCGATTGTGGCGTCGACAGATCCATGATCCGATCGCCGAGCGCGCGATCGCAGCACAGTTGCCGACCCTGACGCCGCTCGCCGATACCCCAACCAGCGACGCCGTACGCGCGCAGTATGAAGAAAATCCCTACCCGCGCTGGCTCACGGTCGGCGTCAACGTCCCGCGGCGGCTCGACCAGGTAGTCGGCGCGCTCTTCCCGCGCCGCCCCGACTCGCGCCGGTTCGAAACCTGCCGAATTTTGATCGCCGGATGCGGAACCGGCCAGCACGCGGCACGAACGGCGATGCGCTACAGCGGCGCCGCGATCACGGCCATCGACTTGAGCCGCGCGTCGCTCGCCTACGCCAGCCGCCAAGCTACCGAGCGCGGTTTCACCAATCTCGTCTTCGCCCAGGCCGACATCGCCCGCCTCGGCGCGTGGACGCAGCGCTTCGATCTGATCGAAGTGTCCGGCGTTCTGATGTGTCTGGCTGATCCGGTCGCGGGCTGGCAAACGTTGGCCGGACTGCTCGCACCTGGCGGCTACATGCGCGTTGGGCTTTATTCCGCGCACGCGCGGCGCGACGTCGCCGCCGCACGGGACCTCACTCGCGACTATCCCCGCACGCTCACCGGCATCCGCGCGGCGCGCGCGGCACTTCGCGCCTTGCCGGCCGACCACGCCGCGCGGACGATCACGCCTCTTTACGATTTCTTTACCGCCAGCACCTGCCGCGACTTGTTCATGGCGGCGCAGGAAATCCCGTTCACCCTGCCCGCGATTGGCGCCGCTCTCGACCGCATCGGGCTCACGTTCCTGGGGTTCGAAGTGCTACCGGCCGGTGTCGCCGAGGCCTATCGCGCACGGTTTCCGGGCGATCCGGCGATGGTCGATCTCGGCAACTGGGATGCGTTCGAGCGCGACAACCCGCTCACGTTCCGGACGATGTACCAGTTCTGGTGCGCCGGCCCCGGCTAGCGCGTGTTCCATCGTCGACCCGGCCAGCCCGTCGAGGTGCTGCGGTTCAGAACTTGGAAAAAGCGTTTTAACGCGCGACGATCGGCAACACGAGGCGGAAGGTGGCGCCGCGGTCGGGGTTTTGCTCGGCCCACAGGCGGCCGCGGTGCGCCTCGACGATCGAGCGGGCGATCGTAAGACCCATGCCCATGCGCTCGACCTTGGTCGAGAAGAACGGATCGAACATCTTGGCCAGCGCCTCGAACGAGAAGCCCTGGCCGCTGTCGGCGACGCCGACCTCGACCTCTTCCTCGCTCGCGAGCGCGGTCCACACCACCAACCGGCGTTCGTGCGCGGGCGTATCGCTCATCGAATCGATCGCGTTGCGCACGATATTGAGGACGACCTGCTCGATCGCAATGGCGTCGAGTGGGACCCGCGGCAAGTCCTCGGCAAGATCGAGGCGATAGTTGACGCGGTTGGCATCGAGCTCCGACAGCGCTAAGTTGACGGCCGAACGCACCAGCGCATTGACGTCGGCGACGATCTTGGTCGGCTCGGATCGCTTGACGAAGCTGCCGATGCCGCGCACGACGCCGGCGGCCTGCGCCGCCGCGGCGGTCGCCCGCTCGAGCTCGGCGGCTATCTCGCCCTCGCCCGAGCGCAGCCGCGCGAGCGAGGTGTGGGTGAATTCGGTCAGCGAGGTGAGCGGTCCTTCGAGCTGCTGCGAAAGCGCCGACGCCATCTCGCCGACGGTGGTCGCGCGCAGCACGTGGGCGAGATCGGCTTCGTGCCGGCGCGCGCGTTCCTCGGCAGCCTTGCGCACGGCGATGTCGCGGGCAAACGCAAACACATAGGAATCGCCGGCGAACTCGAACGAGATGAGAACGATTTCGATCGGGATCAGGAAGCCCTGCTTGGTCCGAAGGCGGCGTTCGATGACCGGCGCGGTCGGGCTGCGGCGGGCCTGATCGACCAACCGCCGCCATTCGTCGCGCGCGAGCTCGGGGTCGAGGTCGAAGACGGACAGCGTCTTGTATTCGACATGGCCGTACCCCGATAGGCGGCACGCCGCCCGGTTGACGAAGGCGAAGCGCCCGTCGGGCTTGATCCAGAACACCGCGTTGGCGGCGTTGTCTACCGCGAACTGGGTGAGCCGTAGCGCTTCCTCGGTGCGCTTGCGCTCGGTGACGTCGCGCATGATGACCTGCATCGCCGGATTGCCTTCCCAAGCGACGTGTGCGCCCGAAGCTTCGACCTCGATCAGGCTGCCGTCGCGGCAGATCAACTTGAACTCGATTGTTTGCGGCGGCCCACCGCGCATGATCGCCTTGGCGCTGGCTTCCGTGAGCGCCCGCGACGCCGGGTGCGCGAGCGAGTCAGCGCGGCTGCCGACGATCTCGGCGTCGCTTCGAACCCGCAGCAGCCGCCGCATCGCTTCGTTGACGAACACGATCGTGCCGCGGTGATTGATGAGAATCGGGTCGGGCGCGGTCTCGACCAGCGTGCGGTACCGTTCCTCGCTTTGCCGAAGCGCCCGCTCGAAGCGCTTGCGGTCGGTGATGTCGCGGACGATCGACTGCACCGCGCGCTTGCCCTGCCATGTAACGCGGCTGCCGCCGACCTCAACGTCGACGATCGAACCGTCGCGGCGCAGCAGCTTTTGCTCGAGCGGCTTCTGGACCGCGCCCGACTCGACGATGTCGGCCTGCCGGTCGGCGACCGCGCCGCGCCAGTTGGGGTGCACGAGTTCGAGCACGGCGACGCCAACGAGCTCGGCCGCCGCGTCGTACCCGAGCAGCGCGGCGGCGCGTGCATTCGCGAACGCGATCTTGGCGTCGCACGTGATCAGGATCGCGTCGGGCGCCGCGTCGACCAGACCGCGATAGCGTTGTTCGCTCTCGATCAGCGATTCGCTCCGCGCCCGCAGTTCCTCCTCGATCCGCACCCGGTCGGTGATATCGGTATAGATGCTGACCACGCCGCCGTCCTTGGTGCGCCGCTCGCTGACGCGAAGCGTCCGGCCGTCGGTGAGGATCTGGTCGAAGAACCCGGTCGGATTGCGGTGCCGTTCGAGCCGATCCTCGATCCAGTTCCGT
>VGEO01000173.1 GCA_016869275.1 Alphaproteobacteria bacterium | reverse complement strand
GCCGGCGACGGTCCACGCGTCCGGGACCTCGTCCCAGAACGCGTAGCCTAGGACCGCCGCGACGACGAGCTGAAGGTACTTGTAGGGCGCGGTCGCCGCGGCTTCGGCGTAGCGGTAGGCCTCGATCAAGAGGAAGTGGGCGAACACCACCATCGTTCCCGACGCGGCGAGAAGCGCGATCTCGCGTCCGACGAGCGCACGGAACTCGAACGGCAGCGTCAACCCGCCGGCCACCGTGGTGCCGAGGGTGGTGTAGAAGAGAATCGCGATCGAGGATTCGCCGGCGGCGAGGCGCCGGGTCAGGACGTCGCGCACAGCCGCGGCAAACGCGGCCAAGAGCGCAAAGATCGCCGCCCAGTTGAGAGCGCCGGCGTCGGGACGCACTACCAGGACAACGCCGGCGAATCCGACCGCGACCGCCGACCAGCGGTGGATTTCGACCGTTTCGCGCAGGAACAGCGCCGCCATCGCCGTGATCAGGATCGGCGCGACGAACAACAGCACGGTAGCCTCGGCGAGCGGCATGTGGCGGAGCGAGAACACGAACAGGAAGCTCGAGGCGGTCATCAAGAAGGCGCGAATCGCCTGGCCGGGCACGCTCTCGACCCGGAGCGCCCGCCATCCGCCGCCGCGCCAGAAAACGAGACCCGCGATCAGCGCGAGCGCGAACAGGCCGCGCCCGAACAGGAGTTCGCCGGTCGGCAGGCTCGTCGGCAGCGCCTTGATGACGCCGTCCGAGCAGGTGACGATCGCGCCGCCGGCAATCATACAAACGATGCCGAGTCCCGGCGCGTGGACGGTATCGCGGTGAGCGTCGCGAAGGTTGCGCGCGAAAGTCACAGGGGGGTGGGGCGTATTGGTCGTTGCAAAAGGGACGCGATAGTACCCGATTCCCACCCGCGGTCCTTGTCTTAATACCTTGTTTCGGCTACGGAATCGGCGCCGCGCGCCTACCCCGCCAAGGCCCGCGTCGATCGGTCCCAAAACCGGTTGCAGTTCGACCGCCAGCGCCCAATCTAGGCTGGAGTACTCCCCGCGATGATCCACCCTCCCTCCGACGCGAAGGCCCCCGTTTGCTGAGCGAGTTGTTTTCCCCCGAGGCGATGCTGGCCCTGGTGCAGGTGATCGCGATCGACATCGCGCTCGCCGGCGACAACGCGATCGTGGTCGGGATGGCGGCCGCGAGCCTGCCGCCGACGCTGCGCCGGCGCGCGATCATCATCGGCATCGTCGGCGCGACCGTGTTCCGCATCGTATTTGCGCTGTTCACGACCCAGCTGATGAAAGTGGTCGGCCTGCTGTTCGCGGGCGGCATCCTACTGTTGTGGGTCGCGTGGAAGCTGTGGCGCGAGCTGCGCTCGGGCGACTTCGGGAGCGTCGAGGTCGACCACGCTGCAGGCGCCCCGGCGGCCGAAGGCCCGACCAAAACCTTCCGCGAAGCGGTGTGGCAGATCATCGTCGCCGATATCACGATGTCGCTCGACAACGTGCTGGGCGTCGCCGGCGCCGCGCGCGATCACCTCTGGGTGCTGGTGTTCGGTCTGGTGCTGTCGGTCGCGCTGATGGGGCTCGCCGCCTCGTTCATCGCCCGCCTGCTCGGCCGCCACCCGTGGCTCGGCTACGTCGGTTTCCTCGTCATCCTCTACGTCGCTCTCGCCATGATCTACGAAGGCGGCGACGTGCTGCTGACACTGTTCTAAGCGCCGGGGATTATTCGGCCGCCCGCGCCTGGCGGGTCCGCAGCGCATCGATCAATTGATCGCGCGTATAGAGATCAGCGTACTTCTGCCCCATGTCGAACAAGCTGGCGTCGTGCGGCGCGATCGCGCGATCGCCGACGCAGTCGGTCACCACGATCGGACGGTAACCGTAACCCAAAGCGTCGACGACCGTCGCACGCACGCAACCCGAGGTGACCGCGCCGGTCACGACAAGCGTATCGACGCGATGGCGCGCTAGCCAACTCGAGAAGTCGGTTTGAAAGAACGCGGAGGCGTTGCGCTTGCGCACGATCAATTCGCCCGCGCGCGGCGTGAGCTCAGGAACGACGTGCCCGAGCGGATTGCCTTCGGTCAGGATCTTGAGGTTCGGAACCTTGGCGGTCAGTAGATTGCCGTCTGACCCGTCCTCGGCGAAAACGTAGCGGGTGAAGGCGATCGGCAACCGGCGCTCGCGGAAGAACGCCAGTAACGCGACCGTTTGCTCGACCGCGGGATGGATATTGCCGCCGCCGAACACCTTGGGATCGTCGAACGCGACGACGAAGTCGACCACGACTAGGGCTGGCGCTTCTCCGATCCCCATCGTTTGTCCGAAGCCCTGGCTCTTGAAGATCGCCGTCTCGCCAGTCGTCATGGTGCCCTCCCCAGGGTTGTGATGTAGCCAAGCCTGCTAGAACCCGACCGCGCGCAGATCGTCGGGAAGCAAGCGGCCGTTGGCGATGATGCGCTCGCCGTCCAGCCACGCCGAACAGCCGCGCATCGGCAGATCGAGATGGCATGCGGTGTCGTTGGTTCCGCCGAACTCGACGTTGGGGCCGAGCGAAAACAGGACGTTGCCGTAGTAGGATCGGCCGTCCATGCCGATGCCCTTGAGCGACCACTCGGCGCCGGTGTGCGTGCCCCAGCCGATGTGCGAGACTGCATAGGCGCGCGGGTCCTTGTAGCCATCCATCCAACGGCGAAGATCGTCGGCTTCCTTACCGCCCTTGATGCGGGTTACCGCGCCTCTCTCGATCACGAACTCGACCGGTGTCGCCAAGAACTCCATGCGCGGATAGACGATGTCGCCCTCGTTCATGACGACGCGGCCGTTGACGGCGCCGTCGCGGGCGCAGTTGGCGACCAGGCCGGCCGGCCAGTGGTCCCATCGTCCCGGCTCGGCGACGTAGCCGTACTCCATGAGCGGCCGGTACTTGCCGTCGAATTCGTAGGTGACGTCGGTGCCGACCAGATTGGTGAAGCGGAACGTCTTGGCTTTGTGCAGGCGCCTGAGCGCCGCCTCGGTGCGGTCGCGTAGCGCGGGCGTAGGCGACAGGCGTTTCAGAGTCTCGAAGTCCTCGCACACCAGGAGCATGCGCGCGCCGGCCGCACGAATCTCGAGTTCTTGCGCCGAGAACGAGGCGACCAAGAGGTCGACCACCATGTCCGCGTTTTTCAGCTTCGCCATCGCCTTGGGATTATCGGCGAGAGGATTGCGGCCGAATTCTTTCATGCGATCGCCGACCGAGGTCGACTTGCCCTCGAGGTTGACGTCGAGCGCGGTGGCGCCCAACTGCCTGGCGGCGGCGAGGAATGCGGTCGCGTAGTCGCGAAGCGAGTCGCCGACCGACAGGACCGCGACGGTTTCGCCTTTGCGCACCTTGCAAAGCTCGAGCTCGCGCCTGAACAGCTCGAGCATTTCTTTCTTGGCTGCAGCCATCGTGCCCTCCCTCGGCTCGGCGTTGGAGCGGACTTTCGTACAATTGTCGCGCACTCGCGGCCGTCGTAGCAAACCTTTTAACCGTGCGTGAACGCCTCGAGGAACTGGGTCGCCGCGGCGACATGCTCGGCCGGGGCCGCGAGCCCGGCGTCCATGGTGTGGAGCGAGACGTGGGTCGCGCCGGCGGCCTGCCACCAGCGCGCCTCGGCCGCGG
>VGEO01000172.1 GCA_016869275.1 Alphaproteobacteria bacterium | reverse complement strand
TTCGTGCCTGCATTCGCCGCATGGCCGGCTGCGCTACGCCGATCGGCTTCGCCGGCCACGCTCCAACTAGCGCAACGGCCAACTCTGAACTAACATTCCATCTGGACCACTCGATGGGGGCCGATCACTGGTTGCTTCTCCAATCGCTTCGGCGAGCGGGGAGAGGGATTCGAACTGGGCTTTTGATAAGACAAATTATGTCTCTACGGAATTCAGGGCAGGCCACTCTAACCAAGAACGATCCGGTTTTGAGGTCTCAGACCACGTCGGCATTCGGCCGCAGAACCCGGCGCGGATTTCAGGCTCCCTGAGCGAACGGGTGCCGCCACGCGATCATGTGCCGGTGGTCCCGGCGACGTACTCAGCGCAATCGAGCAACCGCACGTCGTTGCCGGACAGCGCCATAAGCTGGAAACCGGTCGGAAGAACCGACGCGGTGACGCCATTCGGGACGCCGATCGCGCAGAGGTCGAGCCAGTTGCCGATCCGGGTGTAGCGCGACATCGGGATCGTCGTCTCGTCGACGGCGTCGACGGGGATCGCGGGCAGGGGCGTGCTCGGCAACACGATCACGTCGAACGCGCCGCCGATCGCCTTGAACGCGGCGATATCGCGTTCGCGTCGCCTCATCAGATCCGCATGCCGGGCCGCGTCGATTTCGCGGCCGGCCGACAGGCGCTGCCGCACATGCGGATCCAGCGGGGTCGCCGGATCCTCGGCGACCGCCCGGTGATGGCGATAGGCCTCGTAGCCGACGACAGCGCCGCAAAGCGCCTGATATTCCGTCAGCGCCTCGGGCAGGTCGATCGCGACGGTTTCATGTCTCGCCTCGCGAAGCGCGCCGACCGAGCGCCGGTAGTTCCCGAGGATGTCCGGGTCGCAGGGTTCGAGATGGCGTTCGTCCGGCACGCCGATGCGCAGCGCCTTCACCGGTGCGGGTTCCGTCACGGGAAGCCCGGCCATCACCTCGAACAGCAGGCGCGCATCCCCGACGTCGCGCACGATCGGGCCGAGCGTGTCGAAGGCCGGGCCGAGCGGCGCGGTCCCTTCGAGCGGGATGCGGCCGAAACTCGGCTTGAAACCGACGATGCCGCAGAGCGACGCCGGGATGCGGATCGACCCGCCCGTGTCCGAGCCGACGGCGGCGGGAACCAGGCCGGCCGCGACCGCGACGGCCGAGCCGCTGCTCGAACCGCCGGGAACGCGATGCACGGTGCGGTCGACCGGATTCCACGGCGTGCCCATCGCGTGATTGGTGCCCCAGCCGCCGAACGCGAACTCGACCATGTGCGTCATGCCGACGACGACGGCGCCGGCCTCGACCAGGCGCCGGATCGCCGGCGCCGTGCCCGCGCCCGGCACGGCCGGGTAGCATTTCGAGCCGAAGCCCGGCGAACGGCCGTCGAACGCCGCGAGGTCCTTGACCGCGACCGGCACGCCGTGGAGCGGCCCGACCGGTCCCGATGCGGCGAGATGCCGGTCGAGTTCCTCGGCGCGGCGCATCGCTTTTTCCGCGAAGACCTCGACGAACGCGTGCAGTTTCCCGTTCTCCGCCGCGATGGCGTCGAGGCAATCCCGGACGACTGAACGGCTCGACGTCTTGCCGCTCGCGCAGCGGCGCGCGATCTCCCGCGCGGTCGGTCCGGCCGTCACGTCAGGCGGCTTCGCGGAAGAACAGGCTCTTGTAGCCGAACAGCGACGTGGCGCCCCCGGTATGCAGGAAGACGACATTTTCGTCGTCCCGGAACGTGCCCTTGCGGACATGGTCGATCAGGCCCGCCATCGCCTTGCCGCTGTAGACCGGGTCGAGAAGGATGCCTTCGGTCCGCGCGAGCATCGTCACCGCGTCGATCATCCCGGGCGTCGGCTGGCCGTACCCCGGCCCGACATAGGCGTCGTCCGCGACGACGCGCGCGCGCTCGACGATCCCGGACTTCCCGAGATGGTCCGCCGTGCGGCAGGCGAGGTCGTAGACCATGTCTTCCTGCTTCTTGCGCGGGTGGCGGACCGAGATGCCGAACACTTCGACGGCGCTTTTCATCGCCGCGAAGCCGGCCACGAGCCCGGCTTGCGTGCCCGAGCTGCCGGTGCCGTGCACGACGCGCGTCACGCCGATGCCGAGCGCCTTCGCCTGGTCGGCCAATTCGATCGCGCAGGCGACGTAGCCGAGCGCGCCGACCGGATTGGAGCCGCCGCCCGGGATCACGTAGGGTTTGGCGCCCTTGGCGGCCAGGCCTTTTGCGACGTCGGCGCAGGCGGCCGCGACGTCGCTGCCGCTCGGCACGTAGGAGCGCGGGCATCCGAACAACTCGTCGAGGAGGACGTTGCCGTTCTCCTCGTAATCCGGGTCGGTCGCCGTGACGCGCCGCTCGAGCACCGCATGCGCCTTGAGGCCGAAGCGCGCGGCCGCCGCGGCGGTCATGCGGACGTGGTTCGATTGGACGGCACCGGGGGTTATCAGCGTGTCGCAGCCCTTCGCGAGCGCGTCGGCGACGAGGAACTCCAGCTTGCGGGCCTTGTTGCCGCCCTGTGCGAGGCCCGTGCAGTCGTCGCGCTTGATCCAGAGGCGCGGGCCGCCGAGGACGCGGCGCAGCCGGTCGAGCGGTTCGAGCGGCGTCGGCGCATGCGAGAGGCTGACTTTGGCGAAAGGAGCGAGAAGCATCGGGAAACCGCCATCAAGGTGACAACCGTCGTCACGCTATTCCTCGGACCCGGCGGATTGAAATTCCGATTGCACAATGCTTATGCAGAAAATGCATCGTTTGTGGGCGATGCGGCCAGTTCCCGCCAGACATGCTCGACGACCGACCGCTCGCGCTCGGCCCGGCGAAAGGCGCGGATGTCGACGTTCAGCGTGAATTCGTCGCCCGCGCAGCAGGGGACTAGTCGTTTGGCCGCGAGGTCCGCTGCGACGGCCGCACGCGGCAGCCACGCGACCCCTTGTCCGGCGAGCGCCATGCCCTTGAGGGCCTCGACCAGAGCGCTTTCGAACGAGGGGCGTGAGCGCCGCGCAAGGTCCCACGTTTCCAACGCCGAGCCGACGAGCCGACCCAGATAGGAGTTCGCGGCGTAGGCAAGCAGGGGGAAGGGCTCTTTGCCGGTCTTGGCGAGCGCGTGGCGCGGCCGACCGCGCGCACCGGGTTCGGTAACCGGAAGGATGGCATCCGCCCCGATCGTCACGGCCTCGAACCGCGCCATGCCGAACACGGACGGGACCGAATTCGCGTTGTAGGCGAGCACCAGATCGCACGCGCCCTCCATCAGGGCCTGCCCGCAATCGTGCAGGTCGGCGGCGATCATCTTGACGTTGATCTCGCCGATCCCGGAAATCCGGCGCACCGCATTCAGCCATCCCGGCGCGAAATGGATGGCGAGGGTATGGGTGGCGCAAATGGTTATCGTACGCTCGTCGCGCTTGACCATGCCGCGGAGCTCGGCGCGTTCGCGGTGCAGAACGCGAACCACGTCGAGCGCGGTCCGGTAAAAGGCGTGGCCCGCCGGGGTCAACGTCGTCGGGAACCGGGACCGGTCGATCAGGTCCGCCCCCAGCCAATTCTCGAGCGCCCGGATGCGCCGGCTGAACGCCGACTGGCTGATGTTCCTGTCGTCCGCCGAGCGGGAGAAGTTGCCCGTC
>VGEO01000171.1 GCA_016869275.1 Alphaproteobacteria bacterium | reverse complement strand
GCCCCCCCCCCCCCCCCTGACAGGACCCTGACAGGGAACGCGATTCGCTAAATATCCCCCCCCGTTGAAGGACCGTTGAAGGGGGCGGGCAAGGGTGGGGGTATTTCGAGAAAACGTGGCTTAGTCGGTGGCGGCCGCGCTCGATACCCGAGCGAACGCGCGCTGCGCCTTGGCGAGCGCGAGATCGACCCGGACTTTCATGCGCTCGGCCTCGACTTCCTTGCGCCGTTCTTCGGCCTGGCGCCGGCGCGCCTCGGCCGCGGCTTCGGTCGCCGCCTTTTGGTCGTTCGCAGCGTGCGCGCGCTCCTGGCGCCAGAGCCCGTAGACCTTGGCGCGGTAGCGCTCGGCATGGAGCGGCGTCGCCGAATGGTAGAGGGCGACCGCGTCGGTCCACGATTTTTTCCCGTCGCGGAGCCTGGCGAGCAACTTCGCAGCGTAAGTCGCGTTCGCCACCGGATCGAAGGCCTCGTCGAGATCGCGAAATGCGCTCGGGTGATAACGCAGGTTGATCTGGAAACAGCCGACATCGATGTTCGTGACCCCGGCTTTCTTGAGTTCGGCGACCTTGGCGATCGCCGCCGCCTTGGTCTTCAGGTACCAGGATTGCTGGCCCGAAGTGACCGTCCACGGCCACGCGTAGCTGCGCTTGTTTTCCGGATTCCAACGCCCGGTCTCGGCCATGCCGATGGCGGTCAAAAGTTGCGGGGGTAACCGGAACTTTTTTTCCGCCTCGGCGCCCACCGCCTGGCAGATGGCGGCCGAGTCGTCGGCCGCGTCCGAACCCTTGGCATGCACCGAAGGCGCAGAAAACTGCGCCGCGCCGGCGCTCATCACGGCCAGCAACGCCCAGATCAGTCCTTTGACCCCAGTAACGCGCATATCGGCACCCCGCGCCTGCGTCGCAAAGGGCGTGCCAAGTCGCGTGCTCGACGAGTAACTACAACCCTAGATGGTGGGCGTCGGGAATACGCGGGAAACCCCGAAGAAAAGAGAGCCTTCTGCAACTTACTACCTCAGGCGAGTTAGGATGTTTCCTGCGAGTCGGTCCGTAAGGCATTAAATAAGAACAAAATTATTTTTAGAATGTGCTTGCAAAAATTTTGAAACGCTATATATTGTGACCATCTGCGGTCGTTGACCGTGGATACTGCGACCCCTCGTGGGTACTTCCTCCCTGAACTTGGGGCCATCCGGAAACGGATGGCCCTCTCTTTTTTGGAGGCAAGCGCCGGCTATTCGGCGGCGCGCTTGAGGGGCTCGAGGTCCTCGAGCGGGATCGCCTTCAAGGTCGCCATCAACTGGCTCAAATCGTCGCGGACTTTGGCGAAGGCGGGGCCGTGGCTCACCGCGTCCTCGTTCATGTAGAGCGCGCGGTTGAGCTCGATTTGCAGGGCATGAACGCCCTCGCGCGGCTTGCCGTAGTGCTGGGTGATGTAACCGCCGGCGTAAGGCGCGTTGCGAAACACCCGGTAGCCCAGGCGTTTCAGTTCGCGCTCGGCGGTCGCGACGACGGCAGGGGCGGCACTCCGCCCGAAGCGGTCGCCCAGCACGATGTCGGCACGCACCTTGCCCGAGTCCTGATCGATCGGTCCGCCGACCGAGGGCATCGAATGGCAGTCGACGATCATCGCGACGCCGAAGCGCTCGCGCGTCCGGGCAATCAACCCGGCCAAGGTGGTGTGGAACGGCTTGTGGATGCGCTCGATCCGCCGCAGCGCCAGCGCGAGCGGCAGGCGGCGGCGATAGATAACGGCGCCGTTCGAGACCACGCGCGCGATGGTGCCGAGACCGCCGAGCACCCGGTGCGAGGCGGAATTGGCGAAGCCGGGCAGCGGCTCGACGAACATGGTCGGATCGAGCTCGTAGGGCTCGCGGTTGGGGTCGAGAAAGACGCGCGGCACGTGCGCCATCAGGAGCGGCGCGCCCGCGGCTGGCGCACCCGCGAACAGCTCGTCGACGAAGGCGTCCTCGGAGCGGCGCAGATCGGCGATCTCGAGCTTCACGTCGCGCAGGAACTCAGGCAGGTAGGCGGCACCGCTGTGCCCCGACACGAACACCGCCGCCATGGTCTGGCGCCGCGGCGCGCGGACGGCGAACGGCTTAATCGATCCGAGGTTGCCGCGGGTGAGAATGTCCATGGGAACGAAACGCTGAAGCCCGGTCGCAATCATAACACGAGCCGCTCGTTTGGCGAGGCGGCGGCCGCGACGACGTACGCGACGCGAACGCGACGCGACGACGGGCTTTGCAAACCGGGTCCCTTTCAGTATGAATGGGCCCGCCGCCGATTGCGGTCTCGCCGATTTGGGGGCGCGTAGCTCAGCGGGAGAGCACTACGTTGACATCGTAGGGGTCGCTGGTTCGATCCCAGCCGCGCCCACCATTCGCGATCGGTTTTGGCACCATTTGGAGCGCCGTTGCCCACGAACGCTGCGACCGACCGCCGAGCCGCCCCGACCGCGCAGGCCGCCTGGCTCGAGCAGCTGGGCGGCGCCGAAGCCTACAATCGCTGGATTTTCGACACCATCCGCCCGTTCGTCGCCGGCCGCACCCTCGAGGTCGGCTGCGGCATCGGCACGTTCTCGCGCCTGCTCGCCGGCGCCGCGGCGCACCTGACCGCGGTCGACATCGAGGCGCCGTTCGTCGCCGCGACCGAGCGGGCGACCGCCGGCCGCGCCAATACGACCGTGATTTGCGCCGACGCCACGCAGTATCCCTGGCCGCAATCGTTCGACACCATCGTCGCGCTCGAAGTCATCGAGCACATTGCCGACGACGCCGCGTTCTTGCGCACGCTCGGCGGCGCGTTGGCGCCAGGCGGCCGCCTCGTGCTCAAGGTTCCGGCGCTGCCCGCGCTCTACGGCGCGTACGACCACGCCGTCGGGCACCACCGCCGTTACGATCGGTGCGGGCTCGGCGCGCGCTTGGCCGAGGCCGGGCTCGAAGTCGCGACGATCGCCTATTTCAACGCCGCCGGCGCGCTCGGGTGGTGGCTGCATAGCCGCGTGCTCGGACGCACCCGCCCGTCCGGTGCCCAGGTCCGCGTCTTCGACGCCGCGGTGCCGATGCTGCGTCGGCTCGAACGGGCGGTGCCGCCGCCCTTCGGCCTTTCGCTCTTTGCCGTTGCCACCCGCTCGGTTCCTCAATAAGCCGGACGGCGCCCACCGATCGTTTCCCCGAGTTCTTCGTCCCGCCCGCATGCCGCGCCTGAGCATCATCATCCCGGCCTACAACGAAGAGGCGACGATTCTCGCGGTGCTCGAGCGCATCGCCGAGCAGAAGATCGCCGGCGTCGAGCTCGAGGTGATCGTGATCGACGACGGCTCGACCGATCGCACCGCGGCGTTGCTCGCGACCCGCGCCGACCTTTACGCGCGCTGCATCCGCATGCCGCGGAACGGCGGCAAGGGTGCCGCGGTCAAGGCCGGTTTGGCGCAAGCGAGCGGCGATTTCGTGCTCTTTCAAGACGCCGACCTCGAGTACGACCCGGTCGACTATGCGCGCCTGGTGGTGCCGGTGCTTCGCCACAACGCCGAGGTCGTGATCGGCAGCCGCCTGTTGGCGCCGCCTTACGCGCGCGTGCACTATTTCTGGCACAAGGTGGCGAACCGGATGTTGACGTTGCTCTTCAACGTCCTTCACAACA
>VGEO01000170.1 GCA_016869275.1 Alphaproteobacteria bacterium | reverse complement strand
CCGACCCCGCGTTGTGGCATCGAGTTCCTCCTGTTATGGCGCGCGCCCAGCGGCGCGCGTTTGGCGATCGAGCGGCATGTTAGTCGGGTTTTGCGGCAGGGCTCAACACGTGTCGATCACCCGCCGAACAACAGTCGCGGCAATCCGGTCGCCGTCTCCGGCACCAACGCGACCAGCGCCAGGCACAGAAGCTGCAGCGCGACGAACGGCACAATCCCGCGATAGATCGCGCCGGTCGAGACCTCCGGCGGCGCGACCCCGCGCAGGAAGAAGAGCGAGAGCCCGAACGGCGGCGTCAGGTACGCGGTCTGCAGGTTGAGGCCGACCATGACGCCCAACCACACCGGGTCGATCTTGAGCGCGAACAGCACCGGGGCGACGACCGGCAGCACGATGAAGATGATCTCGACCACGTCCAGGAAGAAGCCGAGCACGAAGATGACGAGCATCACCAGCAACAAGGCCCCGGCCGCGCCGCCCGGCAGGGTCGACAGCACGCGGTGGACGAGGTCGTCGCCGCCCAAGCCCCGGAACACGGTGGAAAAGATGCCGGCCGCGATCACGATCAGGAACACCATGGCGGTCAGGAGCGTGGTCGAGCGCATGACCTCGATCAGCACCCGGGTCTTGGCGACGCGCCACAGGCTGACGAGGATGCCCCAGGCGAGGCCGGCGCAGCACACGGCGGCAATGGCAATGCCGATCTGGTCGCGCACCGCGATCGTCGTTCGCCCGAGGCGCAGATCGAACGCCGCGGTCGCGACCAAATAGCCGACCATGCCGGCGACCGCGGCGTAGACCGGAAGGCCGCTCTTGCCGCTTTCGACGCGCAAGCCCGCCAGCAGGAGCGCGCCGACGCCGCCGACCGCGGCCGCCTCGGTCGCGGTGGCGAGACCGCCCAGGATCGAGCCGAGCACGGCGACGATCAGCAGGATCGGCGGGATCAGCGCGGTCAACGCCGCCTCGACCCGGGTCTTCGATTCGACGCCGGCCTCGGGCTCGGGGATCGCCGGCGAGGATTCGGGTTTGAGCCACGCCATCGCCGCCTGGTAGACGAGGTAGAGCCCGACCAGCATCAGGCCGGGAAGCAGGGCGCCGGCGAAGAGGTCGCTCACCGACAGCGTATCGATCGCGAAGATGCCTTGCTGGCGCTGGGCGGCGACGTAGGCGTTGCCGAGCACGTCGGCGACCAGTACCAGCACGATCGAGGGCGGGATGATCTGGCCGAGCGTCCCGGCCGCAGCGATGGTGCCGGTCGCGAGCGCCGGGTCGTAGCGATGTTTGAGCATGGTCGGGAGCGCGAGCAGGCCCATGGTGACGACGGTCGCCCCCGCGATCCCGGTCGACGCCGCGAGCAGACCGCCCACCGCCGTGACCGACAGCGTGAGCCCACCGCGCAGCGTGCCGAACAGGCGACCCATGCTCACCAGGAGGTCCTCGGCCACGCGCGAGCGCTCGAGCATGACGCCCATGAACACGAACAGCGGCACCGCGATCAGCACTTCGTTGGTCATGGTGCCGAAGATGCGCTGGGCCAGCGCGGCGACGAAGGTGAAGTCGAACCCGGCCAAGGCGTAGCCGAGCCCGGCGAAGACGAGCGCGGTGCCGGCGAGCGTCAGCGCGACCGGGAACCCGGCCATCAACGCCGCGATCGTCGCGGCGAACATCAGGACGGCGAGGACTTCCTTGAGCTCCATCACGCCGCCGGGCTGTTGCCGTTGGTCCGACCGGCCAGCACCATCGCCGCGCGCAGGCCGAGCGCCACCGACTGCAGGAACAAGAGCGCCGCAAACACGAGAATGAAGCCCTTGAGGATGTAGACGTAGGGCAGGCCGCTCGGGTTGATCGAACCCTCGAACACGCGCCACGAGATCGCGACCATCGGGTAGGACTTGATCCACACCAGGACGCAGAACGGTAGCGCGAACACGATCGCGCCGATCAAGTCGATCCAGGCTTTCCGCCGGCGCGACGCGCCGCGGTAGAAGATGTCGATGCGGACGTGGGCGTCGTGCTTGAGCGCGAAGCCGCTCGCCGCCAGGAACACGATCGCGAACATGTAGACGATCGACTCCTGGGTCATGATCGAGCCCATGCCAAAGCCGTAGCGCATGATCACGACCACGAACTGGACGACGACCATGATCCCGGTGAGCCAGGCGACGAGCGAGCCGACCGTCTCGTTGACGGCGTCGATCGCGCGGCAGAACGCGGACAGGAAGCGCATCATTGTCCCGTTTGGCCTACACCCCCTCTGCAACCCCTCCCCCTGCTTCGCCGGGGGGAGGAGGTCTCAGCGACGATCACCCTCCCCCTCGGCGAGGGGGAGGGTGGGGAGGGGTACGGCCGGACGCTCAGCCGAGCGCGAGACGGCGGGCGGCGAGGTAGGACTCGTTGCCGATCTGCGCCGACGCGTGCATCTCTTTCCGGAACGCCTTGAAGTTGTCGTAGACCTTCTTGGTCGCCGGATCGCTGTTGCCGAACTCCTCGAGCGCGTCGTTGACGTGCTTGGCGAGCGCCTTGAGCACGTCGTCGGGAATCCGGCGCATCTGCACCTTGTGCGTTTCGATCAGGGTCGTGAGCGCCTTGCCGTTGCCGGCCGTGAACTCGGCATGGCAGCGGGTAATGGCGGCTTTCGACACCACCGAGATCAACTCCTGATCGTCTTTCGAGAGGCTCTTCCACAGGTTCAGGTTGACCGCAATGTCGACGCCGGTGCCCGGTTCGTGGAAGCCGGGGTAATAGTAGAACTTGGCCGCCTTGAAGAAGCCGAGCCCCATGTCGCCGTAGGGGCCGGCCCACTCGGTGCCGTCGATCGCGCCCGATTGCAGCGCGGGCAGGAGTTCGCCGGCCGGCAGGTTGACGACGGTCGCGCCCAGCCGCTTCAGCGCCTCGCCGCCGATCCCGGGCATGCGGTACTTCAGGCCCTTGATGTCGTCGACCGTCTTGATCTCCTTGTTGAGCCAGCCCATGAAGGTATAGTCGGGCACGCCGGACAGGAACGGCTTGATGTTGAACGGCGCGCATGTTTCGTCGAACAGCGCGTCGCCACCGCCGAACTCCATCCACGCCACCAGCTCGGTCGAGGTCAGGCCGAACGGAATGGTCGAGAAGAACGCCATCGCCTTCGATTTGCCGACATAGAGGAACGGCGCCGAGTGGTGCATGTCGGCGGTGCCCTGCGAGACCGCGTCGAAGGTGCCGAACGGCGGCACCAGCTCGCCGGCCGCGAACAGCTTGACGGTCAAGCGCCCACCCGAAAGCTGGGTGATCTTGTCCGCCGCCCACTGCGCCGAGGTGCCGAGACCGGGCAGGTTCTTGGGCCAGCTCGTCACCATTTTGAGTTCGCGCTTGCCTTGCGCGATCGCCGGTGCGGCCAGCGTCGAGGCGGCGGCGACGGTCGCGGCGGCGCCGGCGACCACGGACTTCTTGATAAACGAGCGACGTTTCATGGGTCCTCCCTGTGTCGATTCGTTGCATGCCGGTGGGGCCGGCACGGTGGAGCCGGAACTTAGCACGCAGGCGCGGCGCGCACGACCCATCCGATCGGTCAGGGCCGCAATTGGGGTCGCGTCGTGCGCCTTTGCGACTTATTCGACTTATTTGATGACGCCGCAGGCGATGCGGGCGCCGCCGCCGCCCAAGGCCGCGGGCGCGTCGGCATAGTTGTCGCCGCCG
>VGEO01000169.1 GCA_016869275.1 Alphaproteobacteria bacterium | reverse complement strand
ACGCCCCCGGTCGCCCAGCCCGCTCCCGTTGCGGCGCAGCCGCCGCCGGCGACCGTATCCCGTCCGACGGCGCCCGCGACCCAAGTCGCGGCCGCTCCGGCCATGCCCGCGCCAGCGGCAACGCCGGGGAGCGGCTTTCGCGTCCAACTCGGCTCGTTCAAAAGCGAAGCGGCCGCGAACGAAGGGTGGCGCCGGGTCGCCGAGCGCCACAAGGACGTGCTCGCGGGTCAGCCGATGGCGGTGGCGCGCGCCGATTTGGGCGGCGACAAGGGCATCGTCTTTCGCGTTCAGGTCGGCAACTTCGCGACCCGCGACGATGCCGCGCGCCTCTGCGACTATCTCAAAGAACGCCGGCAGGACTGCCTGATCGTCCGGCCGTGACGTCGCAGCCCGAGCTTCCGCGCGCCGCCATCTTCGGGATCGGCGGGCTCAGCCTGACGGCCCCCGAGCGCGCGTTCCTCGGCCGCGCCCAGCCGTTCGGTTTCATTCTGTTCGAGCGGAATTGCGCCGATCCCGATCAGGTGCGGGCCTTGACCGCCGATCTCCGCGCGAGCGTCAGGCGTTCCGACACGCCGATCCTGATCGATGAAGAAGGCGGTCGCGTCCAGCGCCTGAAGCCGCCGCATTGGCCCAGGCGCCCCGCGGCCGGGGCGATCGGCGCCCTCTACGGCGTCGACCGCGAGCGCGGGCTGCGCGCCGCCTGGCTCGCCGGCCGGTTGATCGCGGCCGATCTTTTTCCGCTCGGCATCGACGTCGATTGCGCGCCGGTCGCCGATGTCCCGGTGCCGGGGAGCCACGGCATCATCGGCGATCGCGCCTTCGGCGCCGATCCCGAAGCAGTGGCGGCGCTCGCCCGCGCGTTGAGCGAGGGACTGATCGCCGGGGGCGTGCTGCCGGTCATCAAGCACATCCCTGGGCACGGCCGCGCCCGCGCTGACAGCCATCGGGAACTGCCGCGGGTCGGCGCCAGCCGAGCCGAACTCGCCGCCACCGACTTTGCGCCGTTTCGGGCGCTCGCCGAGCTGCCGCTGGCGATGACCGCTCATGTGCTCTACGAAGCGTTCGATGCGACACGGCCGGCGACGCTTTCGCCGGTCGTGATCGACCGGGTCATCCGCGACGTCATCGGATTCAAGGGGCTCTTGATGAGCGACGATCTCTCGATGGCGGCGCTGGCCGGCGGGCTCGGTGCGCGGGCCGCTCAGGCGCTGGCCGCCGGTTGCGACCTCGTCCTCCACTGCAACGGGAAATTAAGCGAAATGGAGGAGGTTGCGGCGACGACCCCGGCGCTCCCGGCGGCACGCTTGGCGTATTACCGGTCGTGGGCCGCGCGCATCGCGCCGGCACCGGTTTATCGCGACGCTGCCGCGCTCGAACTCGCCGGGATGCTGGCGGCGCGCGAAGCCGCATGCTGACCGACCTCAACACCGCCAGTTTCGCCTACCAGGCCTCGACCTGGGCGATCCCGATCGTGCTGGCGATCACGCTCCACGAAGCGGCGCACGGATTCGTTGCTTGGCGTTTCGGCGACGATACCGCCTACCGGCGCGGCCGTGTGTCGCTCAACCCGTTCCGTCACATCGACGGGTTCGGGACGGTCCTATTGCCGGCGCTGCTCTTGATCGGGTCGGGCGGCCGCTTCGTGTTCGGCTACGCCAAGCCGGTCCCGGTCGCGTTTCATCGCCTGCGCCACCCGCGCCGCGACATGGTGTGGGTGGCCGCCGCCGGCCCTGCGTCCAACCTGGCGATGGCGTTCGTCGCCGCGCTCCTTTTTCATCTGCTGCCGCTGCTGCCCGGCGGCGTCGAGTGGACCCGGCTCAATCTGAGCCACGCGCTCTACATCAACCTCCTGCTCGCAGTCTTCAACATGCTGCCGATCCCGCCGCTTGACGGCGGCCGGGTCGCGGTCGGCGTGCTGCCGGTCGCGCTGGCGCGGCCGCTGGCCCGGCTCGAGCGCTCGGGCATCTTGATCCTGATCGCGCTCCTGTTCTTGTTGCCGTTCGTCGGCAACCGGCTGGGCACCGACCTCGATGTGCTGAGTTGGATCCTCGTGCCGACGGTCGATGTCTTGTTCGACGCCGTCGTCACCCTGGCCGGCCACCGCTAGCCCGGTTGGGGCTGGGTCCGGGCGGCGCTTTCACCTATAATCACGGCCTTTTCCGGCCTCCCTTTCTCGAGCCAGGACGCCTCTCGGTGAGCAGTCTCGACGAATCGAACGTCGTATCGACGGCGTTTCCCGGCGACGAGGTGCTGCGCGTTGATCTCGCCGGCTACGAGGGGCCGCTCGACGTCCTGCTCGGGCTCGCCCGTACCCAGAAGGTCGACATCACCAAAATCTCGATCCTGGCGCTCGCCGAGCAGTACCTGGCGTTCATCGCCGAAGCTAAGCGCATCCGCATCGAGATCGCCGCCGATTATCTCGTGATGGCGGCGTGGCTTGCGTACCTGAAATCGCGGCTGCTGCTGCCGCCGGGCGAAGAGGACGACGAGCCGACCGGCGAGGAGCTCGCCGCCGATCTCACCTTCCGGCTGCGCCGGCTCGACGCCTTCCGCCAGGTCGGCGAACGGCTGTTCGCCGGAATCCTGTTGGGACGCGACGTGTTCCCGCGCGGTGCGCCCGAGGGCGTCCGCGTCATCAAGACGCCGATCTACGAGGCCTCGCTGTTCGAGCTGCTCAAGGCCTACGCCGACCACAAGGCGCAGGCCGGCGCGGTCGCGCTGACGATCACGCCCAAGATCGTGTTCACCTTCGAGCAGGCGACGCGGCGGCTGACCGCGCTGATCGGCATGGCGATGGACTGGCAGGAGCTCGAGCGCTTTCTGCCCGGCGCGCTGGCCGACGATTTCACGCGCCGGACCGCGGTTGCCTCGACGCTCTCGGCCTCGCTCGAACTCGCGCGCCAAGGCAAACTCGACATTCGCCAGCAGGCCGCGTTTGGACCTATCTATTTGAGGAAAGCGACACGAACGCCATGACGGTCGTTATGCGTAGGGTGCGATGAGCGGCGGCTCCGAACCGGTTCCGGTACGCGAGGCCGACGCCGAGTTTCAGAGCTATGTTCGGATGGCCGAAGCGCTGCTGTTCGCGGCGGTCGAACCGCTCGACGAAGCGACGCTGAAGGCGCGACTGCCCAAGGGGGCGGCGATCGCCGACGTGGTCGATGCCCTGATGCGGAGCTACGCCAACCGCGGCGTCAATCTGGTCGAGGTCGGCGGCAAGTGGACGTTCCGGACCGCGCCCGACCTCAAATACCTGCTCGAATTCGTGCAGCAGGAGCCGCGGCGGCTCTCGAAGGCGGCGATCGAGACGCTGGCGATCGTCGCCTACCACCAGCCGGTGACCCGGGCCGAGATCGAAGAGATCCGCGGCGTGTCGATTTCGAGAGGGACGCTCGATCTCCTGATCGAGGCCGGTTGGGCGAAGATCGCCGGCCGCAAGCGGACGCCGGGGCGTCCGGTCACCTACGGCACTACCGAAGCGTTCCTCGAGCATTTCAGCTTGAAGAGCGTCGACGACCTTCCCGGAATCGACGAGCTCAAGGCGACCGGCCTGCTCGAAGCGCGGATCGCCTCCAACGAAGCGTTGGACGAGTCCGAGGACGGCGCGGCCGAGGTTCGTGCGGCCGAACTACCGCTCGCGACCGGTCCCGACGCCGAAGGTTAGGCAGGTCGGACGTTTTTCCGCCCTTTCCTGATTTGGATCAATCCGTTGGCGGGACGATGCCGGTAGCGTAATTGGATATTTGCAAGTGACTATCATTTGCAATATTAAT
>VGEO01000168.1 GCA_016869275.1 Alphaproteobacteria bacterium | reverse complement strand
GACTTCCGCCACCGCCTTGGTCGAGTCCTTGCCCTGGTGGTAGGCGATGGCCCGTGCGTAACGAGCGGGCAGGCTGCCGTCGTCGGTCTTGTAGCGGGCCAGCGTCCGGCTCGGCGGTTCGAGGAATCCGCGGAGTTTGGCCTGCATGCGCGCGAACAGTGCCATCGTCTGGTCATCGGTCGCGGCGTCGGTGTACGGCGACTGCTTCAGTTGGTCGCGCAACAGGTCGACGCGCTCGCGCGCAAGCGGATGCGTGCGGATGTAGGGATCCTGGCGATTGGTCGCAAGCGCTTCCTGGCCGGCCAACTTGTCGAGAAAGTCGTAGAGCCCGCGCGAAGACTGTCCGGTCGCATTCAACAGCTTGACCGCCGATTGGTCGGCCGCCGCCTCCTGGGTTCGCGAATAGAGCAGGAACGAGCTTTGCGCCACCTGGGTACCGCCGGCGATCCCGCCGGCCACCGCGCCGCCCGACCCGCCGGCGATGGCGGCGGCGGCACCCAGCGCCATGGCGATGATCGCGGTCGCGGTCGCGTTGCGGAGCGCGTCCTGGGTCCGCGCCAAGTGGCCGCCGACGATGTGACCGGTCTCGTGGGCGATCACGCCGATCACCTGATTGGGGTGGGTCGCCGACATCAGGAGGCCGGTGTGGAGGAAGATGCGCTGGCCGCCGGCGACAAAGGCGTTGATCCGCGAATCGTTGATGAGGTAAACGTCGACCGCCTCGGTATCGAGGCCGCCCGCGCGGAAAAGTGGCGCAGCGTAGGAGCGGATGATATTTTCGATCTCGGCGTCGCGGACGAAGCGTGCGTTGGCCGCGGCCGGCGCGAGGGCCAGCACCGCTGCGAGTGCCGAAGTCATGAGACGCCGGGCAATAATCGACAAGGTACGTTTCTCCGTGAGTAACAGTGAAACTAGGGTTGCGCCGACGTTCCGTCAACGCAGCGTTGTTGCACTATGGCTGGTTGCGGCGTTCGTGCTGGCGGGCTGCGGCCAGAGCGCGGGCACCGGCGCGAAAAGTCGGCTCGCTGCCGAGGCCCAGGCCGGCGTCGCCGCCGACGATCCCTACGCGGCATCGGTCGCGCGCGACATCCTGGCCGCCAAGGCGAGTGCCGCCGACGCCGCGGTCGCGCTGGCGCTGACGATGACGGTCACGCAGGGCGCGGCCGCGAGCCTGGGCGGCGGCGGCATCTGCGCGGTATTCGACGGACCGACCGGCGCCGCCGAAACCCTCGAGTTCCTGCCGCGACGCGCTGCTGCCGGCGGACCGGTCGCGGTTCCAGGTCTGGTGCGCGGCCTTGCCGCGCTTCACGCCCGTTACGGCCGATTGCCTTGGGCACGGCTGGTCGAGCCGGCCGAGGATGCGGCCCGCGTCGGCCGGCCGGTGTCGCGGACGCTTGCGCGCAATATCGCCGCGGTCGTGCCGACCCAAGCTGGCGCCGGCCTGCGCCGGGTCTTCGCGCGCCTCGACGGGCGGCCGATCGCCGAGGGCGATGGGCTGGCGCAGGTCGAACTTTCGTCGAGCCTGGGCGTGATCAAGGCGCGCGGCGGCGGCGATCTCTACAACGGCTTCCTCGCGCGCCAGTACGTCGATGCTGCCGGGCGCGCCGGCGGCGGCATCACCATGACCGACATGCGCGACTACGTCCCGGTCTGGCGCGAGGCGGCGAAAGTGAAGCTCGGCACCTACACCGTCGCGACGGCGCCGCTGCCGGTGAACGGCGGCCTGATCGCCGCGCAGATGTGGGCGATGCTGGCCGACGGCGACCGCTATGCCAAGGCGACAGCGGACGAGATTCCGCACTTGCTCGCCGAATCGTCGCTGCGTGCCTATGACGACGTCGGCAACGTCGAGGGCGGTTCGCGCCAGATTTCGAGCTTCCGCGCCCACGCGCTGATGCAGAACTACGATCCCGACGCGCATGTCGGGCGGGTAGGGGCCGGAGGCGACGCCGTGACGCCGGCGCCTTACCTCGGTGCCGACGGCGCCTCGAGCTTTGTCGTCGCCGACAATGACGGTTCGGCGGTTGCGTGCATCTTGACGATGGGCCGGACGTTCGGGATCGGCTGGTGGGACCCGGTCACCGGGATCATTCCCGCCGTCGCCGCCGATGCCGAGGCGTTCGCCGCTTATCTCGGTCCGATGCTGGTCATTCAGAATGCACCCGACCAGATCGTGTTCGCGGCGGCCGCCACCGGACGGATCGGTGCGCCGGCGGCGATGGTGCAGACCGGTATCGCGGTCGTCGCCGGCAAACGCTCGATCGTCGAAGCGTTGGAAGCGCCGCGGCTGTTGCACGCCGGTCGTCCGGATCGCGTCCTGGTCGAGCCCGGGCATAAGGGGGGCGCTGCACTGGCGCGCCGCGGCCACGCGCTCGCCGAGTTCGGCCCGATCGGGTTCGTCAACGCGCTCTCGTGCCCCAAGGGCCTCGGTCGCGCGAGCGGCGGCTGTTTTTTCGCGTCCGACTATCGCGGCTCGGGCCTCCAGCTCGCCCCGTAACCATCGGAGAACGCCGCGTGGTCCTCAAAGTCTCGTGCCGCGGCACCGTGCCGCCGTTCTATGCGATGGAGGTGCTGAAGGCGGCGAACGCGCGCGCCGCCGCCGGCGCCGACGTCCTCCACCTCGAGATCGGCGAACCCTCGACCGGCGCGCCCCGCGCCGTGATCGAAGCGGCGGGCCGGCTTTTATCCACCGCGCCCCTGGGCTACACCGAGGCGTTGGGAATCCCCGAACTCCGCGCCGCGATCGCGCGTCACTACCGAGCCACTTATGGGATCGCCCTGGATCCGGCGCGGGTGGTCGTGACCGCGGGATCGTCGGGCGGCTTCGTGCTCGCGTTCCTGGCCGCGTTCGATGCCGGGGACCGCATCGCGCTCGCGGCGCCCGGCTATCCCGCCTACCACAACATCCTGACCGGTCTCGGTCTCGAGCCCGTGATTCTGCCGAGCGAGGCCGAACACCGTTACCAACTGACGCCCGAACTCCTGGGTCGCGTGAAAGGCCCGATCGACGGGCTCCTGATCGCGAGTCCGGCCAATCCGACCGGGACCATGGTGACCGGACCAGAACTCCAGCGTCTGATCGACTATTGCCACGCGCGCGGCATCCGTTTCATTTCGGACGAGATCTACCACGGCCTCACCTACGAGCGCCGGGCCGAAACCGTGCTGGCGTCAACGGACGATGCCATCGTCATCAACAGCTTCTCGAAGTACTTCTGCATGACCGGCTGGCGCTTAGGCTGGATGGTGGTGCCGAGCGCGCTGATGCGATCGGTCGAGTGCTTGGCGCAGAACGTCTTTATCTCGCCGACCGCGCTCTCGCAGCGTGCGGCGCTGGCGGCCTTCGATTGCCGGGACGAGCTCGAAGCCAACATCGCGCGTTATGCCGCCAACCGGGCGATCCTGCTCGGTGAGTTGCCAAAGGCCGGGATCGATCGTTTCGCGCCCGCCGATGGCGCGTTTTACCTCTATGCCGACGTCGCCAATCTCACCAACGATTCGACCGAGTTTTGCCGGCGCATGCTGGCCGAGACCGGGGTCGCGGCGACGCCCGGAGTCGACTTCGACAAGGACCGCGGCCGCAGGTTCGTGCGCTTCTGTTTCGCCGGCACCACCGCGACGGCGACCGAAGCGGCGCGGCGCTTGAACGCCTGGCTCGGTTAAAATAGTCGGCGAGGGAAGTCCTCCTGGCATTTACGTCGTCGACGTCATGGCCGGGCCGGCCGCAGGCCAAGTCCCTCCTATCCACGACTTTGTGCGCGGGCCACCCGCGGGGTGGTCGCGCGTCACTCGAACGCGCGCCGCCACCACCCTTTACGCGCGGGCTTGGTCTCGCCGGCCGGCGCTTCTTGCTCGCTCATCGGCGGCGGCGCGCTTTCGA
>VGEO01000167.1 GCA_016869275.1 Alphaproteobacteria bacterium | reverse complement strand
CCGCGCCGGAACGACTTCGCCGAAGGTCGCGGTGGCGCGCCCGGTTCCGGTCGCGCTGTCGTAGCTGCCGCGCCCGGCGATCGGTACCCGGCGACCGTCGAGCGCGAGGTCGAAGTCGGCTTCGCCGCGCAGCTGCTGGCCGACGCGCTGCAGTACCAGGTTGAGATTGGGGGCGCGCCACACCGTACCGTCGGTGCGGTCGACCACGGTCAGCCCCGAATTGACGATGCTGATCCGGCGCAGGCTCGCGAAGCGGGTCCCGGGTTCGGAAGCGAGGAAGTCGGTGATGAAGACCGCGATCGCATCGTCGCGCCCGGATTGCGGCGCGGTGTCGGGCGAACCGAGACCGAGGCTCAACGATCCGTCGCTCAAGCGCAGCACGCGCACGTCGGCGCCGAAGACGTCGATCCCGGTCGGATCGAGCCGTCCGCTCAAGAGACCGGCACTCGAGAGCGAGACCGCGACTTCGGGTAGCGCGAGCGCCACGTCGCCGGCGGCGGTCACGACCTTGAGACCGCGGCCGCGGATGTCGAGGGTGCGCTGCCAGCCGCCCCAAGTAAGGATGGTCTCGTTCACGGCGACGCGATAGCGCGCGCGCGTGTCGAGGTTGAGCGCTTCTTCGAGGTACGGCGTCAGGAACCCGAGCGCGAGCGGACCGGTCGAAAGACGCCAAGCCAGACCCGCCGCCGCCACGACGACGACAGCGACCAGAACGACGACGGCCTTGACGAGGAACGCGGTGGCGGGCCCGACGGTGCGCATGTCCCTTTATAACATCCCGGCTTGCCCCCGCCCCGGCTCGCGCGCGGGCCGGTTGCGCGCTTCGGCCGACTGGGCTAACCCAATGGAATGACGAAATATTCCCTGCTCGATGGCGACGTACCGCTGCCCCGGATCGAGGACCGGTCGGCGGTCGAGTTGGGCTACCGCCGCCTGCGCGAGGAAACCGACGCCGCCCAGCATCCGGACGCACTCCCGCGCATTCACGCATTCGCCCGCGAGCCACGCGGCCGGGCGTTGGTCGAGGGCGTGTTCGCGCACAGCCCTTATTTGACGGGCCTCATTCTCCGCGATCCCTCGTTCTTCGCCGACCTGATCGAAGCCGGTGCCGATGCGACGATCGCGCGCGTTTTCGACGCGTTGCCGCCGGCCGCGCCAATGCCCGAAAACGCGGCCGAGCTAATGCGCGCGCTCCGCATCGCGCGCGCCCGCACCGCGTTGGTCGCGGCACTGGCCGACATCGCCGGCACGTGGCCACTCGCCCGCGTCACCGCGACCCTCGCCGACATCGCCGAAAAAACGACCGACGCCGCGGTCCGCTTCTGGCTCGCCGAGCGCGCCGCTGCCGGGCACCTCGTCCTCGCCGACGCGGACGACCCGGCCCGGGGATCGGGCTTCGTCGTCCTCGGCATGGGAAAGCTCGGCGCGCGCGAGCTCAACTATTCGAGCGACGTCGACTTGATCGTGCTGTTCGAACCCGACGCGATCGACTACCGCGGCCTGGCTTCGGTCCATGATTTGGCGATCGACATCACCAAGCGCCTGGTGCGGACGCTCCAGGAACGGACCGCCGACGGCTACGTGTTCCGCACCGACTTGCGGTTGCGCCCCGATGCCGGCGCGACCCCGATCGCGATCTCGATGGCCGCGGCCGAGCACTACTACGAAAGCGTCGGCCAAAATTGGGAGCGCGCCGCCTTCATCAAGGCGCGGCCGATCGCCGGCGACATCGCCGCCGGTGCCACCTTCCTCAAGCGCATCGGCCCGTTCGTGTGGCGCAAGCACCTGGACTTCGCCGCCATCGCCGATATTCATTCGATCAAGCGCCAGATTCACGCCCACCACGGCCACGCCGATGTCTCGATCGCCGGCCACAACATCAAGCTCGGCCGCGGCGGCATCCGCGAAATCGAGTTCTTCGTCCAGACCCAGCAGTTGATCGCTGGGGGGCGCGACCCCCGGCTCAGGACCCGCGACACGGTGAGCGGTTTGAATGCGCTCGCCGCCGCCCGGCGCATCGACCGCACTGTATGCGCCGAACTCTGCGCCGCCTACGCGTTCCTGCGCCGGGTCGAACACCGCTTGCAGATGATGAACGACGAGCAGACCCACTCGCTGCCCAAGGAACCGGCCGAGCTCGCGCGGATCGCCGCGTTCCTGGGCTACGCCGACATGGCGGCGTTCGCCGCTGCGCTCGAAGGTACCTTCGCCACCGTCGTCGGTCACTACGGTCGGTTGTTCGAGCACGCGCCGCCGCTCGGGTCCGAGACCGGGAGCCTCGTCTTCACCGGCACGGGCGACGATCCCGATACGATCGCGACGCTCGTCAAGCTCGGGTTCCGCCAACCGGCGATGGTCGCGGAGCGGATTCGGAGCTGGCACCACGGCCGCTTTCACGCCACCCGCACGGTGCGCGCGCGCGAACTGCTGACGGCGCTGATGCCGCGGCTCTTGGAAGCGCTGGCGGCGACCGCCGACCCCGACGCGGCGCTCGCCCGGTTCGACGAGTTCTTGAGCAAGCTTCCGGCCGGCGTCCAGCTATTCTCGTTGTTCTACGAGAACCCGCATTTGTTGACGCTGGTCGCCGAGATCATGGGCACCGCGCCACGCCTCGCCGATGAACTGGCCCGCACCGCCTCGCTCTTGGACGTGGTGTTGAGCGCCGGCTTCTTCGAGGCCCTCCCGGCCAAGGCCGAACTCCGGCACGACCTCGGAGCGATCCTCGCTCAGGCGCGCGACTTCGAGGACGTGCTCGATTTCTGCCGCCGCTTCGCCAACGAGCGGCAATTCCAGGTCGGCGTGCAGATGCTGCGGCGCACCGTCGCCCCGTCGGTCGCGGCCGGATCGTTGAGCGACTTAGCCGATGTTCTGGTGACCGCCCTGGTCGACGCGGTCGGCGCGCAGATCGCCGCACGCCACGGCCGCGTCCCCGGCGGCGCGTTCGCCGTGATCGGCTACGGCAAGCTCGGCAGCCGCGAATTGACGCCGGCCTCCGACCTCGATCTCGTTTTCGTCTACGACGCCCCCGAAGCGGTGACCGCCTCCGACGGCACCCAGCCGCTCGCCGTCAGCCAGTACTACGGCCGCTTGAGCCAGCGCCTCATCACCGCGATCACCACGCTCACCGCCGCCGGCCGCCTCTACACCGTCGACGTGCGGCTACGCCCGGCGGGCGCCAAAGGCGCCATCGCAAGCGAAGCCGGCGCCTTCCAGCGTTACCTCACGTCCGAAGCCTGGACCTGGGAGCACATGGCGCTCTCGCGCGCCCGCGTCGTCGCCGCGCCGCCGCCGTTCACGGCCAAACTTGCCGCCGTCATTGCCGGGGTGCTGGCGCAAAAACGAGACGTTAGCAAGCTAAGAAACGAAGTGCACTCAATGCGCGAGCGGATCGCCCGGGAGCACCGCGGCGACGGGCTCTGGGACATCAAGTACGGACCAGGCGGGCTCGTCGATGCCGAGTTTCTGTGCCAGTACCTCCTGCTCGCGCACGCCGCCGACCATCCCGCCGTGGTCGGCGGCAGCACCGCCGCGATCTACGAAAAGTTGGGCTCGGCCGGATTATTGCCGGTCGATGAAGCGGCTGCGCTCGCCGACGCGACGCGACTTCTCTATGACGTGCAAGCGATCCTGCGGCTCACGACCGGCGGGCCGTTCGATCAGGCGAGTGCGCTCGATGGCCTCAAGCGTGCCCTCGCGACCGGGGTCGGGCTGCCCGACATCGATACCCTCGCCGCCAAACTGACGGCCACCCGCGAGCGGGTCGAAGCCGCCTATCTCGCCCGCCTCGGTGCGGTCTAATATTGGCACGGACAGGCGCTCCGGAACTTTCGACCAGTGGTAGGAAAATCGTATGCCCACGAACACCGTTCGCCTCCATGGCGTGCTCCGCGCCGCCCCGGATAAGGTCTATCGGGCGTTTCTCGATGCGAGCGCGATGGCCAAATGGCTGC
>VGEO01000166.1 GCA_016869275.1 Alphaproteobacteria bacterium | reverse complement strand
TGCCCAGTGGCTGATCGCAAAGAACGACTACCGAAGTCCAAACGACGCCAGAACCGCTTGGGATCAGAGCGCGTTCAGGCTGGCCGCTTAACTCCTACCTTGTGTCCAGATATCCGGGTGCAGTACAGAGGGTGATCTGGTATAGAACCGTTGCGCTTAGGACCAACCGGGACCTCCTCCTATGTTCTTCAAGAAGAAGGGCGGCGATGACGGAACCGCCAAGGATCAACCCGCCGGCCTCACACCGGCCTCGACGCCGGCGACTGACGATCTTGCCGCCAGAGGTGCCTCGATGACTCAGCAGAAGCCCCCCGCTCCCGTTTCCAACCCCGAAGTGCCGAAGCGCGTGGTCGATATTCCCGGCCCGCCGCGCCGCCCCGAGCCGGCTGCGAAGAAGTCGGATGGCGAAACCAAGCGGCTGACTGTCGGCCGCGACATTATTCTCTCTGGCGAGATCACCTCCTGCGACGTGCTGGTAGTGGAAGGACGCGTCGAGGCGACGCTTTCCAACAGCCATGCGATCGAGATCTCCTCGACCGGCCATTTCAAGGGCAAGGCCGAGATCGACGAGGCCGATATCAACGGCTCCTTCGACGGCACTCTGAGCGTGCGCAGTCGCCTGCTGGTCCGTGCGACGGGCAAGGTGACAGGTACGGTTCGCTACGGCCAGCTGGAGGTCGAGCGCGGCGGCGAGGTTACGGGAGACGTGCAGCTGGTCTCAAGCGGGGGAGCGTCGACCAGCTAGGCGGGGTATCGGGGGGAAAGCATGTCGTGGGCGGGTCGCCTTAGCCTGTTGGCGTTGCTTGCCGTTGCGGCTTGCTCGCCGCCGCCTGCGAGTCGAACCAGCGCTACGTCGTCGTCAGCGCCGCCCTCCGCGCCGCCGATCTGGCAAGGCCCGCCGGGTTCGTCGCCGAGCGCCAATGCAAAGCCCGGTGAGATGCCAGTGCTGGTCGGCCTTCTCTCGCGCGACGTCGAAGGGTTGCTCGGCCGCCCGGCCTTCGTCCGGCGCGACGGCCCGGCGCAGATCTGGCAGTACGGCACGCAGGCCTGCACGCTGAATCTTTTCTTCTATCGCGACGGCGCGGTCCTCAAGGTCCGGCACTTCGAGGTCCGCGATCGCAACGCCGACCTCGCGACTACAGGCGGCTGCGACGGTGTCCCCGTGTCTATGGTGCAGCGGACGCCCTGAGACCTAAGCCGTCTTTTCCTTGAAGCGGCAGAGATCGCGTACGACGCAGCGCGGGCAGTCGGGCAGGCGCGCGGTGCAGACGTAGCGTCCATGCAGGATCAGCCAATGATGGGCATGGCGGCGATAGGCGTCCGGCACTTTCCTCAGCAATCCGGCCTCGACCTCGTCCGGCGTGCTGCCCGGCGCGAGCCCGGTGCGGTTGCCGACGCGGAAGACGTGGGTGTCGACCGCGATGGTCGGCTCGCCGAAGGCGATGTTGAGCACGACATTTGCGGTCTTGCGCCCGACTCCGGGAAGGGCCTGCAACGCGTCGCGGTCCTTCGGCACCTCGCCGCTATGGCGCTCGATCAGCAGCTTCGAGAGCGCGATGACGTTCTTCGCCTTGGTGTTGTAGAGGCCGATTGTCTTGATGCGATTCTTGAGCTTCGCCTCGCCAAGCGCGACCATCTTCTCCGGCGTGTCGACCGTCTTGAACAGCTCTTCGGTGGCTTTGTTGACGCTGGCGTCGGTCGCCTGCGCCGAAAGCACCACGGCGACCAGCAGCGTGTAGGGGTTGACGTAGTCGAGTTCGCCTTCCGGCTCGGGCGTCGCGGCTTTCAGCCGCGCAAAGAACGCTTCGGGATCGGGGCCTCGGGCCATGGCGCGGCCAGGGTCAAGAAGCGAGCCCCTACTGTCAACGTGGTTGAACCAAGTCGCCGCCTTGACCATCTTGAAGACACGAGACGCCAAGGAAATCCCCAAGGAAGTCCCATGTTCATCCAGACCGAATACACGCCCAACCCGGCGACCCTCAAGTTCCTACCCGGCCGCGAAGTGATGAAGTCCGGCACCGCCGATTTCGCCGACCCCGCGTCGGCCGGCAGGTCGCCGCTCGCCGAGACCTTGTTCGGCATCGACGGGATCGAGCGCGTGTTCTTCGGCTCCGACTTCGTCACGGTGACGAAGCGCGAGGACAAGGAATGGGCCGTGGTCAAGCCGGCAGTGCTCGGTGCGATCATGGACCACTACACCGCCGGCAAGCCGATCCTCACCGAAGGCGCTGAGGCGCCGAAGGCCGCCGCCGCCGCGGACGGCGAGAATGCCGAGATCGTCGAGCAGATCATCGAGCTGATCGACACGCGCGTCCGTCCGGCGGTTGCCCAGGACGGCGGCGACATCGTCTTCAAGGACTTCAAGGACGGCGTCGTGACGCTCCATATGCAGGGGTCCTGCTCCGGCTGCCCGAGCTCGACCGCAACGCTCAAGATGGGCATCGAGAATATGCTCAAGCACTACATCCCCGAGGTCATCGAGGTTCGCGCCGAAGCCTAGGGCGATTGCTTCTCGCCAAGCCTCGCTTCCGCTAGAACGCATTGCGGCGCCGCCGGCAAGTGGCGCCGCAGCCGTTTTTGAGGAAGATCGAATCGCCGATGGACGGGACGGTGCAACGGGTTCTGGCGATCGACGCGGCTCTCGCCGCCTGTTCGGCTGCGGTGCTGGTCGACGGCGAGATTGCCGCCGAGCGCTTCGAGACGATGGCTCGCGGCCATGCCGAGCGCCTGCTGCCGATGGTGCGCGAGACCATGTCGGCGGCGGGCCTGGACTTCGAGAGCGTCGAGCTGATCGCGGTGACGATCGGCCCCGGCCACTTCACCGGCCTGCGCGTCGGCCTCGCCGCCGCGCAGGGCCTGTCGCTCGCGTCGAGCCGTCCCCTCGCCGGCGTGACGACGCTGGAAGCAGTGGCCGCGGCGGCATCGGCGGACGGCCTGCTCGCTGTGGCCCTCGAAAGCAAGCGGGCCGATCTCTATCTGCAGCTGTTCGCGAGCGGGGAGGCGCTGACTGAGCCTCTGGCGATGATGCCGGCACAGCTCGCGACCTTCGCTTGGCCCGAGGGAGAGGTCGCCCTCGCCGGCGATGGAGCGGCACGCCTCGCGCCGATCCTCGCCGCTGCCGGCCGGAAGTCGCGTCGTCTCGGCCCCGACGGTCCGAATGCCGCGGCCGTAGCGCGGATCGCTGCGGCAAGGCATGCCACCGCCGCCGCGCTCGCCGCCGAGCCGCTCTATCTCCGGCCGCCGGACGTCACCTTTCCGAAGGACCGACGACGGTGACGCGGCCGTCGGTCGTTCTGGCTGGCCGAGGCGACGTCGATCGCCTCGCCGAGATGCAGGCGACCTGCTTCGACCAGCCATGGGGAAGCGCCAGCATCGCCAAGACGCTCGGTCTATCCGGGGCTTTTGCGCTGATTCTGCGCGATACCACGCCGGCTGGGAGGATTTCGGCCGGCTTTGCCCTCATCCAGGTCGTCGCCGATCAGGCGGATATCCTGACCCTCGGCGTGGTTCCCGGGCTACGCCGCCGTGGCCATGGGAGTCGCGTGCTCGCCGCCGCGATCGGCGAGGCGGCCAAGCGCGGGGCCAAGTCGATCTTTCTGGAGGTCGCCGAGAACAACTTGGCCGGCGTCGGCCTATATCGCCGGGCAGGCTTCGAGACCATCGGACGGCGCGAGGGCTACTATCGTGACCGCGACGGGAAGAAGGTCGCGGCGGTCACCATGCGCGCCACAATTTAACCCGGCCTATTCACGGGCGAGCATGATTTGAATTGCGGCGATGGAAGGCGATCAGATGGCATGCTTTGTCGTTGCGCCTTTTTCATCGCGGGTTGGTTTGTCGGGTGTCGGGTTATTGGTTTGGGATTGAGGGAACGGGTGTTTTCGGGGCATCGGCCCCGTCGGTCATGGAGCGGCGGGTCGAAGCGCGCCGGCGAGCAAGCGGATGAGAGCGGCATCCGGGCAAACGGCGGC
>VGEO01000165.1 GCA_016869275.1 Alphaproteobacteria bacterium | reverse complement strand
GCCTACATGCTGCGGATCGCGATCCCGTACGGAACCTTGTCGGCCCGCCAGTTGCGGATGCTGGCGTCGATCGCGCGCCGCTACGACAAGGGCTACGGTCACTTTACGACGCGGCAGAACCTGCAGTTCAACTGGGTCAAGCTCGGCGAGGTGCCGGACCTGCTTGCCGATCTCGCGACGGTCGAAATGCACGCGATGCAGACCAGTGGCAACTGCATCAGGAACGTCACCGCCGACCACTTGGCCGGCGTCGCCGGCGACGAGATCGAGGATTCGCGGATCTGGGCCGAGATCATCCGCCAATGGTCGACGCTGCACCCCGAGTTCTCGTTCCTACCGCGCAAGTTCAAGATCGCGGTGACCGGATCGCCGCACGATCGGGCCGCGATCGCCGTCCACGACATCGGCATCCGGGTGGTGCGGAATGGCGCAGGCGAGGTCGGGTTCGCGATCCTGGTCGGCGGAGGGCAGGGGCGGACGCCGGTGATCGGCACCTGGATTCGCGATTTCCTGCCGCGTGCCGAATTGCTGAGCTACCTCGAGGCGATTCTTCGCGTCTACAACCTATTGGGGCGGCGCGACAATCTCTACAAGGCGCGGATCAAGATCCTGGTGAACGCCGTCGGCGTCGATAAGTTCCGCGCGCTGGTCGAGGCCGAGTGGGCGGCGATTCGCAACGGGGCGCTCGCGCTGCCCGAGGCCGAGATCGCACGCATCCGCGCCTATTTCGCGCCGCCCGCCTATCGCGCCGTGCCGACCGGCGACCTGGCCTCCGTGGTCCAGAACGTGCGCGACCCGGGGTTTTCGGCTTGGACGCGAACCAATGTGCATCCGCACAAGGCCCCGGCCTACGCCGCCGTCACCGTCTCGCTCAAGCCCCATGGCGGCGTTCCCGGCGACATGTCGGCCGAACAAATGGATGCACTCGCCGATGTGGCCGAGCGCTTCAGCTTCGGCGAGATTCGGGTGACGCACGAGCAGAACCTAGTCTTGGCCGACGTCGAACAGGCGGCGCTGCCCGATCTTTGGCGCGCGCTCGGCGCGGCCGGGCTGGCGACGGCGAACGCCGGCCTACTCACCGACATCATCTGCTGCCCCGGCCTCGACTATTGCAACCTCGCCAATGCCCGCTCGATCCCGATCTCGCAGCGGATCGGCGAGCGCTTCGACAATCTGGCGCGGCTCCACGATATCGGGCCGCTCAAGATCAAGATTTCGGGCTGCATCAATGCCTGCGGCCACCATCACGTCGGACACATCGGCATTCTGGGGGTCGAGAAGCATGGCGCCGAGGCCTACCAGGTGAGCTTGGGCGGCAGCGGCGACGAGAACGCCGCGCTCGGCGAGATCGTCGGACCGTCGTTTTCGGCCGACGCCGTCGTCGACGCGGTCGAGACCATCGTTGCCACTTATGTCGGTACGCGGAGCGCGGGCGAGACCTTCCTCGACACCTACCGACGGGTCGGATTGAAGCCCTTCAAGGAGGCGCTCTATGCCGCTCATTAAAAACGGCCAGCCGCTTGCCGATCCGTGGACGACGGTCGCTGACGATGCCCCGCTTCCGGCCGGCGCCGCGATCGTGAGCTTGGCGCGTTGGCAACGCGATCGCGCGGCGCTGCTCGGGCGCAATCAGCCGATCGGCGTCGTCCTGCCGCCCGATCAGGCGGTCGAAGGGCTGGGTCCCGATCTCGACCGGCTCGGCGTCGTCGCGCTCGAATTTCGCTCGTTTCGCGACGGCCGCGCCTACTCGCAGGCGCGGCTGCTGCGCGAGCGTTGTGGCTATGCTGGCGAGATCCGTGCGACCGGTCAGGTGCTTCGCGATCAACTTCTGTTCATGGAGCGTTGCGGTTTCGATGCCTTCATGCTGCCGACCGACGCCGCCGCGGCGGCGTGGGCCGAAGCAGGCCGCGAAATTTCGGTCTGGTACCAGCCCGCCGCCGATCGTCGCACCTGGGTGGTGGCGGCGCGTCACGGCGCGAGCGCGCTCGACGGCTGCGCGCCCGCCGGCTGACCTCGTCCGGACGGCCGCCAGTGCACGCGGCCCGCGTCGTGCCGCGTGCCGGCGGTGTGCGGTAACGCGCTATTCTGGTCCCGTCATGGCCAGCGAGTTGATCCTCTATTTCGTGATCGGATTCGCCGCTCAACTGATCGACGGCTCGATCGGCATGGGGTATGGCGTGATCGCCACCAGCGCGCTTCTGGCGAGCGGGCTGCCGCCGGCGACGGCGAGCGCGGCGGTGCACGTCACCAAGATTCCCACCGGCATCGCCTCGGGACTTTCGCATTGGCGGGCCGGCAACCTCGACTGGCGTCTGGCGCGCAAGTTGATCCTGCCCGGCATCGTCGGCAGCTTGATCGGCGCAACCGTTGTCAGCGTGGCACCGGCTCCGGTGATGCGCCCGCTGATTGCGCTCTACCTGACGATCATGGGCGGCGTGATCATGTTCCGCATCCTCGAGCCGCCGCACCGCGACGCCGCGAAACGTTCGGTTCTGCCGGTCGGCTTTCTCGGCGGGCTGTTCGACTCGGCCGGCGGCGGCTGGGGGGCCGTCGTCAATTCGACCTTGCTGATGCGGGGCTTTCGACCGAGCCTCGCGGTCGCCGCGACCAGTGCGGTCGAGCCGATCGTGGCAGCGGCGCAAGCTGCCGTGTTCGGTTTCTGGCTGGGGGCGGGCGTGCTCGGTCAGTCCGGGCTGATCGCGCTGGCTTTGATCTCCGGCGCAGTGTGCACCGCCCCGGTGGCGGCTTTGCTGGTCCGGCGCCTGCCCATACGTCCGGTCCTGTTCGTGGTCGGGGTCGTGCTTTTGGCCATCAACGGCCCGATCGTCTACTCCGCCGTTGCGATGTGGCGTTAGTCCAGCATCCAGGTCGGCGTATAGCCGCGTCGCATCGAAACGATAAAGTTTCGATATTTCCGTTGCTGAGGGGGCCCGCGTAGATGTGGGGAAAGTCGTTTTCGGCTTTTCGCTCCCGCCGCTGGCGGGGCTCCTGGAGGCAGCGATGGACCCGCGGTGCCGGCCAGGCGGCCGCGGTGGCCGAAGGGCTGGCGACCTGAGTGAGGTTCGGCGCTAGACCGCGGCGCGCTTGGCCTCGCGCCGGCGCTTGTTGGCGTCGAGCTCGCGCTTCCGGAGCCGGACCGACTTCGGCGTCACCTCGACCAGTTCGTCGTCGCCGATATAGGCGAGCGCCTTCTCCAGCGTCATCTTGATCGGCGGCGTCAGCAGGACGTTGTCGTCCTTGCCGGCCGCGCGAATATTGGTGAGTTGCTTGGTCTTGCGCGGGTTGACGTCCAAGTCCTGGCCGCGGCTATGCTCACCCACGATCATGCCGGGATAGACCGGATCGCCGGGCGCGACGAACAGCGGCCCGCGTTCCTCGAGGTTCCAGATCGCGTAGGCGACGGCCGAGCCGCTCTCCATCGAGACCATGACCCCGTTGCGTTCCTGCGGCATCGCGCCCTTGTACGGCGCGTAGTCGTGGAAGACGCGGTTGATGACGCCGGTGCCGCGAGTATCGGTCAGGAATTCGCCGTGGTAGCCGATCAGGCTCCGCGACGGCGCGAGAAAGATCAAGCGCTGCTTGCCGGCGCCCGCCGGCCGGTGCTCGAGCAGGTCGGCTTTGCGCGCGCACAGCTTCTCGACCACGATCCCGGCATACTCCTCGTCGACGTCGATCACCACTTCCTCGACCGGCTCCGAGCGGTTGCCGGCCGCGTCGGTCTTATAGAGGACGCGCGGGCGGCTGACCGAAAGCTCGAAGCCTTCGCGCCGCATCGTTTCGATCAGGATCGCGAGCTGCAGCTCACCGCGGCCGGCGACGTCGAAGGCGTCGGCTTCATGGCGGGTGACGCGGATGGCGACGTTGCCCTCGGCTTCGCGCACCAAGCGGTCCCAGATCATCCGCGACGTGACCTTATCACCCTCTTGACCAGCGAGGGGGGAGTCGTTGATCGAGAACGTCATCGCCAGGGTCGGCGGTGTGATCGGCGCGGCCATGATCGCCTCGGTCACGTCCATCGCCGCGACCGTATCGGCAACGGTGGTTTTCGCAAGTCCGGCGATGGCGACG
>VGEO01000164.1 GCA_016869275.1 Alphaproteobacteria bacterium | reverse complement strand
CGTCGCTCGTGCAGCGCCTGGCGGCGCTCGACCGCGATTTGGCCCAGCGCTTTCCGGAGTTCGCCGAGCTTTCGGCGCCGCGGCCGGCGGCGATCGCCGACCTTCAGCCGCTGCTTGCCCCCGACGAGGCGCTGCTCCTCTACAGCCGGAGCCGGAAGGGAGACGCGACGCACCTATGGATCGTGAGGCGCGACCGCGCCGAAGCGCTGACGCTTCCGGTCGCGCAGGGCGCGCTCGCCACGGCGATGGCTGCGCTCCGGGGCGGCATCGAGTTCGCCACGGCGGGCGGGGCGGGCCTCCCGGTCTTCGATGTCGAGGCCGCGCACCAGCTCTACCAGGGCCTGCTCGCGCCGGCCGCGCCGCTGCTCGGTGACGCGCGCCACGTTTTCATCGTCCCCGACGGGCCGCTGGCGAGCCTCCCGTTTGCCGCGCTGGTGACGGAGCCGACCGCGCCGCCGCTCGACTTCGCCGATTACCGGAAGGTGCCGTGGCTCGCGCGGAAGCATGCGATCACGATCCTGCCGGCGGCCTCCTCGCTCCGCGCGCTCCGGGCGTTCGCCAGGCCGAGCCGGGCGACCCGGCCGTTCGCGGGCTTCGGCGACCCGCTGCTCGCGGAAGGAAAGGGCGAGGTCAAGGTCGCCTCCGTGTTCCGCGGCGGCGGCGCGGTCGCCGACGTGGCCGAGGTCCGGAAGCTCGCCCGCCTCCCCGAAACTGCCGACGAGCTTCGCGCGCTCGCCGGTGCGCTCGGCGCCGCGGGCGATGCGGTCCGGCTCGGCCGCGCGGCGAGCGAAACCGCGGTCAAGCGCGCCGACCTTTCCGGCTACCGCGTCATCGCTTTCGCGACCCACGGGTTGCTCGCCGGCGAGCTCAAGGGCCTGCCGGAGCCGGCGCTGGTGCTGACGCCGCCCGAGCAAGGCAGCGAGGACGACGACGGGCTCTTGACCGCGAGCGAGATCGCGCAATTGAAGCTCGATGCCGACTGGGTGGTGCTTTCGGCCTGCAACACCGCCTTGAGCGAAAATACCGACGCCGAAGGCCTCTCCGCGCTCGCCAAGGCGTTCTTCTACGCCGGCGCGCGCGCGCTTCTGCTCTCGCAGTGGGCGGTCGAGTCGAAGAGCGCGGTCAAGTTGACGACCGCGACCTTCGCCGCGCTCGCCGCCGACCCGAGCCTCGGCCGCGCCGAGGCGCTTAGGCGCGCGATGCTCGCGCTCGCCGCCGACCCGAGCGATCCCCGCTACGCCCACCCCGCGTTCTGGGCGCCGTTCGTCGTCGTCGGCGAGGGCGGCGCGCCTGGGCGTTGGACCCGGTGACGATTCGTCACTTTGCTGCGGTCGACGAAACGCCGGGCGAGAAAAAATCGGGACGGTGCTACCCTGTTCCCGCGCTAACTATAACTAGGAACGCGAAGTCGTTCTGTCATGACGAAAACGCGCCGAATATTTGTTCTCACCGCGCTCGGCCTCGCGCTCGCCACCGGTCCCGCCGCCGCGCAGAGCGCGATCGCACTTTGGCTCGAAGCGAGCGGCGGGATCGCGCCGGCCGTGCATCCGATGACCGAGGTGACCGGTCAAGCGCTCCTCAAGCTTGATGCCGGCGCCAAAGTCCGCTTCTTCCACTTCGGCGCGTGCAAGGTGGTGGCGGTCGAAGGCGGCAGCCTCGAACTCGGGCCCTTGGGTTATCGCGTGACCGACGGCGGAAAAATCCTCGCCGAACAGCCACGGCGTTGTCCCGTTCGCGTGCGCTTGGCGTCGGCCGGAAGCGGCGGGCAGACCACCGGCGGCTTGTTGATGATGCGGAGCGCGGGCGGCGCCCCGGCCGCCGACTCGCGCGAATTCCCGCCGCAACCGTCGTTCGTCCTGGTCGGCCAGCAAGCAGCGCGGGCAGTCGCGATCGAGATCGCCGAAGCGAGCGAGAGCGGGCCAGGACCGATCAGGGCCACGCTCGCGATCGCCGCTAAGCGCGCGGCGTGGCCGGCCGGGACGCCTGCCCTCGCCGCCGGGAAACCATACGCGCTTCGGCTCAAGGCGGCCGACGGCAGCGACTTGGCTGCACTTCCGTTCACCGTCGGCGCGGCGCAGCCGGGGCAGGAGTTTGACGTCCTCCGTCTCGATTAGCCGCCGGGTTCGCGACCGCTACCGGGAACTCGTCGTTGCCGCGTGCGGACTCGGCGCGCTCGCGGCCACGGTCGCGAGCGGCGGCACGGTCGGCCTCGACCGGCTGCTTTACGATCTCGCGCTTGCCGGCCACCACGCGCTCGGCGCCAATCAGCGGAGCTCCGAGCCGGTCGCCGTGGTCGCGATCGACCGCGCGACCCTCGATGCGCCTGAGCTTCGCGACATCCCGCGCGTCTTCATGGGGCCGGCGTTCACGACGATGCTCGATGCGACGGTCGGCGCCGGCGCGACCGCGGTCGGGTTCGATGTGATCTTCGCCTACGACAGCACCCGCTTCGATCCCAAGCTCGAAGCACCATTTCGCGCCGCGCTCGAGCGGCACGGCGAAAAGGTCGTCCTCGGACGCTCGGCGCAGACCGCGCCGGCGCTCCCGATCCTGCTCGCGGCGCCGGACGACGCGATCGGGTTCCTCGAGCTGCCGCGCGATCCCGACGGCGTCAGCCGCCGCGTACCGGCGGCGCTCGCGACCGATCAAGGTCCGGTACCGACCATGACCGAGCGGCTGCTCGCCCGGGCCGGGCGCGCCATGCCTGCCGAGGTCCGCCTCGCGCCAGCCTGGCACCTCGAAACCATGCCGACCTACGCGTTGATCGACGTGACCCGCTGCGCGGCGGCGGGCGATCGCGGCGCGCTTGAGCGCGCCTTCGCCGGCAAGGTCGTCCTGGTCGGCACGACGCTCGCCGAAGAGGACCGGCGCCTGGCGCCGAGCCGCTTCATCGCGCCGCCCGCCAGCACACCGCGCACGGAGAGCGGCGCGGTCGCCTGCCGTCTCGAACGCCAAGGCGCCTCCGATCCCGACACGGAGACGATTCCCGGCGTTTTCATCCACGCCGCCGCGGTCGAGTCCGTCCTCGCCGGCCGCTTGATCGAACCGGCGCCGAGCGGGCTCGTGGCGGGACTGAGCGGCGCGGCCGGCACGGCCGGCGCGCTGATCGCGATCGCGGCGGCGCCAGCCGTGACGGTCGCGGCCCTCGCGGCGGGTGTTCTCGCGCTCGTCCTCGGCAGCGCCGGCTTGCTCGCCGCCGGCCTCTGGCTTCCGACCGCGCTCGCCGCGCTCGCGCTCCCGGTCGCGGCCGGAATCGCCTACGCCATCCGCTTCATGGTCGAGGAGCGGCGGCGGCGATGGATCCAGCGCGTGTTCGGCCACTATCTGGCGGCGACCGTGGTCGATCAGCTCGCCGCCGCCGAGGCGCCGCCGACGCTGGGCGGCGAACGGCGCGAGGTGACCGTGATGTTCGCGGATTTATCGGGCTTCACCGCGCTTTCGGGACGCATCCCGCCGCAAGCACTAATGGAGACCACCAACCGTTATCTCGTGCTGATCGCCGAGGAGGTTGAGCGTACCGGCGGTTACGTCGACAAGTTCATCGGCGACGCGGTGATGGCGATCTGGGGCGCGCCGGTCGCCAACCCTCGGCACGCGCAAAGCGCGGTGCGGGCGACGCTTGCGATCGGCGCACGCATGGCCGAGGAGCGCACGGCCGCGCTCACCCGAGGCGATGACGGCTTCTGGGTCAAGATGGGCGTCAACTCCGGCCCGGCGATCGTCGGCAACGTCGGCTCGCCCAAGCGCCTCGCCTACACCGTGGTCGGCGAGACCGTGAACCTGGCGGCGCGGTTCGAGAGCCTGCCCGGCGACTATGGCTGCCTGATCGTGATCGGCGCCGCGACCGCGGCCGCGCTCGATGGCGCCTATCCCGTGTGCGAGCTCGATTTCATCAAAGTCAAAGGCAAGGCCGAGCCGGTCAAGGTCTACGAGCCGTTCGCGGCGACCAACGGCGTGGTCAGCGACTATTGCCAAGGCTTTGCGCGAGGCCTCGCCGCCTACCGTGCGCGGCGCTTCGGCGAAGCGCAGCAGCTGTGGCTCGGCCTCGTTTATCCCGGGATCGTCGATCCCAAAAAACGCGCAAGCGAGGGCGCGGCTGTGGCGACGCCCAACCGCGCCATGGCCGCTCGCGCCACCGTGTTTCTTACCGAGCCGCCGCCCGTCGGCTGGCGCGGCGAATGGGTGCGAGAGTCGAAGTGATGCGGCATGCGACAAT
>VGEO01000163.1 GCA_016869275.1 Alphaproteobacteria bacterium | reverse complement strand
CGGGCGCTCCGCGCCGAAGGCACCACGGTGCTGCTCACCACCCATTACATGGACGAGGCCGAACGCCTGTGCGACTGCGTCGTCATCATCGACCGCGGCCGCGCCATTTGCGACGATGCCCCGCGCGCGTTGATCGCGGCGCGGCTGGCACCCGAGGCGATCGAGATCGAGTGCACGCCCGAGGAAGAAGCGCGTTGGTTCGGTGCGGTCGGCGCCGCGGTTCGACGCGTTCGCGCCGGCAATCGCCTGATGCTCTATGCGGCGGACGCGGCGGCGTTGGTCGAACGCGTACACGCCGCCGAGGGCGGGACGCGCCGGGCCTTCGTCGCCCGCCCGACCAACCTCGAGGACGTGTTCCTGGCCGTGACCGGGACGCGATTGTCGGAGGACGCATGAGCGTGTCGCTGCCGCATGCGATTGCGGTATGGCGTCGGAACGCGAGCCTCTATCGCCGTACTTGGAAGGTGACGATTCTTCCCAACTTCTTCGAGCCGATCCTCTATCTGGCCGGGCTCGGCATCGGCATCGGCGCTTACATCACCGAGATGGATGGCGTCTCCTACGCCGCGTTCCTGGCGCCGGGGCTCTTATGCGTCGCGGCGATGACGGGGGCGAGCTTCGATGCGACCTACAACGTCTTCGTGCGGCTCAATTTCGAGAAGGCCTATGACGGCATGCTGACGACGCCGATCGAGCCCGACGACATCCTGGCCGGCGAAATCCTATGGGCATTGACCCGGACGTTGATCTATGGCGGCGGGTTCTACGTGGTAGCGCTCGGCTTCGGGTTGATCCCGATGCCGTTCGGGCTTCTCGCGCTGGTCGCGGTCCCGCTGGCCGGGCTCTTGTTTGCCGCGATCGGGCTCGCGTTCACGCTCCGGATCAAGACCATCGACATGTTCAGCTTCTATTTCACGCTGTTCCTGACGCCGCTGTTTCTCTTCTCCGACGTGTTCTTCCCGCTCGCCGAGCGGCTCCCCGGCTACCTGCTGCCGGTCGCGGAAGCGCTGCCGCTCCTGCACCCGGTGCGCCTGACGCGGCTCGCCTTCAAGGGGGAATTCGGGTGGGTGATGCTGTGGGACCTGGCGTATATCGCGGTCGCATCGGCCGTGCTCGTCTACTTCGCGCGCCAGGTGATGCGGCAGCGGCTCACCAGCTAGATCAGCGGCCCGCATAGCCGGATCGATCGAATCCCGCTAGCATGCGCGCAATCGCGCCCTTAGAAGGGCGGCTACAACAGGGAAATCGACCGTGACCGCGCAACCTTGGCTCAAGAGCTACCCCAACAACGTCAAGTGGGACGCTGCGCTCCCGACCAAACCGCTCTACGCGCTGTTGGACGACGCGGTGGCGCGGTTTCCGCAGAACCTCGCGATCGACTTCCTCGATAAGACCTACACCTACGCCGAAATCGGCCGCCTCGCCCAACATGCCGCGGCCGGGTTCCAGAAGCTCGGCGTCACCAAGGGCACCAAGGTCGGCCTCTTTCTCCCTAATTGCCCGCAGTTCGTGATCGCCTATTACGGCATCCTGAAAGCGGGCGGCACGGTCGTGAACTACAGCCCGCTCTATTCGGAAGAAGAACTGCTCAAGCAAATCGAGGACTCCGAAACCGACTACATGGTGACGCTCAGCTTGACCGCGCTATACCCGAAAATGGCGGGGGTGCTGGTGCGGAGCCGAATCAAGATGCTGATCGTCGGCGGGCTCCAGGACGTGTTGCCGTTCCCGAAGAACCTCTTGTTCCCGGTGGTCAAGGGCAAGGACATCGCCAAGGTTCCGTCCGACGCCAAGCATGTGAGCTTCAAGAAGCTCCTCGACAACGACGGCCGCTATGCGCCGGTCAACCTCAACCTTGCCGACGACATCGCCGTGCTCCAGTACACCGGCGGCACCACCGGCGTTTCCAAGGGCGCGATGCTGACCCACGCCAATCTCTACGCCAATACCCAACAGGCGACGATGTGGTTCCCGGACTCGGTGCCGGGGCAGGAGCGCATGCTCGGCGTGCTCCCGTTCTTCCACGTGTTCGCGATGACGGCGGTGATGAACTTCTCGCTCGCGATCGGGGCCGCCATCATCATGCGGCCGCGCTTCGAGCTCGACCCGGTCTTGAACGACATCACCAAGAAGAAGCCAACCCTGATGCCGGGCGTGCCGACGATGTACACGGCGATCATCAACCATCCGAAGCTCGCCTCGTTCGACCTGAAGTCGATCAAGATGTGCATCTCGGGCGGTGCGCCGCTGCCCTTGGAGATCAAGCAGCGCTTCGAGGCGCTGTCGGGCTGCAAGCTGGTCGAAGGCTACGGCCTGACCGAAACCTCGCCGATCGCCTGCTGCAACCCGCTCATGGGCATGAACAAGGAAGCCTCGATCGGGATTCCGGTGCCGGGCACCACCGTCACCATCGTCGACCGCGACGATCCCAAGAAGCTAATGCCGATCAAGGAAGCGGGCGAGATCTGCATCTCGGGGCCCCAGGTGATGAAGGGCTATTGGCGCAAACCCGACGCCTCCGCCGACGTGATGACCAACGGCATGCTCCGGACCGGCGACGTCGGCTACATGGACGATGACGGTTACGTCTTCATCATCGACCGCAAGAAGGACCTGATCCTGGTCGGCGGCTTCAACGTCTATCCGCGCGTGGTCGAGGAAGCGATCTATCGCCATCCGGCGGTCGCCGAGGTCACGGTGATCGGGATTCCTGACACTTATGCCGGCGAAGCGGTCAAGGCGTTCGTCAAGCTCAAGGAAGGCGCGCAGTCGACCCAGACCACCGCCGACCAGCTCAAGGATTTCTTGAAGGACAAGCTCGGCAAGCACGAGATGCCCAAGCACATCGAGTTCCGCAAGGAGCTGCCCAAGACCATGATCGGCAAGCTCTCGAAGAAGGAGCTGGTGGCCGAGGAGAAGGCCAAAGCGGCCGCCGGCGGCACGGCGGCGCGCAACTAGGCGCGTTTTCTTTGCGGCGTCGAGCCGCCCCCTCCCCACCCACCCCCTGCTGCGCGGGGGGAGGGAGCGAGCAAAGCAGGCCGGAGGGGGTGTCGAGCGCGCCGCGACGGCGGCGCATCAGCGTTTGTTTGTGAGCGAATGACCATCCGCCTCAAGATTCTCGCCCTCGCGACAACGCTGCTGCTCCTGTTCGGTGCCGCGGTCGGGGTTGCGGTCACGCTGCAGGAGCGGGTCAACGAGGAGATCGGCGGCATCACCGGCTATCACCTGCCGATCCTCGAAGCAGTTGCCGAAATCGACGTCGCCACGTTCGAGTACGAATTGATCCTGGGCCGGCTGTTGCGCGGAGCGGCACGCGATCCGGCGCACTTGGCGGCGGCACGGCAGCGCGAGCGCGACCTGATGGCCGGGCTCCTCCGCAATTTCGCGAGCGCCGCGGACCTGCTCAAGCGCGCGATCGTCGACGAGCGCAACGACTTGGTCGACCGGCTCGAATTTGCCCGCATCGAAGGTCGCCTCGACTTTGTCCGCCGCCAGATCGAGCCGTTCAAGAATCTGGCCGATCGCGTGCTCGACAACTACGAGGCGGGGCGGATCGAGGAAGCGCGGGCGCTACTCGCCGGCTTCTCGCGCTTCGAGGAGGCGTTCGGCCCCGACATCGCCGCGATTCGCACCGGCCTCGCGCGCATCGCCGAGAACTCAATCGTCGAGACCTATCGCCAGGAACAGTCGCTACGGCTGCTCACGATCGGCCTCTTTATCGTCGCGGCGGTGATCGGGCTGGCGATGGCGGCGATCCTGGCCTCGCGTATCGTCGCCCAGCTTCGCGGCCTGGTCACGAGTGCGGCCGCCGTCGAAAGCGGCGATCTCGTCGCCGCGCTGCCGGTGACGTCGAAGGACGAAGTCGGCCAGCTGACCCGCGCGTTCAATCACATGGTCGGCGAACTCAAGAGCAAGGAGAAGATCAAGGATACGTTTGGCAAGTTCGTCGATCCCAAGATCGTCGCGCATCTGATTGGCGCGAGCGACGAAGACGCCGCTGAACGCCGGGTCGTCACGATCTTCTTCTCCGACGTCAAAGGCTTCAGCTCGCTCTCCGAGCAGCTCACCGCCCAAGTCATCGTCAATCTGCTCAATCGCTATTTCACGACCGCGGCCGACACCCTCCGCGCCCATCACGGCATCATCGACAAGTACATCGGCGACGCCGTGATGGCGTTTTGGGCGGCGCCGTTCGTCGCCGGCGACGCCCATGCGGCGCAAGGCTGTCTCGCGGCGCTGGCTCAACAGCAAGCGATCGCCGTGCTCCGGGCCGACCTCGCCAACATCGTCGGCCTCCGCCGCGACGTGCCCGAGTTTCGCGTCCGCATGGGGCTCGCGACCGGTGAGGTCGTGATCGGCACGATCGGCTCGCCGACCGCCAAGTCCTATACCGTGATCGGCGACGTCGTGAACCTCGCCGCGCGCCTCGAAGGCCTCAACAAGCTCTACGGCACCGAGGTTCTGGTTTCCG
>VGEO01000162.1 GCA_016869275.1 Alphaproteobacteria bacterium | reverse complement strand
CCTCGCCCAGGGGCAGGCCATAGCCGCGGTAGCCCATGGCGATCTTCGCCACCAGCCGGAGGTGCGAGGTCACGAGCTTGTGCGCGGCGGCGCTGTCGTTGTGCTCGCGCCAGCGTTTGGCGAGGATGTACTCCTCCTCCGGCTCCAGCATCGGGAACTTGCGGATCTCCTGAAGGTAGCGGCTGAGGCTAGCTCCAGGGGCAATGGCGGGTAGCGAAGCCATCGTCGTTGCGAACGTTGCCCTCTAGGGTTGGGTGTGCCGCATCCAGCACGCACTACGGCGCGGCCGCGGCGTCAGATGCCTATAAATGGCCAAACGCGTACGAATCATCCTAGTATAATGTCTCGCAAATATCGACCAATATCTAATTGGACGGTGATTTGCCGGGAGGCCCTCAGGGATGGCGCGTGCGATCAAGCATTTGCATATGGATGAGGAGAGCCTGAAAGAGCTACGGCGCCGGGCGAAGGCACGAACCGCGACGGTGCGCGAGCAGCAGCGAGCGTCAATCGTTATCTTGCGCGCCAAAGGCATGAGCGTTTCGGCGGTCGCCGAAAAGCTCGGCACGACCGCAAAGCGGGTCTCGATCTGGTCGAAGCGTTTCGCAAGCTACGGCCTCGCCGGCCTCGAAGACAAGAGAGGACGCGGCCGTCGGCCGTCCATACCCGCGGCGATAGTTGCCCGGGTCATAGACGAGGCTACGCGGCCCCCCAAAGGACGCGAGCGCTGGAGCGTGCGCAGCATGGGCCGCCATGTCGGCATATCGCACAGCACGGTGCAGCGCATCTGGTCGAGGAACGATCTCACGCCGCATATCACCAAGACTTTCAAGCTCTCGACGATCCGCAATTCGAGGCGAAATTCTGGGACGTGATCGGGCTCTATCTCGATCCGCCCGAAAAAGCGCTGGTCTTGTGCTGCGACGAGAAGAGCCAATACCAAGCCCTGGAACGCACCCAGGTCTGCCTGCCGCTCGCGCCGAAGCGGCCGCGCACCATGACGCACGATTACAAGCGCCACGGCACGGTCACGTTGTTCGCCGCGCTCAATGCCCTCGAAGGCACGCTGATTGCGCGCACCGAGACGCGCCACATCCATGTCGAGTGGCTGCGCTTCCTCAAGCAGATCGATCGCGAGACGCCTATGGATCTCGACATCCATTTGATCCAAGACAACTAAGGTACGCACAAGCACCCCAAGGTAAAGGTCTGGCTTGAGCATCATCCGCGCTTCAAGTCCCACTTCACCCCGACATCCTCATCCTGGATCAACCTCGTCGAGCGTTTCTTTGCCGATCTCACCGAGAATGTCATCCGCACCGGCAGCTTCGCTTCGGTGCCCGACCTCGTCCGCGACATCAAAGCCTACCTCGCCGAGCGCAACGCCAGTCCCCGGCCCTACACCTGGAAAGCCGAAGGCACCGCAATCCCTTGCCAAGATCAACCGCGCCCGCGCTGCCCTCGACAAGGCCCGCACGGCATGATCCTTAACCGTCAATTGAGAGTCAGGACACTAGAGAGTCGGCCAGGGCCCCGCAAGACTATTTACGATTGATCTAAACGATTGATTAACTCTCTCATATCCTGGGGTAATTCGCTTTTGAACCAAAGCCGCTGCCCGCTCCGCGGATGATCGAACCCGAGGTTCGCGGCGTGTAACGCCTGGCGGTCGAAAGCGAGTTCGGTCCGGCGCTTGGCGGTCAGGCGGCGCGGCGCACGGCCGTAGGTCGGGTCGCCCACGACCGGGTGCCCGCGCGCGCTGACGTGAACGCGAATCTGATGGGTACGGCCGGTCTCGAGCCGACATTCGATCACGCTCGCCACGCCAAGATCCAAGATGCGCACGACCTTGTAGCGGGTGGCGGCGGCGCGTCCGCCGCGCGCGAGCAGCGCCATCTTTTTTCGGTGGCGCGGACTGCGGCCGATATTGCCCTCGATCCGCCCCTCGCTCGGGGTCGGCACCCCCCATACGACGGCGAGGTAGAGACGATCGATCGTGCGGGCGGCGAATTGGGCGATGAGCGCCTGGTGGGCGCGCTCGTTCTTGGCGGCGACGATCAGCCCACTCGTGTCTTTGTCGAGGCGGTGAACGATGCCCGGTCGCTTGACGCCGCCGACGCCGGTCAGGCTCGCGCCGCAGTGGTAGAGGAGCGCGTTGATTAAGGTGCGATCGGGGTTGCCGGCAGCCGGATGGACGACCAGCCCGGCCGGCTTGTCGACGACGATCACGTCGGCGTCCTCGTAAACGATCGCGAGCGGGATCGCCTGCGCCGCCGGCGCGGCGTCGGCGATCGGCGGCACTGCGAGCGTGATCCGCTCGCCGGGTTTGACCCGATAGGACGCCGTCCGTAAGGTCGTGCCGTCGACGGCGACGTGGCCGGCCGCGATCAAGGCTTGGATGCGGGCGCGCGAAAGGTCGGGGTAAGTCACGGCGAGCCAGCGGTCAAGCCGCGTGCCGCGTGCAGCGTCGGCCACGCGCGCCGCGCGCACCGCGGACACCGCCGCCGGGGTCGTCGACATGAAGGGAGACTCGCGCAATCGATGCAGCCGCTCAAGGCCTTCGTCATCCTGATGGGTGTCCTGATCCTGATGGGATTCGGCGGCATCATCGGCGTGATCGCCGAGCGTCTGGTCGCCGCCGGGCGGGCGCCGGCGGGCGCGGCGGTCTTTCAAGCCGGCGCCATCGCGCTCCCCAAAGGCGCCAAGGTGGTCGAAACGGTGGCGGCCGGCGATCGGTTGGTGCTGCGGATCGCGAAACCCGAGGGCGGCGACGCGCTCATCGTCTACGATCTTGCAACCGGCCGCACGTTGGGCACCGTGGCGCTCGCCGAGTCGCCGTGATCGTGCTGCTGGCCCGCGAACGAGAGGCGCTGGTCGCCGATTGCGTCGCGCGCTACCCCGAGGAGGCGTGCGGATTGCTGATCGGGCGGCGCGACAACGACACCGTCGTCGTCACGCAAGTGGCGCCGAGCCCCAATTTGTCGCAAGCGCCCCGCACATCGTTCGAGATCGACACCAAGCTTCGCCTCGATTTGGCGCGTGAACTGCGCGGCGGTCCGACCGCGGTGGTGGGCCTTTACCATTCGCACCCCGAGGGTGATGCCGCGCCGTCGGCGACCGATCGCGCCCGCGCCTGGGAGCCCGATCTCGTCTGGGTGATCGTCGCGCTCGAGCGCGGCCGCGTCGCCGCGCTTGCCGCGCACGCCATCACGCCCGCCGGCGCGACGTTCGCCTTCCACCCCATTGCCATCGCCGGAGAACCGAGGACGTCCGCATGAACTTCGCCAGCGACAATACCGCCGGGGTCGCGCCCGAGATCCTGGCGGCGATCAAACGCGCCAATGAAGGGAGCGCGGCGGCCTACGGCGCCGATGCGGTGAGCCGCCGGCTCGACCGCCGGTTCGGCGATTTCTTCGAGCATCCGGTCCGGGTTTTTCCGGTCGCGACCGGCACCGCCGCCAACGCGCTCGCGCTCGCGGTTCTGGCCCCGCCCTGGGGCGCGATCTACGCGCACGAAGAGGCCCATGTCGCGACCGACGAATGCGGCGCGCCCGAGTTCTTCACCGGCGGCGCCAAGGTGGTCACGGTCGCGGGCGGCAACGCCAAGATCGCGGCCAAGGAGCTCGCGCGCCAGCTCGACGCGCAAGTCACGCGCGTCCCCCACAACGTGAATCCGGCAGCGGTCTCGCTCTCGCAAGCGACCGAGGCCGGCACCGTCTACACGCCCGATGAGGTGGCCGCGGTCGCCGCGGTCGCGGCGAAGCGCGGCATGAAGCTCCACATGGACGGTGCCCGGCTCGCCAACGCGCTCGTCCATTTGGGCTGTCGCCCGGCGGAGATCACCTGGCAGGCCGGGGTCGATGCGCTCTCGCTCGGCTTCACCAAGAACGGCGCGCTCGCCGCCGAGGCCGTCGTCTTCTTCGGCGCGGTCGATGCCGATCAAGTCGCCTACCGGCGCAAGCGCGGCGGCCACCTGTTCTCGAAGATGCGCTACGCCTCGGTCCAACTCGAAGCGATGCTCGAGGGCGACTTGTGGCGCAAGCTCGCCGGCCACGCCAATGCCATGGCGGACGCGCTGGCGCGCGGCCTGCGCGCGGTGCCGGGCGCGCAGATCGTGCATCCGGTCGAAGCCAACGAGGTGTTCGTGCTGGTACCGGAGCGGGCGGCGCGCGCGTTCGAACAAGCCCAGGTCGGCGCCCATCGTTGGAACACCGGCACGCCGGCGATGTTCCGTTTTGTCACCGCGTTCGACACCAAGCTTGCGGACGTGTGCCGGGCCATCACGATTGCTCGAAGCACGATTGCTCGAAGCGCCGCCGGCGCCGCGGGTCCCCACCCGCGCCGACGCCGTCGCGGCGCGTAGCAAAGAGGACCCCATGCCTAGCCCCGTGGTTCATTTCGAGATCGCCGGCCACCAGCCCAAGCAACTGATCGCGTTCTATCGCCGGCTGCTCGGCCGGAAGGTCGACACC
>VGEO01000161.1 GCA_016869275.1 Alphaproteobacteria bacterium | reverse complement strand
CCGGGCTGAAGACGTCGAGCGTCGCGTGGGCGATGTGGCCGCGATCGAGCGCAGTCAGGAGATCGGCATCGACCACGTGGCCGCCGCGCCCGGCGTTGATGACCGCGGCGCCCGGAGGCAGCGCCGCGAGCGTCGTGCGGTTCAAGATTCCGGCGGTCGCGGCGGTGAGCGGGAGCGCCATGGCGAGAAGGTGGGTGCCGGCGAGAAATGCCGGCAGCCGTTCGCGCCCGGCGAAGCTCTCGACCCCGGGGATCGACTTGGGGGTCCGGCTCCAGCCGCGCACGGAGAAACCGAGATCGAGCAGCATGCGCCCGGCCAAGCCGCCGATCTCGCCCATCCCCATGATCCCGACCGTGGCGGCAAGCGACGGCGGCGGCCGCGGCGCCCAGCGGCCGTCGCGCTGGCCCGCCTCGAGCAGCGGTTGCTCGCGGTAGTGGCGGAGCGTGTGCAGGACGATGTAATGGGCGACGTCGCGCGTGAGCAGCGGGTCGACCATGCGCGAAAACGGAACGTCGGGCAGATCGGGATCGTTCACCATCGCATCGACGCCGGCGAACAGGCCGACTACCGCTTTCAAGTTCGGGAAGGTCTTGAGCAGGCCGGGCCGCGGCCGGTGCACCAGCGCGACCTCGATCGCGGCGGGGTCGCCGACATCGGGATAAACACGCAGATCGACCCCCGGCAGGTGCGCGACGAGCGCCCGCACCCACTCGTCGGGATCGAAGCGGCTGATCAGGAGAACCGACACAACCGCTTGCTGCGTGCGAGAAAGTCGATAAGCCTAAGCGGCATCAAGGGTCGCCACTCGCTAAGTCCGCACCGCGCCGGTCTCGACCGCCTCGAGCTCGAACGCCGCGGCCATCAGGGCGCGGGTATAGGGTGCGCGCGGCGCGGTGAAGATCGATTCGGCCGGCCCCAGCTCGACCACCTTGCCGTCCCGCATCACGATCACCTCGGAGGCCAAGGCGCGCACCACCTTCAAGTCGTGGCTGATGAAGAGATAAGCCAGGTCGTGCCTGCGTTGAAGCTCGCGCAAGAGATCGACGATCTGCGCTTGCACCGACATATCGAGCGCCGAGGTCGGCTCGTCTAGGACGATGAACTTGGGCTTCAAGACGATCGCCCGCGCGATCGCGATGCGCTGGCGCTGGCCGCCGGAGAACTCGTGCGGGTAGCGGTCCTGGGTTTCGGGATCGAGCCCGACTTCGCGGAGCGCGCCGCTGATCAAGGCACGGCGGTCGTCGGCGGTGGCGCCGATCCGGTGGATGTCGAGGCCCTCGCCGACGATCTGCCCGACCGACATCCGGGGCGAAAGCGACCCGAATGGATCCTGAAACACGACCTGCATCTCGCGCCGCAGCGGGCGGACGGCGCGGAATCCCTTGCCCTGGAGGTCGATGTCGCCGAAACGGATCGCGCCCTGGCTCTTCAGCAACCGCAGCAGCGCGAGCCCGAGCGTGGTCTTGCCCGAGCCGCTTTCGCCGACGACGCCGATCGTATGGCCGGCGCGCACCGTGAGCGTCACCCCGTCGACCGCCTTGACGTAGCCGACCGTGCGGCGGAAGACGCCGGCCTTGATCGGGAAATGGACCTTGACGTCGACGCCGGCCATCACCGCGGCGGCGCCGGCGGCGGGTCGGAGCGGTGCGCCTTTGGGCTCGGCTGCGAGCAGCATCTGCGTATAGGAATGGCGCGGATCGGCGAACACGGCGGCGGTCGCGCCTTCTTCGACGATCGCGCCGTCCTTCATCACCGCGACCCGCTCCGCCATCTTGCGGACGATGCCGAGGTCGTGGGTGATCAAGAGCACGGCCATACCGAGCCGTCGCTGCAGATCGCGGAGCAGCTTCAAGAGCTGGGCTTGAATGGTGACGTCGACCGCGGTGGTCGGCTCGTCGGCGATTAGGAGGTCGGGCTCGTTGGCGAGCGCCATCGCGATCATGACGCGCTGGCGCTGGCCGCCCGAAAGCTGGTGCGGGTAGGCGCCGAGACGATGCTCGGCGTCGTGGAGCCCGACCATCTGCAGGAGTTCGAGCGTCCGCGCCCGTGCCGCCCCGGGTGCCAGGCCCTTATGCAGGGACAAGACTTCATTGATCTGGCGCTCGATGTTGTGGAGCGGGTTGAGCGAGGTCATCGGCTCCTGGAACACCATCGAAATCCGGTTGCCGCGGATCTGATGGAGCGTGTCCATAGCGGCGCCCATGAACTCGTGGCCCTCGACCTTGATCGAGCCCTTGGGGTGCCAGGCGAACGGGTAGGGCAGGAGCTGCAGCAGCGAGAGCGCGGTCACCGACTTGCCCGAGCCGCTCTCGCCGACCAGGGCGAAGGTTTCGCCGCGCCGGATCGCGAACGAGACGCCGCGCACGGCCTTGACCTCGCGCGCGTCGCGCCCGAACGAGACCGCGAGATCGGTAACCTCGACCAGCTGCGCGGCAGTGTCGGCGGGGCGCGTCATCGGAGCGTCTTGCGCGGATCGAAGGCGTCGCGCACCGCCTCGCCGATGAAGACGACGAGCGAGAGCATGACAGCCAGGACGACGAAGGCGGTGATGCCGAGCCACGGCGCCTGCAGGTTGGACTTGCCCTGGCTCAGCAGCTCGCCGAGCGAGGCCGAGCCGGGCGGGAGCCCAAAGCCCAGGAAATCGAGCGAGGTGAGCGCGGTGATGCCGCCGATCAAGGCGAACGGCAGGAAGGTGAGCGTCGCGACCATCGCGTTCGGCAGCACGTGGCGGGCCATGATGCGGACGTCCGAGAGCCCGAGCGCGCGGGCCGCACGCACATAGTCGAAATTGCGGGCGCGCAGGAACTCGGCCCGCACCACGCCGACCAGCCCCATCCAGCTGAACAGCAGCAGCAGCCCGAGCAGCCACCAGAAGTTGGGCTCGACGATCGAGGCTAGGATGATGAGGAGAAACAGCACAGGCAGCCCCGACCAGATCTCCATGAAACGCTGGAACAGTAGGTCGACCCAGCCGCCGAAATAGCCCTGCACCGCGCCGGCCATGACCCCGACGATCGAGGAAAAGACCGTCAGGATGGCGCCGAACAGCACCGAGATGCGAAAGCCGTAAATCAGACGCGCGGTAACATCGCGGGCCTGGTCGTCGGTACCGAGCCAGTTCTCGGTGCTCGGCGGCGAAGGCGCCGGCGAGGGCAGGTCGTAGTTGATGGTGCGGTAGCCATAGGGAACGAGCGGCCACAGGATCCAGCCGTTTTTCGCGGCGATCAGTCTTTGCACCTCTTTGTCGCGGTAGTCGGCCTCGGTCTCGAAGTCGCCGCCGAACGCGGTCTCGGCATAAGCCTTCATCGCGGGGAAGAACAGCGCGCCGTCGTAGGCGACAACTAGCGGCTTGTCGTTGGCGATGAACTCGGCCGGTAGCGTCACTGCGAACAAGGCGAGGAACAGCCACAGCGACCAGAACCCGCGCCGGTTTGCGACGAAGTTCCGGAGCCGCCGCCGCGTCAGCGGGGTGATGCGGACGCCGATAAAACGATCCTCGGCCATCACACGTCGCGGCGTTCGAAGTCGATGCGCGGATCGACCACGACGTACATGAGGTCGCCCATGATGTTGAGCAAGAGCCCGAGCAGGGTGAAGAAATAGAGCGTCCCGAACATCACGGGATAGTCGCGGTTGATGACCGCCTGGAAGCCGAGCAGGCCCAAGCCGTCGAGCGAAAAGATCACCTCGATCAGGAGCGCGCCGGTGAAGAGAATGCCGACGAACGCGCCCGGGAAGCCGGCGATCGGAATCAGCATCGCGTTCCGGAACACGTGGCCGTAGAGCACGCGCCGCTCGGTCAGGCCCTTGGCGCGGGCGGTCATCACGTACTGCTTGTTGATCTCCTCGATGAACGAGTTCTTGGTGAGGAGGGTCAATCCGGTAAAGCCGCCGATCACCAGCGCGACGATCGGCAGCGTCAAGTGCCAGAAGTAGTCGACAATGCGGTCCGGCCACGACAATTCTCGCCAGTTGTCGGAAACCAGGCCGCGGAGCGGAAACCAGTCGAGATAGCTGCCGCCCGCGAACAGCACGATCAGCAAGACCGCGAACAGGAACGACGGGATCGCCTGGCCGGCGATGATGACGGCACTGGTCCAGACGTCGAAGCGGCTGCCGTCGCGGACCGCTTTGCGGATTCCGAGCGGCACCGAAATCAAATAGACCAATAGCGTCGTCCACAACCCGAGCGAAATCGAGACCGGCATTTTTTCGAGCACAAGGTCGACCACGGCGCGGTCGCGGAAATAGCTGTTGCCGAAATCGAACCGCGCGTAGTTCCCCATCATGATCAAGAAACGCTCGTGGGCCGGTTTGTCGAAGCCGTAGAGGCGTTCGAGCTCCTTGATGAATTCGGGATCGAGCCCGCGCGCGCCGCGATATTTCGAGGGTGCTTGCGCGTCGCTCCCGGCCTGGGCCTGTTGGCGCTGACCGCCGACTTCGCCGCCGGCGGCGCCGCCGATCCGTGCCGTCGCTTCGATCGCGGTGCCGGTGATCTGCGCGATCAACTGTTCGACCGGCCCGCCCGGCGCGACCTGCACGATCGCAAAGTTGATG
>VGEO01000160.1 GCA_016869275.1 Alphaproteobacteria bacterium | reverse complement strand
CCGCGCTGCGGGGCTCGCGCCCGGCCCCGGGTTTCGCCGGGTTGCGCGCCGCCGTGGCCGTGGTCGCGTCCAAGAACCGCGACCTCGCGCTGCCCGGCTTCGTTGACGCCCTCGCCGCCGCCTTTGCACCGCTGGCCGAGGCGCTGTCCGCGCCCCAAACGATGCTGGCGTCCGCGCTTGCCGCGCACATCGCGTTGGCCGAGCGCCTGGCGGCCGACGATGCCGATCCTGGCGCGGCGCGGCTGTGGGCCGATGAGGCCGGGAGCGTTGCCGCCGATCTCGCCGCCGACGTGCTAGCCGGTGCCGACTCGTTTTCGCCGTTCGCCGGCACCGACTACGCGGCTATCTTCGAGGCGTTGCTCGCGGGGGCGGTCGTACGGCCTGCGTACGGCACGCACCCGCGTCTTTCGATTTGGGGACCGCTCGAAGCACGGCTGCAGAGTGCCGATCTCTTGGTGCTGGGCGGGTTGAACGAGGGGACTTGGCCGCCGGAGGCACCGCCCGATCCATGGCTCAGCCGGCCGATGCGCGTCGCCATGGGATTGGCGCCGCTCGAACGCCGGATCGGTCAATCGGCGCACGATTTTGCCGCGCTCGCGGCGGCCTCATCGGTGATCCTGAGCCGCGCCACCAAGGTCGATGGCATGCCGACGGTACCGGCGCGGTGGCTGCTTCGGCTGAAGACGGTCGCGAAGGCGACCGCCCTCGAATGGGGGCCGATCGCGGAAGCCGCGCCGCGACGCTGGGCCCTCGGTCTCGACACGCCCGCCCGGATCGAACCGCGGCCGGCGCCGTCGCCGCGGCCGCCGCTCACCGCCCGGCCGACGGGCCTCTCCGTCACCCGTGTCGAAACCTGGCTGCGCGATCCGTATTCGATCTATGCGCGCTATGTGCTCGATTTGCGCAAGCTCGACCCGATCGACGCGAGCCCGGGCGGCGCCGAACGCGGACGCGTGATCCACCTCGTGCTCGAACGCTTCCTCGTCGCCGTCGCCGCCGACCCGGCCGCGGCGACGCTCGATCGGTTGCTCGCGCTCGGCACGGAGGTTTTCGCGGAGCATCGGGTTCCGCCGGCAGTGGTCGCGTTCTGGTGGCCGCGCTTCGAGCGGATCGCCCGCTGGTTCATCGATCGCGAACAGATGCGGCGCGCGACCGTTCGCGCCATCAAGCCCGAGGCGATCGGCAAGCTCACGCTGCCGAGTCCGGCCGGCCCGTTCACCCTGACCGCGAAGGCCGACCGCATCGACATTCTTCGCGACGCCAGCCTCGAAATCATCGATTACAAGACCGGCCAAACGCCGAGCGCCGCCCAAGTGCACGGTGGGTGGTCGCCGCAGCTCCCGCTCGAAGCGTTGATCGCTGAAGCCGGCGGGTTCGAGCATATCGCGGCGGCCCGGGTCGGGGTGCTCGCCTACTGGCGGCTGACCGGTGCCGATCCGCCGGGCGAGGCGAAGGATATCCCGGGCGACCTACGCGCGCTGTTCGCCGCCACCCGCAACGCGCTCGACCGGTTGATCGCGGCGTTCGGGCGCGCCGATACCGCTTATCACGCGCTGCCGCGGCCGCACCCCAAGATCGTCGAGGGCCTGTTCACCGATTACGACCATCTGGCGCGGGTCGACGAGTGGTCGGATTTGGCCCTCGAGGACGGCAATCTATGACCGCCCCCACCGTGTCCGCGCCCTCGGCGCTGCGCCGGAGTCCGCAGCAGCGAGCCGCCGATCCCGCGACCTCGGTGTGGGTGGCGGCCTCCGCTGGGACCGGAAAAACGCGGGTTCTCACCGATCGGGTACTGCGGCTCCTGCTCGATGGCACCCCGCCCGGGCGCATTCTTTGCCTTACCTTCACCAACGCTGCCGCCGCCGAAATGGCGAACCGGGTCAACGAACGGCTGGCCGACTGGGCGACGCTTGCCGACCCCGCGCTCGCGGCGTCGCTCGCCGACCTCGTCGGCGGCGCGCCCGCCCCGCAGCAAAAGCTGCTCGCAAGTCAATTGTTCGCACGCGTGCTCGATGCCCCCGACGGCATCCGCATCCAGACCATCCATGCTTTCTGTCAGTCGCTGCTGGCGCGGTTTCCGCTCGAAGCCGGATTGGCGCCGGCGTTCACGGTCATGGACGAGCGCACCGCGCTCGAGTTGTTCCGCGAAGCGCAGGATGCGGTGCTGGCGCGCGGGGCGGCGGCCGGTGCCGGCGACCTCACGGCGGCGATTCGCGAGCTCAGCACCCATCGGCGCGAGAACGACTTTTTCGTGCTGATGGCCGAGTTCGTCAAGGAGCGCGGGCAGCTGCGTGATTCGCTCGCCGCCCATGGCGGCCTCGATGCGACCCTTGCCCGCATCGGCACCCGCCTCGACCTCGAGCCCGGCGCGGACGAGACCTCGGTGGTGGCGGCAGCGTGCGCGGACGCGGCGTTCGACGGCGTCGGGCTCGGCGCCGCCGCCCGGGCGATGGCGCTCGGGAGCAAGAGCGATGCCGACCGCGGGTTTGCGCTCGCGGCGTGGCTCGGCGAGCCGGCTGCGCGCGTCCGCGGGTTCGATGCGTACCTCGAACTCTTTTTCAAGGGCCGCGGCAGCGGCGACCGGCTCGCCCGCCTCGCGACCAAGGCCGTCTACGACCGCGCGCCGGCGGCGATGGCCGCCTTCGAGAAGGAAGCCGACCGGCTCGAGCGCGTGCGCGCGCGCCGCCGCGCGATCCGTCTCTATCGCGCCACCGCCGCCGCGCTCACGGTCGGCGAGGCGCTGCTCGCCGCCTACGATCGAGCCAAGCGGCGCCGCGCGCGCCTTGACTACGATGATCTCATCGCCTACGCGCGGCGCTTGCTCGAGCGGCCCGAAGTCGCGCCGTGGGTGCTCTACAAGCTCGACGGCGGCATCGACCACATCCTGATCGACGAGGCGCAAGACACCAACCCCGATCAATGGCGGATCGTCGCGGCCCTGGCCGAGGAGTTCTTCGCCGGGCTCGGCGCGCGCGCCGACACCGCCCGCACCATCTTCGCCGTCGGCGATCCCAAGCAGTCGATCTTCTCGTTCCAGCGCGCCGACCCGGCCGCGTTCTCGGTGTGGCAGCGCACGTTCGCCGAGCGCGTCGCCGGCGCCCGCCAGCACCTGGTCCCGGTGCGCCTAGTGCAGTCGTACCGTTCGACCGAGCCGATCCTCGCCGCGGTCGACCGCGTCTTCGCCGCGAGCCCGGCCAAGGACGGGCTCGATTTCGACGGGCGGCCGATCGAGCACGAGGCGCGTCGGCGCGGCCATGCCGGGTTGGTCGAGGTATGGCCGCTCGAGGAGCCCGCCGACGCCGGCGACATCCAGCCGTGGACGCCGCCGGTCGCGCGCGAGAGCTACCGCAGCCCGCGCGCCGAGCTCGCCAACCGGATCGCGCGCCAGATCGAGCGCTGGCTCGCACGCGACGAGCGTCTCGACTCGCGCGGCCGTGCGATCGCGCCCGGCGACATCATGGTGCTGGTGCGCCAGCGTTCGGGCTTCGTCGCCGAGCTGGTGCGGGCGCTCAAGAAGCGCAATGTCGCGGTCGCCGGTAGTGATCGTATGATCCTGACCGCGCAGCTCGCGGTGCGCGACCTGATCGCGCTCGGCCGGTTCGTCTTGATGCCGACCGACGACTTGACGCTGGCGGTGGTCTTGAAATCGCCGCTGGTCGGTATGAGCGAGGACGCCTTGTTCGACGTCGCCTGGAACCGGGGCGCGAAGCCGCTCTGGCAGGCGCTCGGCGAGCGCGCGATCGAGCGCCTCGAGTTCGCCGCCGCCCGTCGCTACCTCACCGAGCGACTGGCCCACGCCGACCGCGTGCCGCCTTACGCCTTTTTCGCCGAAGCGTTGTCCGAGCAAGGCGGTCGGCGCGAACTGGTCCGGCGGCTAGGGCCACAGGCGAACGATCCGATTGACGAGTTTCTGGCGCTCGCGCTCGCGTTCGAGCGGAGCCACGTGCCCTCGCTCGAAGGATTCCTGCATTGGCTCGAAACCGGCGCGGTCCAGGTCAAACGCGATCACGAGCATGGCCGCAACGAGGTTCGCGTCATGACCGTGCACGGCGCCAAGGGGCTCGAAGCGCCGATCGTGTTTCTGGCCGACACCGTGCAGGTGCCGCGCGAGGAACCGGACCTGGTTTGGATCGACGATCGCAGCGGTCCGCTCGCGTTGTGGCCGCCCAAGCGCGAACACGAGGAGGCGCTGGCGACGGCCGCGCGCGCCGCGCATGCGGCGAGGCGCAACGACGAGTATCGGCGCCTTCTCTATGTCGCGATGACGCGGGCCGAGGACCGCCTCTATGTCTGCGGTTGGCGCGGCACCCAAGCGCCGGAAGCGGGCTGCTGGTACAACCTGATCCGACAAGGGCTCGCCGGTTGGCTGGTCGAGGTACCTGGCCCGCCGGGCGTCACGGTCGCGCGCTATGCGACCGCACAGACCGCGGCGCCCGATCAAGGCGAAGCGAACCCTGGGTCCGCTCAGCCGCTCGCCGCCCCGGCGTGGCTCGAGCAGCCGGCACCCGCCGAGCCGGTCCCGCCGCGCCCGCTCGCGCCCTCGCGCCCGGCGGACATCGAGCCGCCGGTGCGTTCGCCGCTC
>VGEO01000159.1 GCA_016869275.1 Alphaproteobacteria bacterium | reverse complement strand
CCGCTTCAAGGCCAGGCGCCAGCGAGATCGGTGAGCGTGTGGTAGTATTCATCATGGCGTTGCTCTCCTTCGTGGATTCAGCACCCCGAGCCTAACGGCTCAAGGCGGGCAACGCCTGTCCTCCTAGTTCAACATCGATCGGGACATCCCCCCTTGTTTACCATCGATGCAAATCCTGCATGAAGCATCGAAAATCAGCAATAGCCGCGATATCCCGCCGCCCGCTACGGTTTTGACAAGAAACTTTCGCGAAAAGCGACGGAACGGGATTCGGCTCATCAACGGAGGTGTGTGATGCGCATTGTCGGATATCTTGCCACGGCCGTCATTTCGGTCGGCTTGGGTTTGGCGGGGACGGGTTTTGGCGGCGGCGTCGCCTTGGCGCAAAAGCGCGGCGGCACGCTCGTCCAGATCACCCAGCCGGAGCCGCCGACGTTGGGCTCGTATATCTCGACGGCCTCCCCGGTGGGGCAGGTCGCCGCCAAGATCTACGACGGTCTTTTCGAGTACGGTTTCGACCTGAAGCCGGCGCCGAGCCTCGCGCAATCCTGGACGGTCGCCGACGACGGAAAGACGATCACCTTCCGCCTGCGGCCGGGCGTCAAGTTCCACGACGGCAAGCCCTTCACGAGCGCGGACGTCCAGTTCAGCGTCATGGAAGTGCTCAAGAAGGTGCATCCGCGCGGCATCAACACCTTCGCCGAGGTGACCGCCGTCGAGACGCCCGATCCGATGACGGCCGTCTTCCGTCTCGCCAAGCCCGCCCCCTACATCATGGCGGCGCTGTCGGGCTACGAATCCCCGATGCTGCCCAAGCACGTCTTCGAGCAGGGCGACATCCGGACCCACCAGAACGCCAACAATCCGGTCGGGACGGGCCCGTTCAAGTTCGTCGAGTGGCGGCGGGGCGAGTTCGTCCGTCTCGATCGCAACGCCGACTATTGGAAGCCGGGCCTTCCCTATCTCGACCGCGTCGTCGTGCGCTTCATCGCCGACAACGCCACGCGCGCAGCGGCCCTCGAAAAGGGCGACGCGCATGTCGCGGGCCTCGGTTCGGTGCCCTACAACGACGTCAAGCGGCTCGAGCGGCTGCCGAACATCCAGATCGAAACGCGCGGCTCCGAAATGCTTTCGCCCGTCGTCGAGCTGATGTTCAACACCCGCAAGCCGCCCTTCGACAACCCCAAGGTCCGGCAGGCCATCTCCTACGCAATCGACCGCCAGTTCGTGATCGACAACATCTGGTTCGGCTTCGGCAAGCCCGCCACCGGTCCGACCAGCTCGAACTTCGCGCCGGCGGGGCTCTACAGCGCCAACGTCGCGAACTACAACGTGCCGGACGGGGTCGAGCGGGCGAACCGGCTGCTCGACGAGGCGGGCTTCCCGCGCAAGGCCGACGGCACGCGCTTCGAGATCGTGCACGACATCACGCCGTACGGCGAGGAGTGGCGCCGGTTCGGCGAGTACACCCAGCAGGCTCTGGCCCGCATCGGCATTCGCGCGAGCACCCGCTACGAGGACGTCGCGACGTGGCTCAAGCGGACCTATACGGACTACGACTTCGACATGACCTCGAACTGGCTGTTCAATCTGGCCGATCCCGTGCTCGGCGTGCACCGGGCCATCCACTCGCGGTTCATCCGCCAGGGAACGGTCTTCGTGAACGGCGCGCGCTGGGGCGATCCGCGCGCGGACGAGCTGATGGACATGGCGACGGTCGAGACCGACGCGGCGAAGCGCTCTGCGCAATACGCCGAGGTGCAGAAGATCGTCGCCGACGCGGCACCGCTCGCGTGGGTGCTCGAGGTCAGATTCCCGACCGTCATCGACAAGCGCTACCGCGACGTCATCGTGAGCCCGCTCAACATCTTCTCGAACTTCGACCGGGCCTGGCGCGATTAGGCTGGGGAGCGGCCCGCGGGCGACGCGGGCCGCTTTGACCCTCCGCGGGCCCACCGATCGGAGCGACGAGCGGCCATGAAATCGGGTTCCTTGGGCGGCTATATCGTCCGGCGTCTGGTCCAGACGGTCCCGGTCGTCATCGGCGTGGTGATCGTCAATTTCATGCTGCTCCAGCTGGCGCCCGGCGATCTCGCGACCGTGCTGGCGGGCGAGGCGGGCGGCGCCCCCAAGGAGTACATCGACCAGCTGCGCGCGCGCTTCGGTCAAGACCAGCCGGTCTACGTCCAGCTCTTCAACTATCTGCGGAACCTGATCGCTCTCGATCTCGGCTTTTCCTTCCGGCAGGGCGCGCCGGTGCTCGATCTGCTCCTCCAACGGCTGTGGCCGACGCTGCTGCTGATGGTGTGCACCCTCATCCTGTCGCTCGGCTCCGGCATCCTGATGGGATTGCTCGCGGCCCTTTGGGTCCGCACCTGGAAGGACAACGCGATTTCGGTCGCCGCGATCCTCGTCTACGCCACGCCGCTCTTTTGGGTCGGCCTGATGCTGATCCTCGTCTTCTCGATCTGGCTCGACTGGTTCCCGACCTCGGGCATGGAGAACGTCGTCGCCTTCCACGAGGGATGGGACCGCGTCTTCGACATCGCCCACCACCTCGTGCTGCCGACGGTCACGCTTTCGTTGTTCTACCTCGCGCTCTACGCGCGCCTGATGCGCGCGTCGATGCTCGAGCAGCGCGGCCTCGACTACGTCGTTACTGCCCGCGCAAAGGGGCAGACCGAGCGCCGGATCACGACCCGGCACGTCTTCCGCAACGCGCTGCTGCCGGTCGTCACCATGGCGGGGGTCCAGACCGGCAGCCTGCTCGGGGGCTCGGTGGTCGTCGAATCGATCTTCGCGTGGCCGGGCCTCGGGCAGCTGGCTTTCCAGTCGCTGTTCGCGCGCGACTACAACCTGCTGCTCGGGATCTTCTTCATGTCGGCGGTGCTGGTCGTGATCGTCAACCTGATCGTCGACATCGTCTACGTCTTCCTCGACCCCCGGATCCGGATCGGGTGAGCCCATGAAAACGTTCTGGACACGGTTTCTCGGCAACCCGCGCGTTTATCTCGGCCTAGTGTGGTTGGGCATCCTCCTCGCCGTCGCCATCCTTGCGAATGTCCTCGCGCCGGTCGATCCGTTCGCCATCGTCGGCACGCCGATGGCGACGCCGGGCCCCAGGTTCTGGCTCGGCACCGACAGCCTCGGGCGCGACGTGCTCGCGGGCCTCATCCACGGCAGCCGCGCGACGATCCTGATCGCCGTCCTCGCCACCGTCGCCGCCGTCGCGTTCGGCACCTTCGTGGGCGCGGTCGCGGGCTACTACGGCGGCTTGATCGACGACATCGCGATGCGGATGACCGAGTTCTTCCAGACCATCCCGTCGTTCCTGTTCGCGATCGTGCTGATCGCGATCCTGTCGCCCTCCGCGAGCAATCTCGTGGTCGCGATCGCCGTCGTCAGCTGGCCGCCGATCGCGCGGGTGGTGCGCGGCGAGGTGCTGACGGTCAAGTCGCGCGAGTTCGTGCAAGCGGCGGTCGTGGCGGGGCAGGGCGACGCAGCGATCCTCTTGAAGCAGGTCTTGCCGAACACCCTGTCGCCGCTGATCGTCACCGGCTCGCTGCTCATCGCGACCGCCATTCTGACCGAGAGCGCGTTGTCGTTCCTCGGCTTGGGCGCCCCGAACCTGATGAGCTGGGGATTCATGATCGGCGCGGGCCGTTCTTTCATGCGCGAAGCGTGGTGGCTGGTCACGGTGCCGGGAATTGCAATTCTATTGACCGTGCTGGCGATCAATTTGATCGGCGAGGGCCTCAACGACGCGCTCAACCCGAGGCTCGCCGATCTATGATCGAGCCCGCCATTTCGATCCGCGACCTTTCGATCGCGTTGCCCGCGTGGTCCGACCGCAAACTCGCGGTCGCCGGCGTGTCGCTCGACATCGGCAAGAAGGAGATCCTCTGCGTGGTCGGCGAGTCCGGCTCGGGCAAGTCGATGATGGGCAAGGCCATCCTCGGCTTGCTGCCGGCGCCCCATGTGCGCGCCGTGGGTGGGAAAATCCTGTTCGAAGGGCGCGATCTCCTGGCGCTGTCCGAGGACGATCTGCGCGCCGTTCGCGGCCAACGCATCGCGATGATTTTCCAGGAGCCGATGACGGCGCTCAATCCGTTGATGCCCGTGGGAAAGCAGATCGAGGAGGTCCTGGAAATCCACACCGACCTCACGCCCGCGCGACGTCGCGAGCGGGTTCTCGGCCTCGTGCGCGACGTGCATCTGCCCGACCCGGAGCGGATGATCGCGAGCTATCCGCACCAGCTTTCGGGCGGGCAGCGCCAGCGCATCGTCATCGCCATGGCGTTGGCGCTGGAGCCCGGCCTCATTATCGCCGACGAGCCGACGACGGCGCTGGACGTGACCACGCAAGCGCAGAATCTGCACCTGATCAAGGAACTGCAACGCGCCCACGGCACGGGCGTTCTGTTCATCACCCACGATTTCGGCGTGGTGGCGGAAATCGCCGACCGGGTGGCGGTGATGCGCCACGGCGAGGTCGTCGAGCAAGGTCCGGCTGACGAGGTGCTGGGCGCGCCGAAGGCCGACTACACCAAGGCGCTGATCGCCGCCGTCCCCGGCCTCAAACCGAGATTGCGCCGGGCGG
>VGEO01000158.1 GCA_016869275.1 Alphaproteobacteria bacterium | reverse complement strand
GCGCGCTGCCGATCCAACTCGAGCCCAAGGTCAACGAGTACCTGTCGCTGGTGATGGCGCTGATCCTGGCGTTCGGAATCTGCTTCCAGTTGCCGGTGCTGCTCACCTTACTGGCGCGGGTCGGCCTGCTCGACGCGGCGACGCTGCGCTCGAAGCGGCGTTACGCCGTCGTCCTGATCTTCATCGCCGCGGCCGTTTTGACGCCGCCCGACCTCATCAGCCAGTTCGCACTCGCGATCCCGCTCTTGGTGCTCTACGAAATCTCGATCTGGTGCGTGGTGCTGATGGAGAAAAAACGCGCCGAGAACGAGGCGACCGAAGCAGCCGGCGAGACCGTGCCGCCGCCGCCCTAGCGGTCCGGCCCATAGACGCCGGGCCATAGCCCCGCGTATATAGGGCGCCGTTTCGGCCCCGATCGCGTCGCTCCGTATGTTCGACATCAAGTGGATTCGCGAGAACCCCGACGCCTTCGACGCCGGATTGAAGAGCCGCAATCGGCTGCCGGCCGCGGACGACGTGCTGGCGCTCGATGCCAAGCTTCGCGCGGAACAGACCCAGCTCCAGGAAGCGCAAGCGCGCCGCAACGCCGCGTCGAAGGAGATCGGCGCCGCCAAGGCCAAAGGTGGCGATGCCATGGCGCTGATCGCCGAGGTCGCGGCCCTCAAGGAGCGGCTGGCGCAGGGCGAGGAGGCGACGCGGCGCCTGGAGGCCGCGATTCGCGACCTGCTCGCCGGCTTTCCCAATGCGCCGGCGCCCGACGTACCGGTCGGGATCGATGAAAGCGCCAACCGCGAGGTGCGCCGTTCAGGCTCGCCGCGCGCTTTCGACTTCGAGCCCAAGGAGCATTTCGCCTTGGGCGAGGCCCTGGGCCTGATGGATTTCGAGGCGGCTTCGCGCGTTTCGGGCGCGCGGTTCGTGGTCTTGAAAGGGGCGCTGGCCCGGCTCGAGCGCGCGCTCGGCGCCTTCATGCTCGACCTCCACACCCGCGAGTTCGGCTACACCGAGGTCTCGCCGCCGGTCCTGGTGCGCGACCACGCGGCGTTCGGAACCGCGCAGCTCCCGAAATTCGAAGACGACCTCTTTCAGACGAAGCCGCCGCGCGCGCCGGAAGACGGCGACAGCGGGGGCCGCTTCTGGCTGGTGCCGACCGCCGAAGTGCCGCTCACCAATCTGGTGCGCGAGCAGATTCTCGACTATGCCGCGCTGCCCATGCGCCTGACCGCGCAGACGCTCTGCTTCCGCGCCGAGGCCGGCGCTGCCGGCAAGGACACCCGCGGCATGATCCGCCAGCACCAGTTCATCAAGGTTGAACTCGTCAGCGTGACGGCGCCCGAGCATTCGGACGCCGAGCACGAGCGCATGACCGCGTGCGCCGAAGAAGTCCTGAAGCGCCTCGACGTGCCGTATCGCGTGGTCATGCTCGCGACCGGCGACATGGGCTTTGCCGCGCGGAAGACCTACGACATCGAGGTGTGGCTGCCGGGGCAGAACCGCTACCGCGAGATTTCGAGCTGCTCGAACTGCGGCGATTTTCAGGCGCGGCGGATGAACGCGCGCTACCGGCCCGAGGGCCAGAAGGGCACGCGCTTCGTCCATACCTTGAACGGATCCGGGCTCGCGGTCGGGCGAGCCTTGATCGCCGTGCTCGAGAACTACCAGAACCGGGACGGCTCGATCGCCGTTCCGTCGGCGCTTCGCCCCTACATGGGCGGCCTCGAAACCATCGCACGCGCGAATTGAACCGGGCCATGGCCAAGAAACCGCCGCGCGGCAAGCTCCGGATCCTCGTCTGCAACGACGATGGCGTCGACGCGCCCGGGATCAAGACGCTCGAGCGGGTGGCGCGTACGCTCTCCGACGACGTCTGGGTGGTCGCGCCCGAGACCGAGCAGAGCGCGGCCTCGCATTCGCTGACGCTCCGGGATCCGCTACGGATTCGCGCGATCTCGAAGCGGCGCTTCGCGGTCGCCGGTACGCCGACCGACGCGGTCGTGCTCGCGCTCCACCACATCATCAAGGACCGCCGCCCCGATCTCGTGCTGTCGGGCGTCAACCGCGGCGCCAATCTCGGCGAAGACGTGACCTATTCGGGCACCGTCGCCGCGGCGATGGAGGGCACAATCTTGGGCGTGCGCTCGATCGCGCTGTCGCAGGTGTTTCGCCATCCCCATCCGGTCAAGTGGTCGACCGCCGAGAACCACGCGCCGGCGGTGATCCGCGAAGCGCTCCGCGTCGGCTGGCCGGCCGGGATCTTTCTCAACGTCAATTTCCCCGACGTCGCCACCGCCGAAGTCGCCGGCGTCGCCGTCACGCGCCAGGGACAGCGCGATTATTCGGATCTCTTCATCGACGAGCGCTTCGACGCCCGCAACGTGCCCTACTACTGGATCGGCTACCGCCGGCACCGCGGTCCGAGCCCGGACGGCACCGATCTGGCCGCGGTAGCCGCCGGCAAGATTTCGCTGACGCCGCTCGCGCTCGACCTCTCGGACGCCAGGAGCCACCGCGCCTTGAGCCGCGTTTTCAAGGGATGAAGCCGCCGGCCGCCACGTCGGACGAGCGCATGATCCGCTTGCTGATGGACCTGCGGCAGGGCGGGATCGCGGACACCCGGGTGCTGGCCGCGATCGAGCAGGTGCCGCGCGAACTCTTCGTCCTGGGCTCGTTCGCCGATCAGGCCTACGAGAACCGAGCGCTGCCGATCGACGCCGGGCAGACCATCAGCCAGCCGTTCATCGTCGCCTACATGACCGAAGCGCTGAACCTAGGCGAGCGCATGCGGGTGCTCGAAATCGGCACTGGCTCGGGCTATCAGGCCGCGGTACTGGCGCAGCTCTGTCGGCGGGTCTACACGATCGAGCGCTACCGCTCGCTGTTGAAGCTTGCCGAGGAGCGCTTCGCCAAGCTCGGGCTTCACAACATCACGACCAAGCTCGGCGACGGCTCGAAGGGTTGGCCCGAGCAGGCGCCGTTCGAGCGCATCATCGTCACCGCCGCGGCCGCGGGCGAAGTACCGCCCGCGCTGGTCGATCAGCTCGCCGATGGCGGCATCCTCGTTGCGCCGATCGGCGAACTCAGGCATGATCAGCGCCTCGTCCGGCTGACAAGGACGGGCAACGACATAAAAAGGGAGGAGCTCATAGCGGTGCGATTCGTGCCGCTAGTCGAGGGGATCGCGAACGATCGACCTTGACCTTGGTGAGCGGTGCCGTGTTCCGGCGCGAAGAAAAAACGAGCGTAACGAAACGAGCAGTGGGGTTGGCGGGCGGCGAGAACGGCGGCGGCCGTGCGCTGGCCGTCGGCGTTGCGCTGATGTTGGCGGTGGCGACGCTCGCGGCGTGCGAGCGGAGCAGCCCGGCGCCGATCCAGATCAAGCGCCCGATGTTGAACGGCGGCGCGGCGGTGGCCCAGGCGCGGCCGCAAGCCGGCGTCCCCGGCGATCCGGCGCGTACCGTGACCGTCGGCGCCGGCGAGACCATTTATACGATCGCGCGCCGCCACAACGTCTCGACCCGGATCCTGATCGAAGCCAACGACTTGGCGCCGCCCTACCGGGTGACGCCGGGGCAGGACCTCGTCATCCCGGGTTCGCGCCTCCACACGGTGACGGATGGCGAATCGCTCTATCTGATTTCACGCGCCTACAACCTCGATATGTATTCGCTCGCCAAGGCCAACAAGATGGTGCCGCCTTACCGGGTCTATACCGGGCAACAGCTTGCGATCCCCGGCGTCGGGGTCGGCGATGGCAAGCCCGCGGTCGAGGTGGCACCGGTCAACGAAGTGCTGGCTGGGCTCGAACCGCGCCGCGGCGCCGCGCCGCGGTCAGGTTCGGATCGCGCGGTCACCGCAGCGCCGCTCCCGGGCGAAGGCGTGCCGGTCAAGACCGAGGAAGGGTCGGGCGCCGCCAAGGAGGTTGCGCAAGCCGCTCCCGAGACCGAGGCGGTGCCGCTCCCGGCTGGCGGCGGCCGGTTCCTGTGGCCGGTGCGCGGGCGGGTGATCTCGGGCTTCGGGCCGAAGAACGGCGGCATGCACAATGATGGCATCAACATCTCGGCCAAGCCCGGCGATACCGTGCGCGCTGCCGAGAACGGGGTGGTCGCCTACGCCGGCAACGAGCTGCGCGGCTTCGGTAACCTGCTCCTGATCCGGCACCGCGACGGCTGGATTACGGCTTACGCCCACGCCGATGAAATCCTGGTCAAGCGCGGCGACCAGGTGAAGCGCGGCCAGGTGATCGCGCGTGTCGGCGCCAGCGGCCGCGTCGCCGAACCGCAGCTCCACTTCGAGATTCGTAAAGGGACCAAGGCCGTCGATCCGCTCCGGTATCTCCAGCCGGCGACCTAAGGCCGCTGCGGTTCCGATCGTTTGAAAGTCGAACCGCGGCTGTTTGAAAGCGACCCGATCTTAGTCGATCCGCACGCCCAACCGGCCCGCCAGGTCCTGGATGAATTGCCAGGCGACCCGGCCCGAGCGGGCGCCGCGCGTCACCGACCACTCGATCGCCTGGGCGTGGAGGTCGGCGGTCGCCGCTTTCAACCCGTAGCGCGCGGCGTAGCCTTCGATCATTTGCAGGAACTCGTCCTGGCTGCAGTTGTGGAAGCCGAGCCAGAGGCCGAAGCGGTCGGAGAGCGAGACCTTCTCCTCGACCGACT
>VGEO01000157.1 GCA_016869275.1 Alphaproteobacteria bacterium | reverse complement strand
GGGTGCTGTCGCGGCCGGAGCGGCGATCGTGTCTGCGGGCAGCCCGGCTGGCGGGGGGGCGGCCGGGCCCGAGATGTCGCCGGGCTTGCCGGTCGAATCCAAGATGTTATGCGGGTTGATGCCGAGGTCGAACTTGGTCGCCGACTCGACGCTCTTCTTGACGTCCTCCATTTCGGCTTCGCGCGCCATGTCCTCGAGGCCGGACTGGAACTCGCGCGCGACCGCGCGCGCCTTGGCGGTCCAGCGTCCGACCGCCATCAGCATTTTGGGCAGTTCGCGCGGACCGACGAAGATGACGGTCACGACCGCCACCACCAAGAGCTCGCTCCAGCCGATATCAAACATGGCCTGCTCGCAGGCGTCGTCGACGAGCGGCGCGAGCGCCGCCGGCGCGCACTTCTAGCCGTGCGCGGTGTCGCGCTTCTCAGCGGGCGCGGGTTGCGCAGGGGCACTCTGGTTGGCCGGCGGCTGCAGCACCGGCTGCTCGTCCGCCTTGGCCGTCTCTTCCTCGCGCATGCCCTTCTTGAAGCTCTTGATGCCCGACGCGATGTCGCCCATCAGCGAGGAAATCTTCCCGCGACCGAACAGGAGCACGATCAGGATCAGGACGACCAGGATGTGCCAAAAACTCAAACCACCCATCGACGGCTCCGCTCATTTCTCGATTGTCAGGGACGTAGGCCGATAATGGCAGAATCCCGAAGGCCCGGCAACGACGGGGCCTTTCGCGTGTCACGCACTCAATTTTTCGTCGCGCGGGAACACGAACGCGGCGGTACGGTCGAGATGAACGCGAAGCGCGGTGCCGACGCGGGGCGCTACCACCCCCGGCACGCGCGCAACCAGCACGGTGGCGTCGTCGTTGACGCGGAAATGGACCAGGCTGTAGGGCCCGAGATGGCGCGCCTCGACCACCGAGGCATCGAGCGTCGGGGTGTTGAATTCGCAGCGTTCGTGCGCAGCGTGGCCGATGTTGAGGTGCAGCGCCTCGGGCCGGATCACGATCTCGACCTCGGTGCCGTCGGGATAGCTCTCGACCGGGAACGCGTTGAACGGGGTCGCGACCTGGCCGCCGCGAACGGTGCCGGTCAAAGTCGTGGTCTCGCCGAAGAAGCGCGCGATCGAGGCGCTCGCCGGCCGGCCGTAAATCTCGCTCGGCCGCGCGAACTGGGTGATGCGCCCGCGCTCCATGACCGCGACGCGGTCGCCCATTTTCATCGCTTCGTGCGGGTCGTGCGTCACCAGGAGCGTCGGCGTCCCGGCCCGGCGGAGGACGCCCAACGTGTCCTCCCACACCTGGCGGCGGAGCTGAAAATCGAGGTTCGAGAACGGCTCGTCCAACAGCATCACCGACGGCCTCGGCGCCAACGCCCGCGCCAGCGCGATCCGCTGTTGTTGACCGCCGGAAAGTTCGTGCGGGTAAAGCGTCGACTGCGTCGCCATTCGCACCTGATCGAGCGCGGCTAGCGCCCGTTGGCGTTGCTCGGCGGGCGCGAGCGCCGCTAGACCGAAGGCGACGTTCTCGAAAACGGTCAGGTGCGGAAACAGTGCGTAGTCCTGAAAGACAAGCCCGAGCCGGCGCCGTTCGGGCGCGACCGAGAACGTCGCGGTTGCGACGACGGTATCGCCGATCGTCACGCGACCCCGTTGCACCGGCTCGAGGCCGGCGGCAAGCCGCAAGGTCGTCGACTTGCCACAGCCCGACGGACCGACCAGGCACACGATCTCGCCTTCGCCGACATCGAGGTTGACGCGGTCGACGACGGTCAGGCCGTCGTAGGCGTGGCTCAGGTCCTCGATGCGCAGCCCGATCATCGGTTTGGTGGCGTGCTCCCTAAGCGCGGCGCTGACCCGGGCGCGCCGCCGCGATGGCGCGGCTTAGCATAATTACCGGGATGATGCCCACTAGAACGATGGCGAGCGCGAGCGGCGCCGCCTGTGCGAGCTGTTCGCCGCCGGCGTACTCGTAGGTGCGGGTGGCGAGGGTGTTGAAGTTGAACGGCCGCAGGATCAGCGTCATCGGCAGTTCCTTCATGACGTCGACGAAGACGAGGAGCGCGGCGGCGAGCAGGCTCGGCCGCACGAGCGGCAGACCGACCCGGACCAGGGCCTGGCGCGGGGTCGCGCCCAGCGTGCGCGCAGCGTGGTCGATGCCGATCGGAACCTTGGTGAAACTCGCATCGACCGATCCCAACGCGACCGCCAGAAAGCGGACGACATAGGCGAAGATCAGCGCCGCCACGGTCCCGCTCAGCAGCAAGCCGCTGGAGACGCCGAACAGGCTGCGCAGCGCGGCGTCCAGCCGGTTGTCGAACCACCCGAACGGGATCAGGACCCCGATCGCCAGTACCGCCCCCGGCATCGCGTAGCCGATTCCGGCGATCCGGAGCGCGGCGGCGAGCGGCCGCGTCTGGCGTACGCGCGGCGCATAGGCGAGAAATAGGGCCACCGCGGTGGCGAGCGCTGCCGCGACCAGCGCCAGCCCCAAGCTGTTGAGCGCGAGTCGGACGAAGCCGCGATCGAACGCGCCGCCGAGGTCGCCTACCGTATCCTCCGCCAGCGTCGCGGCCGGCACCAGAAAGCCGAGCGCCACCGGCAACGCGCACGCTACGAACGCCGCGCCCTGGCGCGCCGGCGAAAGCGTATAACGCGGCAAGCTCCGGTAGGTGCCGTGGGCGGCGCGGAAGCGCCTGCGGCCGCGGGCGGCGCGCTCGAGCGCGATCAGCGCCAACACCACCGCGACCAGCGCGACCGCGATCTGCGCGGCGCCAGCCAGATTGTTCATTCCGAGCCAGACGTTGAAAGTGCCGCGGGTGAAGGTGTTGACGGCGAAATAGTCGACGGTACCGAAGTCGTTCAGCGCTTCGAGCAGCGCGAGCGTCGTCCCGGCCACCAGCGCCGGCCGCGCCAGCGGCAGCGCGACCGTCACGAACGTCCGCAGGCCGCCCCGCCCGAGCGTGCGCGCGACCTCGATCTGTCCTACCGATTGCTCGGTGAAAGCCGCGCGCGCCAAAAGATAAACATAGGGATAAAGCACCAGCGTCATCACCGCGATGGCGCCGCCGACGGTGCGGATGTCGGGGAACCAATAGTCCCGCGCTGTGCTCCAGCCGAACCACGCGCGCAAGCCCGACTGCACCGGCCCGGCGTATTCGAGCATGCCGGTATAAACGAACGCGACGACGTAGGCCGGGATCGCCATCGGCAGCAGGAGCGCCCACTCGAACGCGCGCCGGCCGGGAAACTCGCACATGGTGACGAGCCACGCCGTGATCGTCCCGATCGCGAGCACGCCGACTCCGACCCCGACCAGCAGGGTCAACGTATTGAGCGCGTAGGCCGGCAGAACGGTGGTGGCGAGGTGGTACCAAACCGCCTCGCCCGGCAGCAGGGCGATTCCGACCACGGCCAGAATCGGCGCCGCCACCACGATCGCGGTCGCGAACGGCGGGACGGTCCAGCCGCCGCCGCTCCGTTGCGACCCGTCGACCCCCTCGCTTCCCGCGACCACGCCCCCCCTCCCCGCTCGACCCCGGCGGTTTACTCGTCGTAGCGCACGCGATCGACGATCTTGACCGCCGGCCCGACCAAGCGCGCGATCTCGCCCAGGTTCTTGGCGTCGGCCTTGAATGCGCCCCACGACGCCACCACGCCCGCGATCGCGACCCCGGGCTTGACCGGATATTCGTTGTTTTGTTCGGCGTAGAGCGCCTGGGCCTCGTCGCCGCTCAGGTACTCGACGAACTTTCGCGCGCTCGCCTCGTTTTTCGCGGCCTTGGTGATGGCGATCCCGGAAATGTTGACGTGGGTACCGCGGTCGCCCTGGTTGGGGAATACCAGCGCCACCTTCTCGGCAAGCGCCCGGGTCTTCTCGTCCTTGGTCATCAGCGCGTAGTAGTACGTGTTGCCGAGCGCGACGTCGCAGATGCCCTGCGCAACGGCGAGAATCTGGTCGCGATCGCCGCCCTGCGGCTTGCGCGCCAGGTTCGCTTTGAGTCCGGCAAGCCACGTCGCCGCGGCCGCTTCGCCACGATGCGCGACGATCGAGGCCAGCAGCGAGACGTTGTAGTCGTGATAACCCGAGCGCGTGCAGATACGTCCCTTCCACTTCGGATCGACCAGGCCCTCGTAGGTCGCGATCTCGCCCGGCTTCACCCGGTCCTTGGCGGTGTAGATGACGCGCGCCCGCGTTGTCAGGCCGATCCAGAGGTCATCGGTGCCGCGATACTGGGCCGGCACGTTGGCGGCGACGGTCGGGGACTTTGTCGGCCGCAGCAAGTCCGCTTCGGCGATGGCGGTGAGCTGGGCGATGTCGACTGTCATCACCACGTCGGCCTTGCTGTTGGCGCCTTCGGCTTTCAGGCGTTCGAGCATGCCGCGCTGAATGAAGACAATGTTGACCTTGACCCCGGCTTCCTTCTCGAAACGTTCGATGAACGGGCGGCTCAAGAATTCCTGGCGGCTCGAGTAGACGTTGAGTTCTTCGGCTGCAGCGGGCGCCCTGGCTACGGTCAAGGCCAAAGAAGAAAATACCAATAAACCAATGAGTTGAAACGCGTTGTTTATAAAGCGAGAGAGCATAATGAACTCCGTCCGGTCGGTTGGGAGGCGCCATTGATATTGCAAATGATAGTCACTTTCAAATATCCAATTACG
>VGEO01000156.1 GCA_016869275.1 Alphaproteobacteria bacterium | reverse complement strand
AGTCGCGTCCTAGACTTGAACAGCGACGCGACGATGGCGAGGAACAGTCGAAGCAGCCCGGTCATCACGCTCGACGCTAGCGCGATTCAGCCGTGAGTCAACCGGATGGAATTCTCGGTACACACAGCTGCAGCGCGTAGCCGGGCACGCGGTGCCGGTGGCCGCCTGATCATTTAGAGTCGGAAGAAAGCGTGCCGCGCCGGTCGCGGCAGGAGTTCCGGCCGGAAGACATTTGGTGAGCCCGGCGGGACTCGAACCCGCGACCCCATGATTAAAAGTCACGTGCTCTACCGACTGAGCTACGGGCTCTCACCAAGGCGAGCGGAAGCTAGTCGGAACCGGCCCCGCGATCAAATGATCAATCGGCGTTGGCCGCCAGCCGGACCTTCTCGGCGAAACGGCGCTTGAGGCGCTGTGTCACGCGCGGGCTGACGAACTTCGAGACGTCGCCGCCGAGCGCGCCGATCTCCTTGACGAAGCGCGAAGAGATGAAGTGCACGGTCTCGGAGGCCATCAGGAACACGATCTCGACCTCGGGCGCCAGCCGGCTGTTCATACCGACCATCTGGAACTCGTATTCGAAGTCGGAGACGGCACGGAGCCCGCGGATGATGAAGCTGGCGCCGATCGAGCGCGCGAACTCGGTCAGCAGCGTCTCGAACGGCACCACCTCGATCCGGCCGGCGCGGTCGGGGCCGAGGGCCTGGATCTCCTCGCGTACCATGGCGACGCGCTCGTCGAGCGAGAACAGCGGTCCTTTGCCGGCGTTGCGTGCGCAGCCGACGACCAGATGATCGCAGATCGAGGTCGCGCGCCGGATAATGTCCATGTGACCGTCGGTCACCGGATCGAAGGTTCCGGGATAGACTCCTACGCGTCTGCTCATGCGGTCTCCCCTTCGCCGCCGCCCGCGGCCCCATCGCTAACCGCATCCTCGCCCGCTTCCTCGCTGCCGTTCTCGTCGCCGTTGGCCGGCAGGTGGCTGACGGAGACGACGCGCTCGCCGGTCTCGACCCGGAACAGCGTCACGCCCTGGGTCTTACGCCCGGCGATGCGGATATCGTCGACCGGCGTACGGATGAGCTGGCCGCGATCGGTCACCAGCATGATCTGGTCGGTGGCGCCGACCGGGAAGGTCTCGGTCACCGGGCCGGTCTTGTCGGTCACGTCCATATTGGCGATGCCCGAGCCGCCGCGGCCGGTGATGCGGTACTCATAGGCCGAGCTGCGCTTGCCGAAGCCGTTGTCGGAGACGGTGAGCAGGAACTCCTCGGCGGCCGAAAGCTCGACCAGGCGCTGCTCGGAGAGCGCCACATGAGCAACGCCTTTGGTCTCCGGGTCGTCGCTGACGGGCTCCGCGCCGTCGGCACCGCGGCGGAGCAGCGCGGCATGCCGGAGATAGGCCGCGCGCTCCTCGACCGTGCAGTCGACATGGCGGAGCAGCGAAAGCGAGATCACCTCGTCGCCCTCGGCGAGCTTGATGCCGCGGACGCCGGTCGAGTTGCGGCCGGCGAAGACGCGGACATCGTCGAGGGCGAAGCGGATGCACTTGCCGGCGCGGGTCGCGAGCAGGACGTCCTGGTCGTCGCGGGCCGGCTGCACGCCGATCAGGCGCTCGCCGCCATCGTCGGCCAGCTTCATCGCGATCTTGCCGTTGACCTTGATCGAGGTGAAGTCCGTGAGCGCGTTCCGGCGCACGTCGCCGCGCGAGGTGGCGAAAACCACCGTCATCTTCTCCCAGCTCGCCGGATCGGCCGGAAGCGGCATCACGGTCGAGATCTTCTCGCCCGGCGCCAGCGGCAGGATGTTGACCATGGCCTTGCCGCGCGACTGCGGCGTGCCGACGGGAAGCTTGTAGACCTTGAGCTGGAAGACCATGCCGCGCGAGGTGAAGAACAGCACCGGCGTATGGGTGTTGGCGACGAAGATCTGGCTGACGAAATCCTCATCCCGCGTCTGCATGCCGGTGCGCCCGCGACCGCCGCGGCGCTGGGCGCGATAGGTGGAGAGCGGGACACGCTTGATGTAGCCGGCGTGGCTCACGGTGATGACCATGTCCTCGCGCTGGATCAGATCCTCGATGTCCTGGTCGAAGGCCGACTCCTCGAGCGTGGTCCGGCGCGGCCCGGCGAACTGCGCCTTAACCTTGAGCAGCTCCTCCTTCATGATCGCCAGCACGCGCTCGCGCGAGGCCAGGATGGCGAGGAAGTCGGCGATCTTGTCGGTGATCTCCTTGAGCTCTTCGGCGATCTTCACGCGCTCGAGCCCGGTCAGACGGTGCAGGCGCAGCTCGAGAATGGCGTCCGCCTGACGCTCCGAGAGCTTGTAGGTGCCGTCGGCCGCCAGCTTGTAGTTCGGATCGTCGACCAGCGCGATGTAGGGCGCCATGTCCGAGGCGGGCCACGCCTTCTCCATCAGCCCTTTCCTGGCCGCCGACGGGTCGGCGGATGCCCGGATCAGCTGGATCACCGGGTCGAGATTGGCAACCGCGATGGCGAGGCCGACGGATCGATGCGCCCGCTCGCGCGCCTTGGCGAGCTCGAAGACCGTCCGCCGCGTGATGACCTGCTCGCGGAAGCGCAGGAAGGCCTCGAGGACGTCCTTGAGGCCCATCAGCTCCGGGCGGCCGCCGTTCAGCGCCAGCATGTTGACGCCGAAGCTCGTCTGCAGCGGCGTAAACTTGAAAAGCTGGTTCAGCACGACATCGGCGACCGCATCGCGCTTGAGCTCGACGACGACGCGCACGCCGTGCCGGTCGCTCTCGTCCCTGAGCTCGGCGATGCCGTCGATCAGCTTCTCGTTGACGCATTCGGCGATACGCTCGATCAGTCGCGCCTTGTTCTGCTGGAACGGCACCTCGCTGATGATGATCGCTTCGCGCTCCTTGCGGACCTCCTCGATCGCCGTGCGCCCGCGCATCTGGATGGAGCCGCGGCCTGTCTTGTAGGCCTCGACGATGCCGGCGCGGCCGAGGATCAGGCCGCCGGTCGGGAAGTCCGGGCCCGGGATGTGGACCATCAGCTCCTCGACGGTCATCTCCGGATTGTCGGCAAGCGCAATCGTCGCGTCGATGACCTCGCCGAGATTGTGCGTCGGGATATTGGTCGCCATGCCGACGGCGATGCCGCCGGCGCCATTGACCAGCAGGTTCGGGAACTCGGCCGGCAGCACGGTCGGCTCGCGACCCGAGTCGTCGTAGCTCGGCTGGAAGTCGACGGTGTCGGAGTCGATGTCGCGCAGCAGCGCTTCGGATGCCCGCGCCAGACGCGCCTCGGTGTAGCGCATCGCCGCCGGCGGATCGCCGTCCATCGAGCCGAAATTGCCCTGGCCGTCGATAAGCGGCAGGCTCATCGAGAAGCCCTGCGCCATGCGGACCATGGCGTCGTAGATCGCGCTGTCGCCGTGCGGGTGATACTTGCCCATCACGTCGCCGACGATGCGCGCGCTCTTGCGCGCAACCTTCGACCAGTCATAGCCGCCTTCGATCATCGCATAGAGGATGCGGCGATGAACCGGCTTCAAGCCGTCGCGGACGTCGGGCAGCGCGCGCGCTACGATCACGCTCATCGCGTAATCGAGGTACGAGCGCCGCATCTCCTCTTCGATGGTGACCGGAACGATGTCCGTCGGCGGAACGGTGGTCGTCACGTTAAGAAGGTGCCCGGCGCGGTTGGGAACGGAAATGGAACGAACCGGGCCGCAGCGAGGTCGTTCCTAGGACGCTCTAATTAGCATATTTCGCACCCGCACACAACGCGCGCAGGAGTTAAAAGGCAATATCCCTGATCAGCTGAAAAGCGCTTAGAATCAATAAGATAAAGGTGGGCGCGATGGTCAGCAGAAAGCCCTGGTGACGTCCCTCGGCGGCGGTGTAGTAGCCGCGGGCATAAACAATCCTTCCGACCAGCCAGACCAGCCCCAGGATAGCCGCCCAGCGGTCGGAGAAAGTCGCCGCCGCGAGCCACAGCGCAGGCAGGAAAAGCATCATCTGCTCGAGCGTGTTCATCTGCACGCGGAACACCCGCTCGAACCCCGGATCGCCGCTTGTCGCCGGCGCCTCGATGCCGAAGCGGCGCCGCGCGCGGGCAACCATGGCGCCGGTCCAGAAGAACAGGATCACCGCCGCGATGGTGACCAGCCCGCTCCAGGGATAGGCGAAGCTCACTTCTTGCGCGCCATGCGGCGGTCGAGGTCGGCGATATGCGCGCTCTCGCCGCGCTCCTGCGCCTGCGCCTTCTGCTGGGCGAGCGGCTGGTCGAGCGAGACGAAGACCTTGCCGTCCTTGTCGGCTCGGCCATAGGTTTCGGCGAAGGCCTGTTCGGCGATGCCGTAGATGTCGTCGCCGTTCTTGACGAGCACGCCGCCGGCGTCGATGCGCTGCTGCTCGCCCCAGGGCGCCTTGAAGGTTACCGGCTCGGTCAGCAGCACCGCGAGCACCGTTCCCTTGGAGCGGAACTCGCCGGGCTTCGCCGGGTCTGCCTCATAGAGGCGATCGAAGCGGTTGCCCGGGATCACATAGCGCTCGCCAAGCGCTCCGGTGACGATGTAGTCGCCCGGTTTCGCCATGTTCCTGGTCTTGGGGTGGGGCACGGTTTCCTGAGACAGCGCACTGCGCTACCGATCGTAAAGACGGAGGTAGAGCATGGACGGAAATAATGGGCTGGAACCGGGTGTGACGGAGGCCACGGCGGCGCCAGCGCGCG
>VGEO01000155.1 GCA_016869275.1 Alphaproteobacteria bacterium | reverse complement strand
CCAATGGGTCGAGGTGCGTTTCAAGTTGCGGCGGACTTCGTTCATGGCGGGCTCCCGGGGGCGACGATGTTAGCACAGGTGCCGCCGTTAGCGGGCGCAGCGGAAGCCGAAGTTGTGGTGGCCGGCGGCGGGCGAGCGCGAGACGCCCCGGCCGCGCCACGTGCCTTTAAGCGTCTCTGGCCCGGTGTCGTGGGCGCCGCCGCGGGTCACGCGCTCGCCGGAATGATCGGGGTCTTCGCGGCCATCCTCGGCCCGGTAGGGGTAGGGTAAGTAGCGGCTCGACACCCACTCGTGGACATTGCCGGCAAGGTCGAGTACGCCTTCGGGCGAGGCGCCGGCCGGCCAACTTCCAACCGGGCGCGTGTCGTTGTAGCGGCCGCCGAAATGGGCGCGCGCGGCATCGGGCGTCTCGCTGCCCCACGGATAAAGCCGCGCGGTCGCACCGCGTGCGGCGCGCTCGCGCTCGGCCTCGGTCGGGAGCCGCTTGCCACGCCAGCGGCAATAGTCGCGGGCGCCGCGCCACGATGCTTCGACGACGGGGTGGTCGTCGTAGCCGGGATCGGCGCGGAAGCGGCCGTCGATACGGTGGATGCGGGCGTCGGGGTCGTCGAAGTCGTACAGCCGCCGCCCCGACCCGTCGAGCGGGCCGACCGCGTTCAGGAACTCGGCAAAGCGGGCGTTGTCGACCGGCAGGCGGTCGATCGCGAAGGCGCCGAGCACAACGGTGTGCGGCGGGCGCTCGTCGGCGGGCCCTTCGCTCGTGCCCATGACGAACGAGCCGGCCGGGAAACCGACCATCGCTTCGCCGTCGGCCGCAGAGGCGATCGCGATGGCAGTGAGCGCGGCCGCCGCGACGGCAGTGAGCGCGGCAGCCGCGACGGCGACGAACCGACCGCTACGCATGGCCGCGACGAACCTCGATCGCCCTCACTTGGTCACGGCGCCGCGGCGGTCGCGCCAGAACCGGCAATAGACGTGGTAGGCCATCGCCGATGCGCTGGTCCGCCAACACTGCAGCGGATCGCGGCCCTCGTGCTTGAGGCAGATGTTGCAGGAGACGCAATCGACCAGGCCGCGCCTTCCGGCGGCGAGCTTGGCCGGCAGGTCGGGCTCGCGCACGAACGGCCGGGCCATGGCGAGAAAGTCGGCGTCGCCCGATTGCAGAACGTCTGTCATGACCTCGGTCGAGCGCACGCCACCCACCAGGATGACCGGAATCTTGACGCGGGCCTTGAGTGCTTGAGCGTAGGGTCGGAAATAGGCCTCGGGCACCTTGTCGGCCGTCAGCCGATGCAGCAGTCCATCGGCAAGGGCGCGACGTTTGGTGACCCCGACATAGGGTACGACGCTGCGCAAGTAGGTGCCCATGACGCCGAGCTGTACCTCGACCGCGTCGAGCCCGAGCGACTCGAGGTGGTGGACGCGATCGACGCTTTCTTCGAGCGTCAAGCCGCCCTCGACCGTATCGACCATGCCGACGCGCGCGGTCACCGGCACGTCGGGGCCGACCGCGGCGCGAATGACCTGATAAACCGACACGATGAAGCGGCTGCGCCGCTCGGCATCGCCGCCCCAACCGTCGGTGCGGCGGTTGGCGTGGGGCGAGTTGAAGGCCGAGACCAGGTAGCCGTTGGCGCCGTGGATGTGGATGCCGTCGAAGCCGGCCGCCATCGCGCGCCGCGCCGCCGCTCCGAAGGCAGCGACGACGGCGTCGACATCGGCCCCCGACATCGCTTTGGGTTCGCGCGCGTAAATCGCATTGGGAATCAGCGACGGGGCGATCGCCTCGATTTCAGGAAGCACCGACTGGCTGCCGGCGTGCGAAAGCTCGGCGAAGATGACGCCGCCGCGCGCATGAACGGCGTCGGTCACGCGCTTGAGCCCGGCGATCGCGGCGTCGCTGTGAATCGCGGTCTGCATCGGTTCGTACTGCCCGCGCGGTTCGACGAACATGTGGCCGGTGATCATGAGCCCGGCGCCGCCGGCGGCGATGTCGGCGTAGAGCTTGACCAGACGATCGGTGGCCTCGCCGCTCGCGGTCGCCATCGTTTCCGACGTCGCGGCGCGCACCAGCCGATTCTTGAGCGAAAGCTTGCCTATCCGGCCCGGCTGCAGATATGGCGCGTCGGTCATTGCTGGTCTCCCCCTATGGCGCGCCGATTGTCCGTCAATCGCGGGCGCTGGCAAGCACGAACGTTGCTGGAAATGCCGTCGCGCGCTACTCGAGTTCCTGGAACCGGAACGCGCCCCGCGCCGAGACGATGCGCCCGGCGGTCGGCGCCGGAAAGTGGGCGGGCAGGAGAACGGTGCCGGTGTCGGCGCAGCGCTCGATCAGCGCACGCCGCGTCCGCCGTGCTTGGGCCGCGTCGAGGCAGAATGTGCTGTTCCAGTCGGGCAAAGCGTATTGCACCGGGTTGTGGACGATGTCGCCGATCAGAACGGCGTTCGCGTACCGCGAAGCGAGCGCGAGCGCGACATGCCCGGGGGTATGCCCCGGGGTCGGCTCGATCGTAAGGCCGTCGGTGATCGTGTGGGCACCCTCGATCATCTCCGCCCTGCCGGCTTCGACGATCGGAATGACGCTGTCCTCGAACGAACCGTCGGAATGCTGCGGCTCGTCTTTCGCTTCGCGTGCCGCATGCTCGAACTCGGTGCGCGAAAATACGTAGCGTGCGTTCGGAAACGTCGGTACCCAGCGGCCGTTCTCAAGCCGCGTGTTCCAACCGACATGGTCGATGTGAAGGTGGGTACAGAGGACGAGGTCGACCGCGTTGGGATCGACGCCCATGGTCCTCAAGTCGTCGAGGTAGGGGGCTCGCCGGCGATCGAGATGGGCGTAGCGGCGTCGGACCTTATCGTTGCCGAGGCAGGTGTCGACCACGATCGTGCGGTGGCGGGTGCGGATGACGTACGAATGCGTGTTGAGGATGAACCGTTCGGCAGCGGCGTCGAAGAAGCGCGGCGCCAACCACGCAAGGTGCGGATCAAGCGCGGCGCGCGTGTAGTCCGGGAACAGGAACGCGGCGGGGTACGGTTTGTCGATGACCTCCGGCAGCCATTGGACGTCGATGTCGCCGATCGCGATCCGGCCGGCTGCGCGGGGCAGCGCTACGATCGTCATGCCGGCACCGGCCAGTGGTCGGCGACGCGGATCGCCTCGTCGGCACCCGGCCACGGCGGCAGGGTTACGATCACGATATCGAGCGGGCCGCTCCCGGTATTGCGGAACTGAAACCGCGTCCCGAGCGGGATCGCGACCGAGACCCCGGGCACGAGCGCCGTCACGTCGGTGCGCTCGCCCCGCGCCCGCCACAGCTCGCCGCGGCCGGCGATCACGTGCCAGACTTCCTCGACGGTACGGTGGGTGACGACTTTGGCGGTGGCGCCGGCCGGCAGCCGGCAGTGCACCAAGCTCGCGCCGCCGCGCTCGGGTGCCGGCAACAGCCGGATCTCCGAGCCATCGGGCGCGAGCAAATCGGGTTCGTGGGGCAGCGTCGTCGTGGCAAGCATCGGCGCGAGCTTAGCGGACCGCCCGGCTCGGCGAAAAAATTTTGCAGAGCGGCCGATACGGTGGGGTCTGGCGGCGTGACAACCCGGCCGGCCGGGCGGTACGCTCGCCGTCACTACGGCAAAAAGGGTTTTCGGTCTCATGAGCTCGACCCTCGCGCGCGCCGCAGTCGCGACCGCTACCCCGGGCCTGCGCTGGTCGATCGGCGCGATCACCGTTGTTCGCGTGATCGAATCGGAGAAGCCGGCGCTACCGGCACGCGTGATTTTTCCGACTGCGCCGGCCGAGGCGGTTCAGCGCTACAAGACCCTGCTCGGACCGCGATCGATCGACCCGGCGAGCGAGTTCTTCATCCTCTCGCTCCACAGCTTCATCGTCCGCACCCGCCATCACACCATCGTCGTCGATGCCTGCAGCGGCAATGACAAGGAACGCCCGGCCAAGCCGCATTACCACCACAACCAGTGGCCGTACCTCGAGCGCTTCCGCGCCACCGGGGTGCGTCTCGAAGACGTCGACTTCGTGTTCTGTACCCATCTTCACATCGACCATGTCGGCTGGAACACGCGGCTCGTGAACGGCCATTGGGTACCGACCTTTCCGAACGCGCGCTATTTGTTCGCGCGCACCGAATGGGAGCACTGGAAGAACGAGGCGACACGCAAGGCCTACGCCACCGACCCTTATTTCGAGGACAGCGTGCTGCCGATCGTCGAACGCGGCCAAGCCGAGTTGGTCGCCAGCGACTACCACTTCGAGGATTCGATCTGGCTCGAGCCCTCCCCGGGCCACACGCCCGGCCACTCGTGCGTGCGCCTGAAGAGCGAGGGGCGCCAGGCGGTGATGAGCGGCGATCTCATCCACCACCCGGTGCAGTGCTTCGAACCTGAATGGAGCTCGGGCTTCTGCACCGATCCCGTGGCCTCGGCGCGGACCCGGCGGGCATTTCTCGACCGCCACGCTGAGACCGACACGCTGATCATGCCCGCGCATTTCCCGACCCCGTCGGTCGGTTGGGTGCGCCGCAACGGGTCGGCGTTCCGTTTCGCCTTCGATGGCGAATAACCCCGGCGCTGCCGCGAGCGTCGGCGGCGAAGCGATCGGCTGTGCGATCGCGGCGATCGACACGCCCGCGCTCCTCCTCGATCTCGACGCCATGGGCCGCAACATCGAACGCATGGCGGCCTTCGCGCGCGGCCGCGGCCTCG
>VGEO01000154.1 GCA_016869275.1 Alphaproteobacteria bacterium | reverse complement strand
GCAGCTCGTAACCGAGAACGCCGCGCGTACGTTCCGCGTCGGCGAAAGCGACGTCTTGGTCGTCAATTATTCGCAAGACGTTCAAGTAGGAGCAATCGAGGTCATCGGCCATGTGCGCGTGCCGGGACGCCGTTCGCTGCAGGCAGCTGCGACGGTTCGGGCGCTCGTTCCCAATGCCGGCTCGCTCAAAGACGACCCCTATCTCCTCTTCGCGGCCCTCGAGACGACCGACCCCCTGACGCGCTCACGCCAACTGTTCGGCATCAATCTGCAGCGCGTGATCGAGGGACAGGAGGACTTTTCGCTCCGCGACGGCGATCGGCTGATCGTGCTCGGTGCGGCGGACGTGCGCTACCTCACCTCCGACCACGTTCAGGGCGTGATCCAAGGTCTCCAAATCCAGGAACGCCCGGACGCTACGACCAGTACGACGGCGCCGCGACGGCGCGATGACGGACAGCCGGCGACGGCGCAGGCGCCGGCCACGCCGGCAGCCTCAGGGATCGCTTCGGTACGCGAGATCCTGGGCGATGTTCTTGCCAGCCGCGATGGCGAGAGAACGCCGACCCCGGCGCGGCCGAGCGAGCCGGCGGGCGCGCCCAAACCGGACGACCGCACGAAGCTATTTCCCTGCCGGGGCGTTCAAGCGCTGGCAACGGTCATCCAAGTCACCCGCTCGGGCCGGTTCGCCGGTGCCCTCAGCACCGCGCGTGTCGACGGCGGAGCGAGCTTTGTCAACCCGTTGCCGTGCCCCAAGGTGTACGACGACAATCCGCTTCTGCTGCCGTTCGTGCTCGAGCACGTCGTGGCGGTGAGCGGCGAAGTGCGCTCGCCGGGGCCCTACCCGGTCGTGCAGGGCACGGCGCTGATCTCGGTCGGCGCGGCGGCCGGCGGGCTCACCAAGGATGTCGATCTGACGCGGGTCGAAGTCTCGCGCTTCGAGCCCGATCCCACGCGAGGAAGCTCGCGCTCCTCGCGCGAGGTCGTGAATATCGCCCGCGGCGGCGATGCGACGGCGGTCGGCCCGGGCGACGTCATTCGCTTCAACGCCGTCTTCACCGACCGCGATGTCGGCCCGGTCCAGCTCACCGGCGAAGTCGCGCGGCCCGGGCTCTACGACATTCGCCGGGGCGAGCGGCTCTCGCAACTGATCGCCCGTGCCGGTGGACTAACCGCTCAGGCCTACCCTTATGGAACGGTCTTCACGCGCGACAGCGTTCGCCGCGCGCAGCAGGTCGGGTTCGAGCGGGCCGCGCGCGAGCTCAATGCCGCGCTCCTGATCGCGGCCGCGAACAGCCGATCCGCCAACATCGGGTCGGTCCAGGGGCTCAAGGCGTTGACCGACGAACTCAAATCGGTTGAAGCGATCGGGCGGGTGGTGATCGAAGCCGACCCGACGGTGCTCCAGGTCAGGCCCGAACTCGATACCGTGCTCGAGCCGGGCGATCGGGTGTTCGTGCCGAAGCGGCCGAACTCGATCCTGGTGATCGGCGATATTCTGAATCCGGGCGCAGTTCAGTTCATCGCCGGCACCAAGGTCGACGGCTATATCCGGCAGGCCGGCGGCTTCCAGCGCTCGGCCGACCAGGACCGTATCTTCGTCGTTTATCCCAACGGCGAAGCGAAACCGGTGTCGGTGAGCGTCTGGAACTACACGCCGGTGCAGATCCCGCCCGGCAGTACCATCGTCGTGCCGAAAGAGCCGGCGCCCTTGGATCTCTTCACCTTCGCCCGCGAGATCTCGCAAGTCGTGAGCCAGCTTGCGGTGACGGCGGCATCGCTCGCGGTGATCGGCCGTAACTAGACGCGCCCGGTGCCTGAAGTTAGACGCTGACGATGCCCCAGAATCGAGGGGTTGCATGGCGATGGCGGCTCCCGCTTTCGGCGACGGCGCTTTCCGTCGTTCTCGGCATCGGATGGCCGCCGACGATGGCTTGGCCTCAAGCCGCGTCGGAAAAAGAAACCACGTACGAAGAGCGCATTCCGCCCTCGGCGAGCGATTTCGGCGGGATCGGGCTCCTCCAGACGCGGACGGCACGCTTCGGTCCCGACGGACAGTTCGACGTCGGCGTTTCGCAGGTATTTCCGTATCGACGCTATTACCTCAACTTGACGGGGCTGCCCTGGCTCGAGGGCACGTTCCGATATTCCGATATTCGCAACGTTTTCGAGAACACGTTCGGCGTCAACCGCACTTTCAAGGATCGCGGCGCCGACCTCAAACTGCGCGTGGCGCAGGAGGGAAACTACCGCCCGGCGATCGCGGTCGGGCTGCAGGACGGTCTCGGTACCGGCCAGTTCGGCGGCGAGTATGTCGTTCTCAGCAAGCGATATTTCGACTTCGATTTCAGCTTGGGCATGGGCTGGGGCTACTTCGCCGGTCGGCATGGTGCGCTCCGGAATCCGCTCGTCTCGATTTCGGATCAATTCAAGGTCCGTTCCGGCGCTAGTGCGCGCGGCGGTACGTTCAATATCGGCAACTATTTCTCGGGTGAACGGGTGACGCTGTTCGGCGGCGTCGAGTACCAGACGCCGATCGCGGGCCTGAGCGTCAAGGTCGAGTACGACGGCAACGATTTCGACAACGAGCCGCAGGGTAACCGAATCTCACGATCGACCCCGCTGAACGTCGGGGTCAATTACCGGCCCTACGCCTGGGTCGATTTGTCGACTGCGTACGAGCGCGGCGATACGGTGATGGCGCGGGCGTCGCTGCGGTACAACTTCAACGACCCCAGCGCCGGCATCCCGAAATTCCTCGATCCACCGCCGCCGCCGCTCGTCCCGAGGAGGCGGGCGGCGATCGCAACCGCTTTCCCCGACGCCGTAATGAGTGCCGCGGCACGCAGTGCATCGCGAATTGATCGAACGAACGGGGACAACGAGGCGAACGCATTGCTCGACTCGTTCGAACGCGCCGGATACGAAGTCGCCGCCCTCGATTTCGTGCGCGAAGAGGCGCGCGTCTTCGTAGCACCCAATGCGCGGCAACCGAACCTAGGGGCGATCGAGGCGTTTCTGGCGGAGGCAGGGGACGTTCAGAAACTATCGATCGTACCGGTCGGCGATGCGGTCGCGAACGCCGTCGTTTCCTACGACCGCGAAGGTGTCGCCCGGAGCTTGGCAGTCGAGCGACTGTTTGGCTTGGCGGAGGCCTCCGGGCTCAGCGTCAGCGGCATCGAGCTTTCCCGCCGGGCGTTGTTTGTCCACGTCCGCAACGCAGACCGACCGGCGAGCGACGACGGCGACGTTTGGATGGCGCAAACAGTCGGACAGATTTTCAATCGTTGGGCCGATGCCGTAACGATCGTCGCGCACGGCGAAGTCGGCGAGATCACGAAAACGACCGTTGTTACCGCCGAGTCTACCGAGACAAACGCCGCCGCCAGTGGCGTCAACGCGTCGACCGACGGTAGCGTTCCGGTTCCATCGCGCGCCGACGCCGCGAAAAAAATGTTCACGGAACTCAACGCGCAAGACATCACGGTCTACGGTCTCCGTCTTTCGACAACGCGTGCAACCGTCTTCATCACGCCCCGACGCTACCGCGAACTCGCCCGCAACCTCGGCCGCGCCGCGCGGGTCGTCGCGAACAACGTTCCGGCGGAGGTAGAAGAGATCTCGCTCGCGGTCGTGTCGGGCGGGATGACGACGAGCCAGATCACGATCCTCCGTAAGGACCTCGAGAACGCCGTCAGCCACGTCGGGAGCGTCGATGAGATTTGGGCAAATGCCACGTTCGGAACCCCGGCTCCGACAGGAGCCGAGGCCATATTCGAACCGCCGTCGCTTTACCCGAATTTCCGGTTCGGCTTTCGCCCGCGCGTCACCCAGTTGATCGGCGACGCTGCCAAGTTCGTCCTGATTGGCGTCGTCGCCGGACTCGATGCCAACATCGATATCGCGCCGGGGTTGGGTATCACCGCCGCGCTCGGCTACGACGTCCTCAACAATTTCGACGACATCAAAGTAGACTCCGACAGCACGCTTCCTCACGTCCGAAGCGACCTTAAGTTCTATCTGCAGCAACGGAGCTATTTTATCGAGCGCTTGCAGGCGGACTATTTATTTTCACCGTTCGACGAGTTCTACGCGCGCGTATCGGCCGGCATCTTCGAGTGGATGTACGGCGGGTACAGCGTTGAAGTGCTCTACCGCCCGTTCGAGTCGCGCTGGGCCTTAGGCGCCGACGTCAACCGCGTGCGCCAACGGGCGTTCGACCAGATGTTCGAATTCCGTGAGCCGCGCTACGAAGTCACCACGGGCCACGTCAACCTCTACTACGACATCCCCTATTACGATCTGCTCGGCTCGGTCCATGTCGGGCAGTTCCTGGCCAAGGATGTCGGCGCCAGTTTCCGCTTGTCGCGTTTGTTCGAAAGCGGCATCCAGTTCGGGGCTTGGGCGACCCTTACCAACGTATCGACCGAGGAATTTGGCGAGGGCAGTTTCGATAAGGGTTTTTTCCTGTCGGTGCCGTTCCAGCTCTTTTTCCCGCGCTCGTCGCCGACAACTGGCACGTTCGCATTCCGGCCGCTCACCCGCGACGGCGGTCAGATGGTCGGTGTTGGGAAGCGACTGTATGATGTTACCGGCGCGGGATACTTGGGGGCGTTTTCGAAGGATTGGAATCGATGGCTCGACTAGATATGCGATACGGTTTGGACCTTGACCCGCGTAACAGTTGATGCTGCGCTTGGTACAAGAAGCGATCTAGTTCCTCTGCACGGTGATTATGACTCTTTGGCTGGGTTTGGGTAAGCGCGCGCCAACTTGGCGCGCGCCCGCTCGGTGGAGAACATCCACCTGATGCGGGCGCCTTGGGCGTTGCGTTGGGGCT
>VGEO01000153.1 GCA_016869275.1 Alphaproteobacteria bacterium | reverse complement strand
AGCAGTCTCGGTTACCGACCGCCGGCGCCGGAAGCCGCGACGCCGCCATTGCCGCCTTCCGGTTCCGCTTCGCTCCACCTACAGCCGCCAATCGCGAAGGAGGCCACGATGCACTAACATTCTGATCGGACCACTCGGTGGGGGCCGATCACCCGCGCTCGCCGCCGGGGCCGTTCGCGAACCGCGTCGCGGACCCCGCGCTCGGGCGGCCGAGCGCCATTCCGGCCGCTACTTCTGACCGCTCCAGCGGCGCTTCCTTGCGCACTGCAAGCGGTTTTAGAGGGTTGTCGTGCTACCCAGCCTTCGAACCCATCCGATCCAGGTGAAGCGCAGTCTATCCAAAGCTATTGATTCGATTTGGTGAGCGCGCCGGGAGTCGAACCCGGGACCCCATGATTAAAAGTCATGTGCTCTACCGGCTGAGCTACGCGCTCGCATTGCGAGAATGCGCCCGGAACATAGGCGGCACTCGCGAGAGCGTCAACGAGGAGCGCACCCCCTCCCCACCCTCCCCCGCTGCGAGGATGTAAAGCAGGGGGAGGGGGTTTAGTTGAGCGGCGGGATGTCGCCTTGTGCGCGCCGCTCGGCGAAGGCAGCGCGGAAGTCGTCGAGCTTTCCGGCCACGATCGCCTCGCGCAAGCCGCGCATCAGCTCCTGGTAATAGTGTACGTTGTGCCAGGTGAGCAGCATCGCCCCCAGCATCTCCTCGCTCTTGGCGAGGTGGTGGAGGTAGGCGCGGCTGTGGCCCTGGCAGGTCGGGCAGGCGCAGTCGGGGTCGAGCGGGCGCGGATCGTCGGCGTGACGGGCGTTCCGCACGTTGATTTCACCCTGGCGGGTGAACGCCTGGTGGGTACGGCCCGAGCGGGTCGGCAGCACGCAATCGAACATGTCGATCCCTGCGGCGACCGCGGCGACGATGTCCTCGGGCTTGCCGACGCCCATCAGGTAGCGCGGCTTCTCAGCCGGCAAGAGCGGCGTGGTGTGGGCGACGACTTGGATCATCAGCTCGTGCCCCTCGCCGACCGCGAGCCCGCCCAACGCGAATCCGTCGAACGAGATCGCTGCCAGCGCGCGCGCGCATTCGGTACGGAGATTGCGATCGACACCGCCCTGAACGATCCCGAACAGACCGCGCCCCGGCAGGAGCGGGAACGCCGCCCGCGCCCGCTCGGCCCAGGCGATGGTGAGCCGCATCGCGCGCCGGGTATCCTCGGGCGACGCCGGGTAGCGCACGCATTCGTCGAGCGCCATCGCGATGTCGACGCCCAACTTTTCCTGCACCGCCATCGAGCGCTCGGGCGTCAATTCGTGGCGGCTGCCGTCCAGATGCGACTTGAAAACGACGCCGTTCTCCGTGACCTGACGCAGCTCGGCGAGCGACATCACCTGGAAGCCGCCCGAATCGGTCAGGAGCGCGCCCGGCCAGTTCATGAATTTGTGGATACCGCCGATCGCCGCGATCCGCTCCGGGCCGGGCCGCAGCATCAGGTGGTAGGCGTTGGCGAGCACGATCTCGGCTCCGGTCGCGGCGACCGCGGCCGGCGTCATCGCCTTGACCGTCGCCTGCGTTCCGACCGGCATGAAGGCCGGCGTCTCGACGCTACCGTGCGCCGTGGTCAAGCGGCCGCGCCGCGCCGCCCCGTCGAGGGCGAGGAGCGTAAAGCCGATGCCAGCACCCCTTTCCTGTTCTCCCCCTGCACGCAGGGGGAGGGTGCGAGCGGAGCGAGCCGGAGGCGGTGCGTCCGCGGTCCTCACGCCGCCTTGATCAGATCGTGGAGCCTGGTGCCCTCGCGCATAAGCTCGACGGTTTTGCCTTGCTCGACGATCTTGCTGTCCTTGACGACCAGCGTATGCGCGAAGCGATCGGCGAAGTCGGCGCGGTGCAGCACCCACACCAGACCGCGCCCTTTCATCTCGGCGACGATACCATCCATGATCGTCTTCTGCGCGGCCGAGTCGAGCGAGGCGGTCGATTCGTTGAGCACCAGGAGATCCGGCCGCTTCAAGAGCGCGCGCATCAACCCCAGTTTTTGTTTCTGGCCGGAGGCCAGCCGCGAGCCGCCGACGCCGACCTGGAAGTCGAGGCCGGCCTCGATCACCGCCTTGCGCTGGCCGAACTGATCGAGCACTTCGCCGATCAGCGCGTAGACGCGCTGCTCGGCCTGGGCAACGCCGTAGGCGACCTTGCCGAACACGATGTTTTCCATGACCGTCGCCGAGGCCGCGAACTTGTCGGCGTCGAAAAACTCGACCTCAGTCTTCAGGTTGTCGGGAATATCCTGGGCGAACAGCTTGCGCGCTTCGAGGAAACGCTCCTGGAGCGCATCGTCGACGAAGCCCAGGCGGTGCCGCTCGGGCACCAGCTTGAACGACAGCGAGATGTACTTGCCGCGGTCGGCCGGGGTCAGGTTGGCGATGCCGGCTTCGCGGGTGCGGGCGAGCAGGCCCTTGTATTCGGGCAGGTCGCTCGCGCCGATGAACGAGAATTGATCGAAGAACTCGTGCCCCGGCGGCAGGTCGGCGAACATTTCGATCGTGGTCGCCGCCATGTTCTGGCCGATCTCGACCAGCTGATCGCTCAGCTTGGTGTCGTCGAGCACCTTCTTGACGTAGGCGTTCTCGGCCATCAGGTCGAAGTTGAACTTCCTACCGGTCGCCTTGCCGAAGATCAGGTTCTCGCCCAAGGTCCCGTTGCGGTTGAAGCGCAGCCGGTCGAACGGCTCGACCAGATTGGCGAACTTGGGATCGTCAAGCTTCTGGCGCAGCGACTTGCGCACCGAAAGAATGCTGTCGACTAGCTTGGGATGGCTTTGCGGGCTGACGTTGCCGCGCAATCCGAATTCGTAGATTTCCTTCTCGAAATCGACCAGCTTCAGGAGTTCCGTCACCCGCGCCAGCAACTCGTCCATGTTGGCGACCCCGGCCGCCTGATAGTTGAGCCAATCGGCGGCGCGGTCGAACTCGGCGTTGCCGGTGCGGCGCGATTCGGCGATCGCGCTGTCGCGCTCGGCGATCTCGTCGGCGGACATCTCGCCGCTGCGCTCGGCCGGCCGGTGGCTGAGACCATAGAGGATGTTGCTGAGGACGCTCGACGGGAACAGATAGGTTTCGGGTCCGACATAGCCGATGCGCCGGCCGGTGACCGCCTCGGGCGACTTGCCGACGTCGAGATCGCCGATCGTCACGCTGCCGCCGGTCGGTTTGAGCAGGCCCGCCGCCAGCATGCCGAGTTCGGTCTTGCCGCCGCCGGTCGAGCCGATGACGGCGAGGTGATCCGCTAGGTTGATCGAAAAGGAGACGTTGTCGACGAGCTTGACGCCGGTGTCGTCGGCGTAGGACAGGCTCACTGCAGTGAGCGCGCCCGCGAGCGGCGCATCGCGGCCAGCATCGATCGCCTGCGCCGCCGGATCGAGCATGCGCTCCGGGTTGAACTGCTGGACCACCTGCTCGTACTTGATCTGGATGTCCATCCGCTGCTGGTCCCAATCGAGCAGCTCCTTGAGCGGACCGGGCAGATCCTTATAGGCGACCACGACCGCGAGCAGCGCGCCGACCGACAGCTCGCCGGTGAGCGCGAGATAACCGCCGAGCGAATAGAAGACGAACGGCGTCACCTGGGCGAGGAAGTTGTTGAGCGCCTTGACCGCGAACTTGCGCTGGTAGATTTCGAAGCGGATGTTGTAGATGCGCCCGAGCCGGCTGGCGACGTCGGCGCGCTCGAAATTCGAGGTGTTGTTGGCGCGCACTTCACGGATGCCGTCGACCACTTCGGCGACGCGGCCGGCCAGTTGGCGCGCCGTCAACTGGCGCTCGCGCCCGAGCACCAGCACGCGCTTGCGCAGCTTGGGGATGATGCCGAGCTGGACCGAAATCACCGCGATCGCGACCAGCGACAGCCAGAAGTTTTCGAGCGTGATGAAGAGCAGCGCGGTCAGCGCCTGGCCGCCGAGGAACGCCGGCGTCGCATACGCCTCGCCGACGAAGCCGCCGATCGGCTCGACCTCGTCCTTGATCATCGTCGCCATTTCCGCCGGCTTCACTTTCCGGAAATGCGGCAGAGGGAAGCGCAGGATGCGATCGAACAGCTGGTAGCGCATGCGGCGCAGCAGCCGCTCGCCGACCCTCCCCTTCATGGTGTTGAGTTGAAACTTGAAGCCGTTGTTGACGATCACCATCAACAAGAACATCCCGCTCCACGCCAGCAGGAACGCCACCTGCTCGAGCGCAATACCGGGAAACAGCACGAACGACCCGCCGCCTAGGAACTTCGGCAACGCCAGTTCGAGCTTCAAGAACGCGGCGGTCGCGCCTTCGACGACCTTGCCGTCGACTTTCTGGAACGCACCGCCTTGGATCGCCTTGTTGACGATCGTTTTCGGAATGTCGAGCGAAATAAAGTACGGGATTTGCGAGGCCAGCACCACCAAGAGGATCATGATCTGATCCATCCTGCTGTGCCGCCAGATGTACCGGAACAGACTTTGGTCCATCGCTCGCTTCGTCTTGCCTTATCCAGCCGTCGTTCCGACGCCTGCCGACCGCTCGGTCGGGGCTAGCGCCGGCGGCGCCCGTCACTGCGCCTTCGCCTGAATCGCCCCTATTCGCCCAAAAATCTAAGCGGCCCAGACAATAACGTAGGGTTCCTCACCCGTCACGTGGCAAACGCGGCCCTCAACCGGTGGGCGAGCAGGAAATCGAGCAAGACTCGGTCGACGCGGGACGGCTGCTCGTATTGCTCGAGTGGCCGGCCTCGGGCATGACCGCCATCGTGGCGCCGCCGATCCCGTCGGCGATGCGTGCGGCTTCGCTAGGCGGCGTCAGCGTGTCGTCGACGCGGACCAGCACCAAGGTCGGGACCTCGATCGTCCGAAGCGGCAGATAGCCGTCGTAGCGGGTCGCCGATTCGACTATCTTGATGTCGCTCGCCTTGTGCAGCTCCGCCATGCTCGCAACTAGACGTTGGAGAACCTCGGGCGGCGCCTTGGGA
>VGEO01000152.1 GCA_016869275.1 Alphaproteobacteria bacterium | reverse complement strand
CGGCGAGCGCGATGTCGATCGCGATCACCTGCACCAGGGCCAGCATCGCCTCGGGGGAAAACAACTCGCTCAGCAAACGGGGGCCTTCGCGTCGGAGGGAGGGTGGATCATCGCGGGGAGTACCTCAGCCTAGATTGGGCGCCGACGGCCGAACTGCGACCGGTTTTGGGACCGATCGACGCGGGCCTTGGCGGGGCCGGCGCGCGGCGCCAATTCCGTAGCCGAAACAAGGTATTAAGACAAGGACCGCGGGCGGGGATCGGGTACTATCGCGTCCCTTTTGCAACGACCAATACGCCCCACCCCCCTGTGACTTTCACGCGCAACCTTCGCGACGCTCACCGCGACACCGTCCACGCGCCGGGACTCGGCATCGTTTGTATGATTGCCGGCGGTGCGATCGTCACCTGCTCGGACGGCGTCATCAAGGCGCTGCCGGCGAGCCTGCCGACCGGCGAACTCCTGTTCGGGCGCGGCCTGTTCGCACTCGCACTGATCGCGGTCCTCGTTTTCTGGCGCGGCGGCGGATGGCGGGCGCTCCGGGTCGAGAGCGTGCCCGGCCAGGCGATTCGCGCCTTCTTGATGACGGCCTCGAGCTTCCTGTTCGTGTTCTCGCTCCGCCACATGCCGCTCGCCGAGGCAACCGTGCTGTTGTTCGTCGCGCCGATCCTGATCACGGCGATGGCGGCGCTGTTCTTGCGCGAAACGGTCGGAATCCACCGCTGGTCGGCGGTCGCGGTCGGATTCGCCGGCGTTGTCCTGGTGGTGCGTCCCGACGCCGGCGCCCTCAACTGGGCGGCGATCTTCGCGCTCTTGGCCGCGTTTGCCGCGGCCGTGCGCGACGTCCTGACCCGGCGCCTCGCCGCTGGCGAATCCTCGATCCCGATTCTCTTCTACACCACCCTCGGCACTACGGTGGCCGGCGGGTTGACGCTGCCGTTCGAGTTCCGTGCGCTCGCCGGACGCGAGATCGCGCTTCTCGCCGCGTCGGGAACGATGGTGGTGTTCGCCCACTTCCTCTTGATCGAGGCCTACCGCTACGCCGAAGCCGCGGCGACCGCGCCCTACAAGTACCTGCAGCTCGTCGTCGCGGCGGTCCTGGGCTACGCGTTCTGGGACGAGGTCCCGGACGCGTGGACCGTCGCCGGCTCGGCGCTGATCGTCGCCGGCGGGCTCTACATCGCGCGGCGCGAGGCGCTCCATGCGCGCTCGACCCGCCCCGCCGACGGCTGACGATGCCGTTTACGATCGATCCTCAGCTCGCCGCCGATACCGTGCCGCTCGGCGACTTCACGCTCTCGCACGTGCGGCTGATGAACGAGCGGCACTACCCCTGGCTGGTGCTGGTACCGATGCGAACCGGTATCCGCGAACTGATCGAACTGACCCCGTTCGAGCAGGCGGCGCTCACCACCGAGATCGACCGCGCCAGCCGCGCGCTCACCGCCCTGTTTCGCCCGGACAAGCTCAATATCGGGGCGATCGGCAACATCGTGAGCCAGCTTCACGTCCACATCGTCGCCCGCTTTCGCACCGACCCGGCGTGGCCGAAGCCGGTGTGGGGTGCGGCGCCGCGCGAAGCCTACGACGCCGACGCGCTCGCCGAACGCACGGCCACGCTCCGCGTCGCGCTCAGGCTCGGACCGTAGAGCAGGCCCCCTCTCGCTCGCCCCCTCCCCTTGCGAAGCAGGCGGAGGGGCAGGGAGGGGTCCGGGTTCGGCTTAAGCCTTAGGCGTCGAACACCCGCGCCGCGTTGGCCCCGACCACCTTCTTCCGGTCGGCCGGCTTCAGCGGCTTGAAGGTCTTGGCGAGGAACTTCTGGGCATCGTAGGAGATCGAGCGGACGTGCGGGAAGTCCGAGCCCCACATGAACTGGCCGGCGCCGACCTCGTCGATCACGCCGACGCCGTAGCGGTCGTCGGTCATGCCGTGCCAGATCCGCGACTTTACGTAGTCGCTAGCCTTCATCTTGAGCTTGGGCAAGTCGAGGAGCGGCGTCAGGCTGGTCTGCATCTGATCCACGCGGAACATGAAAGTCGGAATCCACGACACTTCGTACTCGGCCTCGACCAGCTTAAGCTTCGGGAAGCGGTCGAGAATTTGACCGAAGATGAATTCGTTGGCGACCGCGCTCTGGATTTCGTTCCACATGTCCATAACGCCGCCCGGCGCCACCTCGTACTCGTCTTTGGTGAGGGCGTAGACGATCGGGTCGAGCACGCGGCCTGTGACGATATGGAGAATGATCGGCATGTCGAGGTCCTGGGCGGCGGCCCAGAACTTGTCCCACGCCTTGGTGCGGTAGGGCGGCGCACCTTCAGGCGCGACCGTATTGATCATGGCGCCGCGCAGGCCCTTCCTGCGCGCGCGCTTCATCTCCGTGAGCGCCCAGTCGGGGCGATACGTCGGTACCTCGGCGACCGCGAGCAGGGTCTTGGGGGAGCGCGAGGCGTATTCGGCGACCCAATCGTTGAATACCTGCGCCGCGGCTTCGGCGACGTCGCGCTGGCCGCACTGCATGATGGCCATCGAGGCGGTCGGATAGAGGACTTCGGCGCGGACGTTTGCGATCTTCTGGAACGCGACGCGGGCATCGGGGTTGTGGCCGGACTCGATCACCAGTCGTGCGCGCTCGGCGCCGGGACCCTTGAGGTCGAGCTCCATCGAATTGGCCGTGGTCAGAAACTTGGCGTGATGGCCGCCGGTGAAGAAGAACTTGCCCTTGAGCCCTTTGTAACGATCGACGATGCGCGGCGTGCGGTCGCCGAACTTCTTGCCGATCGACTTGACCCAAATGTCGTAGGGCTCGCGGACATGCGAGTCGCCGGAGACGACGTCGAGCTGGGACACGGTACTTCCTCCTGCTGCCGGCTTGGTGAAGCTGCGTCGACGCTAACACGGAGAGGCGGGCGCGCAAAAGACCCGCGCCGGCAGCAAACGACGGCGTTGGCGCGGCTCGCGCCGGCTGGCTAAACTCGCATCCCAACGCGGGGGGAGCACCCGCGCCGCCCCGTGCGGCGCGACGCGCAGCCATGCAAGTCCTGGTCAACGGCACCATCAACGGTTTGACGATCGCCGTCATCGCGCTGGCGTTCCAGCTCGTTTACCTCCCGACCAACGTGTTCCACGTCGCGCTGGCGGCTGTCTACGTGTTCACGCCGTTCGTCGCGTGGGCCTTTCTCCAGGGAGGCGCGACCGCGCCGCTCGCGTTCGCGTTGGCACTCGCTGCCGGGATCGCGCTGTCGTTCGCGACCGAGCATTTCAACCACGCGCCGCTCGAACGCCGCCAGGCCTCGTTCTCGGCGCAGTTTATTTCTTCGCTCGGTATCTACGTCGTCGTCGTGCAGGCGACCGCGCTGGTGTGGGGCAATGACCAGAAGGTGCTGCGGACCTCGGGCGACGCGATCTGGAAGTTGGGTTCGGTCGCGATCACCGAATCGCAATTCTGGGTCGTGGTCGGCGCGATCGTCATCTTCGCCGGCTTTTTCGTGTGGTTGCGCTTCACCAATGTTGGGCTGCAGTTTCGCGCCCTCGCCGACAATCCCAAGGAACTCGCGGTGCGGGGTTTCAATATCCGCAACCTGCGCTACACGGCGTTCGTGATCTCGGGCTTGATGGCGGCGATCATGGGTTTGCTCACCGCGCGCGACACCGGCTTTTGGACCCACGGCGGACTGCCGATCTTTCTCCTGGCGATGGTCGCTTCGATCATCGGCGGACGCTCGACGTTCCTCGGGCCGGTCCTGGGCGGGCTCATGCTCGGCGTCCTACGCCATGAAGTCGAGTGGCACGTCAATTCGCGCTGGGTCGAAGCGGGGACGTTCTTGCTGCTGGCCGCGTTCTTGGTGTTTCGCCCGGGCGGGCTGCTCGAACGCCGCGCGCGACTCGAGGCGCAGCGATGAGCTACGCGCTCCATATCCTGATCCTGTTCGACATCTACGTGGTGGTTGCGCTCTCGCTCAACATCATCGTCGGTTATGTCGGCCTGTTGACGCTCGCCCACGCCGGTTACTTCGCGATCGGCGGCTACGCTTACGCGCTCGCCGGCTACATCATGGGATGGGAGTTCGTGCCCTCGGCGCTGGTCGGGGTTGCCATTGCGATGATCTTGAGCCTGGCGCTGTCGCTCGGGTCGTGGCGGTTTCGCGGCGATTTCTTCGTCCTGTTCTCGCTCGCGGTCCAGGTCGTGATCTACACCACGCTGCGCTACTGGTCGAAGCCGGGCAAGCCGCACGGCACCTGGATCAATTTGACCAACGGCGACTTCGGCTTCCCCGGCATCGCCAAGCCGACCTTCTTCGGCACGCGCTTCGCCGACCTCGCCGAGGTCGCGGTTCTGTACTCGCTATTCGCGCTGATCGCGGTCGTATTCTCGCGGCTGCTGCTGCATTCGCCGTGGGGCCGGATGCTGCAGGCGATCCGCGATGACGAATTAGTGGCGCGCGGCCTCGGCAAGGACGTGCGCTTGGCCAAGATGCAGGCGATCGGTCTGGGTTGCGCCATGGCGGCGTTCGCCGGCGCGATGTATGCCGCGCACCTGGCATTCATCGACCCGGCCTCGGCCGAGCTCAACGAATCGATCCTGCTGCTCTCGATGATCATCGTCGGCGGCGTCGGCAACAGCGTGCGCGGCCCGTTCGTCGGCGCCTTTGTCCTGCTGCTGATTCCGGAGGTGCTGCGCTGGATCGAGCTTCCCAACGCGCTCGCCGCCGAGCTCAGGCTCATTACCTACGGCTTGGTCCTGGTGCTGCTGATGCACCTGCGGCCGCAAGGGATTGCCGGCACCTACCGGGTAAGCTAACCATTCGTCGTCAACCAACCAAAAAGGGGACACTCATGCACGGGAGTTTGGCACGTCTTTTCGGCACTGCCGCCATCGTCGCGGTCGCCGCCCTCGCTTGGCCGGCCGCCGACGCGGCGAGCCAGCAACTCACCATCGCCGGCAATATTCCGCTCACCGGCCCGGCCTCGTCCTTTGCCGGCAACTACTTCAAGTCGCTCGAGATGGGCTATGACGACGGCTGCAAGGAACAAGGCATCTCGCCATGTCCGTTCAAGATCGACGCTCAGGACAATCAGGCCAAGGCCCAGGAAGCGGTGACAATCGCGCAGAAGCAGTTGCTGGCCAAGCCGTCGATCTACGTGTCCGGCCTCTCGACCCAGTCGCGCGCGGTGTTGCCCGAGGTCGACAAGTCGCCGATCCCGCATCTTCTGGTCGCGTTCGATTCGT
>VGEO01000151.1 GCA_016869275.1 Alphaproteobacteria bacterium | reverse complement strand
GAGGGCTTGTAGGAGCCGATGTCTTGGGCGGTGTAAACGGCGTCGAAGGCGACCTCGAGCCGGCGATTGGTGAAAGCAAAGCTCATGCGATCGACGTTGGAAAGGATCACGAGCTTGAAGTTCCCTTTCAGGTACTTGAGCGCGTCGATGGTGTCGGGAAACGGCGGCCACGCGGTAATCGACTGGCCGAACAGCTCGGCGGCACGCTGATCGACCGCGACGTCCCAGTGGCGCGCGAGTTCGGCGTGGACCTCGGCGAGAACTTGCGGATAAAGCGCGCGCGGGTTACCGGCCTGAACCGCATGCTCGCGCGCGGCGAACGCCGCCAGTACGTCGTCATCGCTCGCGGCGATGCCGACCCGCTTGAGCCATGGCCGCAGCGCGGCGAGCAGCCCGGTCTCCCAATCGACCAGGGTGCCGTAGCAATCGAACGTCAGGACTCTGAAATCGGAAAGTTGCATCGCTCCCTGCCGGACCGAACGTTAGCACTCCTAAGGGCCTGGGCAACGGCCGTGCTAGGATCGCCGCCGTGGCGATCGAGTCGCGCGACAGCCCGTTTCGGCCCGAATTCTTCGACCGCGTCGATGCGGGTGAGGACGAGCTGTTCTACGCGATGCCGCGGCTCGTCGCGCATATCGACGATCAAGCGCGCGCGAGCCTCGCCCAGCACTACGCCGAAGTGCTCGTGCCCGGCACCGCGATCCTCGACCTGATGTCGAGCTGCGTCTCGCACCTCCCAGCCGGTGTCGCGTTCGGCGCGGTGACCGGGCTCGGCATGAACGCGGTTGAACTCGACGCCAACCCGCAACTCACCGAGCGGGTCGTCCACAACTTGAACCGCGAGCCCCGCCTGCCGTTCGCGGACGCAGCGTTCGACGCGTGCTTGATCGCGGTGTCGATCCAGTACCTGACGCAGCCGATCGCCGTGTTAGCCGACGTCGGCCGGGTGCTGAAGCCCGCGGCGCCATGCGTCGTGTCGTTCTCGAACCGGATGTTCCCGACCAAGGCGGTCGCAGTATGGCGGGCGATCGGCGATCGCGATCATGCCGGGCTGATCGGGGCATATTTCGACGCGACCGGCGGGTTCGACTCGCCGGCTTTCGCGGCGCTGCGTCCTCCAACCGGCGCGAGCGACCCGCTCTATGTCGTGACCGCGCGCCGCAAAGCCTAGGGCGGGCCCACGCCCCGCCCTTTCACGAAGGCGTCGAACTCGGCCGCCGTGCGGGGCCCGTAGGTCGCGAAGCTGGGAGCCGGCCGCTCGCGGTAGGCGGCGCGCGCGCGATCGAGGTCGTCGGCGCCGGCCTTGCGAACGATGCTGGCGGGATCGACGCCGTAGACGGACGCAGCGTTCAAGCCGAAGACCTTCGCCTTGAGCGCGGCATCGAGCGCCGGATAGCCGTACTTCGCCTGAAATTCGGGCGCGATCTGGAACACGCGAAACGCCTGGATCTGGTCCTGCGGCGAGCCGTACCAGATCGAATCAGTCCCCCACAGCACGCGATCGTGGCCGACATGGCTCAAGAGCTTCCCCAACGCATGCGCGGCCGCCGTCGGATCGCGCATCAGGATGCGCCACGTCGAACCGAGCTCGGCATAGACGTTGGCGTTGGGCGGGACGCCGTTGGCTTTGAGCGAGGCGATCAACGTATCGATCCCGACCTCGGCCGCCGCCGCGGGATCGTAAGGCCCTTCGGGACGGCGCGCCTCGTAACCGGCGTGATAGATCAAGAACGTGACGTCGGGGAAAAGCTTGGCCACGCGGCCGACATCGGCGCAACCCGCATATTTGAGTGGGAAGCCGCCGAACGAGAGGCCCTTGTGAATGGCGATGGTCTTGATCCCGAGCGCGCGCGCCTTCTCGATGAACGGAATCCCGACCTTAGGATCGTCGAGCCACCAACCTTCGCGCGCCGGGCCCCACTGGGTATAGACCTTCCACGCCGAAATCTTCCATTCGGCCGCGGCGCGTTCCATGGCCGCGAGCTGCGCGGCCGGATCGGCGACGTTGGGAACGACCATGGCGTGGAGGAGTAGCCGGCGGCCGCCGCCCAGCTGCGCCACCATCTCGCGCGTCCGCGCCGCCTCGCGGAGCGTGAGCGGATTGTGCTCGGGGAGAGCCGGCACGAACGACAGCACCGCCATGTCGGTGTCCGAATCGAGGAATACTTCCTTGATGAACGGATCGGCGGCGAAGCAGTCGACTGGATCGCTCTTGCCGCAGCGACCTTGCGGCAGCGAACTCAAGAAACTCGACCAGCCGCCGGCAGCACCAGGGCGTTGCCGCCACGGGCCGTTGGGGTCGACCATGTGGGTCTGGACGTCGAAAATGAACTCACGCGACCCGAGCGCCGCTTGCGCGGCCGCGTCCTCGAACGCTGCCTCGGGCGGCAGCGCGAAGCTGCCACCGCGGACGCCCTTCGCGGCGAACGCCGCGTTGAACGTCAAGAGCGTGGTCGCCGCGCCGCAGAGCCCGGACAAGAACCGGCGGCGGTCGAGCCCGAGACGGCGCGCGTTTTCGGTCAGCCGTTCGGCCGCGGCGGCGTTGGCGGCCGCGAGCGGCCGATCGAGCGGGATCGGCCGGTACTCGCCGTTCGAGGTCGAGTCGATCTTGATCGGAAGCGTCGGCTGTCGTCTGCCGTGCATCGCTTCTTCGCGCTAGCCCGCCTGGCGCGCGCGGCCGGCGGCTTTGGGCCCGGCCGGCTTCGCTTTCTTCTCTTTCTTTTCGTTGGGTGGGATCGACTTCACGTACGCGAGCCCCAACTTCAACCACTTGGCGATCGCCAGATCGTCGACGATCACCGCCGGCGGCACGATGCCGTATTCGCGCATCGGACGGCCGGGCATCGGCTCGAAGATGCCCGACCCCGGCAACTCGAGTAGCCGGGCGCGATCGGCATCGTTCCGGCGGACGATCATGTTTTCCTGGTGGAGCCCGGTGAACAGATGGCCGTTCACGAACGCGCATGGATAGCCGAACATTTGCCACCGCTCGACCGCCGGATCGGCAGGCAGCACGGCGTGGAAGCGGACGATCAGTTCGGAGGGCGATTTGCGCCAAGCCATGGCGACCATCATAACACAGCTTGATCGGCGCGGCCCGATTGCCGGCCGTTCCCGACCGATGCAAGCTAGCGCGATGGTCCGCCGGTCGATCCTCGCTTTCGTCGTCGGTGCCTGCGCGTGGACGACGCCCGCCGCGCCGGCGCCCGACGAGGCGCTATACCGCCGGAACGGTTACGCGCTCCCGGCCTCGCCCGCGCTCGCCAACCGGACCGAAAATCTGGTCGCGTCGTACAGCCGTGCCGACGAGATCTGACCGTCGAAACCGGTCAAGAACGCGGACCGCGCATCACCCCTTCGCCGCGCCGAAAAAGCGCCCGACATCCGCTACGACTTCGGACAAGCAAAAGGGAAAACGGTCGACGATTTTCTGAGCGATCAGCCCATCACCGGGCTTCTGATCCTCAAGGACGATCGAATTCTGGTCGAGCGCTACCAGTACGAGCGCAACGAGATGCATCGCTTTCAGGGCCATTCGATGACCAAGACGGTCTTGGCGATGCTGATCGGAATCGCGATTGCCGAGGGCAAGTTGGGATCGGTCGATGACCTCGCCGAAACGCATGCACCCGACCTCCGCGGCTCGGAGTACGGCCGCACCCCGCTCAAGGCGCTGCTTCGCATGTCGAGCGGCGTCAAATTCCGCGAGGATTACGACGGCAACGACGACGTCGCCAAACTCAGCCGCGCAGTGTTGGTCGACGGCATCGCCGGCGCGGCTGCCGTAACCCAGTTCAACGAACGAATCCATCCGCCAGGCGCGCGTTTTTACTACTCGAGCGCCGAGACCCAGGTCCTCGCCGTCGTGCTGCAGCACAAGGTCGGCGACGTGTCGCGCTACCTGAGCGAGAAGATTTGGCAGCCGATCGGCGCCGAGGCCGACGCGGCTTGGCGCGCCGGCGCTTCGGGCGAAGCCGGCTATTGCTGTCTCAACGCGACCTTGCGCGACTGGGGGCGGATCGGACGGCTGCTCGCTCACGATGGCGACTGGAACGGGCGAGAGGTGGTCCCGCGCCAGTGGGTCCTCGACGCGATGTCGGTTCACAGCGATGCCCCGCATCTCGCACCGGGCAATCAGGTGGGATCGCTCGGCTATGGGTATCAGACCTGGCTTTTGGCGGGCGAGCGAAACTTCGTCCTCCTCGGCGTGCGCGGCCAGGCGGTGTTCGTCGATCCGAAGGACAAGATCGTCATGGCGATGACCGCGGTCTATACCTCGCCGCGGCCGGGTCCCGCCGGGATCGAGCGCTTCGCGCTCTGGCGCGGCGTCAAGGCCAGCATTCGCGCAGCCGCCATCCCGTGAGAAGATTCGCAACCGAACGCTTGCCAGCGGCGCGGCGCCGACTATAGTGCCGGCCCGAACGGCCGCCGTCGCCGTCATTCCGTTTCCATGAACCTACGCAATATCGCCATCATCGCGCACGTCGACCACGGCAAGACGACGCTGGTCGACTGCCTGCTCCGCCAGAGCGGCACCTTCCGCGACAATCAGGTGGTGGCCGAACGCGCGCTCGATTCGAACGAGCTCGAGCGCGAAAAGGGCATCACCATCCTCGCCAAGTGCACCTCGGTGGTATGGCACGACACCCGAATCAACATCGTCGACACGCCCGGCCACGCCGACTTCGGCGGCGAGGTCGAGCGCATCATCGGCATGGTCGACGGCGTCCTGGTGCTGGTGGACGCGGCCGAGGGGCCGATGCCGCAAACCAAGTTCGTGCTCGGCAAGGCGCTGGCGCGGGGCTTGCGGCCGATCGTCGTCATCAACAAGGTCGACAAGCCCGAGCAGCGCGCCTTCGACGTCCAGAACGAGATGTTCGACCTGTTCGCCGCGCTCGATGCCAACGAAGAGCAGCTCGACTTCCCGACCCTGTTCGCCTCGGCCAAGGAAGGCTGGGCGGCGCCCGATCCGAATGGGCCGCGCACCAACATGGACCCGCTGTTCGAGCGGATCGTCGCCCACGTCGAGGCGCCCGAGGTCGACCCGGACGGCCCGTTCCGCATGCTCGCCTCGATTCTCGAATACGACTCCTACGTCGGCCGCATCCTGACCGGGCGCATTGCCAGCGGCCGCATCAGGCCCTACACCAACGTCAAAGGCCTGACCCGCGACAGCGTGCCGATCGAAGAAGCGCGCGTGATCAAATTGCTCGCGTTCCGCGGGCTCCAGCGCACCGACATCGAGGAGGCGGTCGCCGGCGATATCGTCGCCATCGCCGGACTTGCGAAAACCACCGTCGCCGATACGGTCGCGGCGATGGACGTGACCGAGGCGATCATGGCCGCGCCGATCACTCCGCCGACGCTGG
>VGEO01000150.1 GCA_016869275.1 Alphaproteobacteria bacterium | reverse complement strand
CCGTCGACAAGATGAAGTACAAGACCGCGGTCGTATCGCACACTCTCGACGATGACTTCGCCGTCACCAACATCAAGCTGACGCGGCAGGCGTTGACTGACGCCGGCGTCAAGATCACGTCCGATCAGGCGTTCAAGACGAAGGAAAGCAACTTCGCGGCCCAAGTTTCGGCACACCGCGCCGGCAACCCGGATGCCATTTTCATGCATCACCAGCCGGGCGATGCCGGCACGTTCCTGCTGCAGCTCCGCGAACGCGGCATGAACCAACCGATGCTGACCGACATCATTATCGGTGGCGCCGACCTGTGGAAACTTTCGCAGGGCAAGGCCATTGGCTCGATCGGCGTCTCGATCTGGTCGCCGGACGATCAACGCCCCGTGGTGCAGGATTGGCTCAAGCTCTGGCGCGACCGCACCGGCAAGAAGGACCAGGCGCCCGATTCGTTCGTCACCGCCTATTTCGACGCGGTTCAGGTACTCGCCAAGACGCTGAATAACGCGAAGGACTTGTCGCGCGAAAGCATCCGCGACGCCTTCGCGACGACCAAGAATCTCGACACCATCAGCGGACCGGTGACCTGGAATGGCCCCGGAGAGGCGATTCGCGCGAGCTCGATCCTGGTCGAACTCGGCGACAACGGCGTGCTCAAGCTCTGGAAGTAACGCCAGCCCAGATCACACGACGAGTCGAACCCGGGCGGCCGTGCCGCCCGGGTTTTTCGTTGCGCAGCCGAACGCGGTCGCGCACACCGTGACGAACTTCTCCGGGTATTCGTGCGCAACCGCACGTTCAGCGCGCAAGCGGTCGCCGCAGACGGTTCGAAAGGCCGGGCGGGCAGGCCCGACGTGCGGCTGTCGGGCACGGGATTTCGGCTTGCACAGCTGGGAGCCGACCTTCACTATTTGCGGCGGCGCGATTCCAATGCGCCTTTGGGGAGGGACCATGAAATCCACGCTGCTTGCATCCGGCGTCGCCGCTGCCCTCATTGCTTTGGCCGATGCCGCCGTCGCGCAAACCACGATCCGCATGTTGTCGGGTTGGCCAAAGACCCTGGACAACGTCCGCGTCGCCGAGAAGTTCGTCGACACCGTCAAAGCCCGCAGCAATGGGCAGCTCAACATCGTGATCAGTGGGCCTGAGGTCGTGCCACCGTTCGAGCAACTCGATCCGGTAAGCCGCGGCGCGTTCGACTTAGCCTTTACGGCCGGTGCCTACCATACCGGAGTCACCGGCATTCTCATGTCGACCGATTCGCTCAAGGCCGACCCCGCGCTTATTCGCTCAAGCGGCGTTTATGACTGGATCGACCGCTACTACCAAAAGAAGGCGAACGTCCGCGTGCTCGCGATCGCGCCCTATTCCGGCTATCGCATCGTACTTCGCACCCCGCCTGATGCCGCCGGTCGAATCGACGGACGCAAGATACGCGGCACAGCGAGCTATCACGGCGTCATCAAGGAATTGGGCGCTGCTCCGGTGGTCACCGACGTCGGCCAGATTTTCAGCGGGCTCGAAAAAGGCGTGATCGACGGCTACGCGTGGCCTCGCTTCGCGCAGGTCGCCCTCAAGTTCTACGAAGCTGGCGCCAAGTACGCCATGGATCCGCCCTTTGGAACCGGCGCCAGCGTGATTCTGGCCAATCTCGACAAGTTTGCGGCCCTCAAGGAGGGCGATCGCACGATCCTGATCGAGGAAGCGCGCAAGATCGAAGCCTGGAGCGTCGAGTTTTTCAAGGACATCTCGGCGAAAGAAGAAGCGGCACTCAAGGAGAAAGGTGTCCAGTTCGTGTCGTGGGGCGCGACCGCTGGCAAGGTCGAAGGCTGGTTCAACGAGGGCGTTTGGAAACTCGTCGCGCAGTTTTCAGGTAAGGACGGCGAGGATCTCGAAAAACTCGCCCGCTCGACCGGGGCTGCCCGCTAACCGTCGTCGCCCGATCATGTTCGGTCTAGTCGCGAGCCTGCTCGACAGGCTCGTGACGGTCCTCGGCTGGATCGGCGCGTTCCTCATCGGATTGATCCCGGCGATCTACTGCTACGAGGTCGCGGCGCGGTACTTCTTCAGCGCGCCGACGACCTGGAGTTACGAATCGGGCGGCTACCTGCTCTGCCTCGGCACCTTGCTGTGCGCCCCCGTGGTAACGCGCGAGCACGGGCACGTGGCGATCGTTTTCGTTGCCGAAACGTTGCCTATGGCGAGCCGCCGTCGCCTTGAATCGGCGATCGGGTTAGCAGCCGCAGCCGTGTGCCTAGCGGTCGCCGCGACGACCGCCGACGAGGTGTCTAGCCAGATCGCGCGCAACGTTCAAACCACGGCGGCTTTCGCGATCCCCAAGTGGTGGCTGACGGCGGCCCTGCCTTATGCGCTCGCCGCGAGCGGCCTATATTTTATTCGCGACGCGATTCTTACGCGAGCCGCTCCTTCTGCATGACCGCCGTCGCCATACTACTCGCGAGTTTCGCCAGCATTCTCGCTGTCTTCCTGACCGGACTACCGGTGTTCGTGGCGTTCATGCTGCTGAATATCGCGGGAGTGTGGTTTTACTTCAGCGGACCGGGCTTCGGCATGCTGACAAACAGCATGTATGAGACGTTGAGTTCGCCAACGCTCGTCGCCTTGCCGATGTTCATCTTGATGGGCGAAATTCTGTTTCGCTCCGGCGTCACCGACATTCTTTACCGCGCGCTCGATGTGCTGCTCGGGCGCTCGCGGCTTCGGCTCTACTACTTGTCGATCCTCCTGAGCACGACGTTCGGCGCTTTGTCGGGCGCAGCGATGGCGGTCGTCGCGATGATGGGCCGGACGCTTTATCCCGGCATGCTTGCCCGCGGCTACGACCGCCGGCTGACGGCGGGAACGATCATGGCCGGCGCGAGTCTGGCGCCGATCATCCCTCCCAGCGTTCTCGCCGTTATCATCGCGAGCCTTGCCAACATTTCGGTCGCTGGGCTGCTCATCGCCGGCGTGTTGCCAGGTCTGATGCTCGCGGCGCTTTTTCTCATCTATGTCGTGTCGGCCGTTGCGATCGATCCCGACCGGGCGCCGACGGTCGCCGACGGCCGTCAATCCGTCACCTGGGGTCAACGCGCGCGCGCGGTGCTGCTTACGCTTCCCTTCGGGCTCGTCATTCTCTCGGTTCTCGGCGTGATCCTGGCCGGCATTGTCACGCCGGAAGAGTCCGCGGCGACCGGCGTTCTCGGCGCACTGTTGGTGAGCGTCGTCTTCGGCAAGCTTTCGATGCGGACCCTCTTCGAGGCGGTCGCGGTCTCGGCGCGAACGACGGCGATCGTCCTGCTGATCATGATGAGCTCGAAGATGTTCGGACAGTTGCTCGCCTTCAGCGGCGCGACTCAATCGCTCATCGACACCGTGAGCGGCCTCGACATCGACCCGTGGCTGATGCTGGCAATCCTGATGGCAATCCCGTTCGTGATTTGCATGTTTCTCGATTCGATCGCGGTGATGCTGATCCTCGTACCGATCTACATTCCGATCGTCGGCCATTTCCAGTACGACGTGATTTGGTTCTGGGCGCTCTTCCTCATCAACATCACGGTCGGCGGGATCACGCCGCCCTTCGGGTACACGATCTTCGCCTTTAAATCCGCGGTACCCGATCTGCCGATGCGCGAAATCTACGCCGCCGCGTGGCCATACGTCGGCGTGTTTCTGGTCGGCATGCTGTTGGTCGTTCTCTTTCCCGCCCTCGCCACCTATTTGCCGAAACTCGTGTAAGGCCAATGGACCCCGAACCGCATTCGCTGACCGCGACCGACGCCTGCGCCCACATCGACGCCGGCCGATTGACGCCGAGCGCCCTTGTCGCATCCTGTTTGCACCGGATCGAAATACGCAATCCGGCGATCAAGGCGTGGGTCGAGTGGAACGCGCATTACGCGGAGACGGAAGCAAAACGGCTGGACTCGGCACGCAAACGCGGTCCGTTGCACGGTATCCCTTTCGGCATCAAGGACGTCGTCGACGCACTGCCTTACCACACGCGAAACGGCTCGCCGCTGTTCGAAACTAATCGGCCGAGCCGCGATTCGACCGCTGTCGCGCGCCTGAAGGTGGCGGGTGCAGTGATACTCGGCAAGACAGTCACGACCGAGTTCGCGACGCTGTCTCCCGGACCGACCGAAAACCCGGTCATGGCGGGCCGGAGCCCCGGCGGTTCGTCATCGGGATCGGCCGCCGCGGTAGCCGATTTTCAGGTACCGATCGCCATCGCCAATCAAACCGCGAGCTCGCTCGTCCGTCCCGCGGCGTATTGCGGCGTCTACGGCCTTAAACCCACCACGGGACTGGTCCCTGTCGACGGTTCACTGGCGATGTCGCACGACATGGATTCGACCGGGTTCATCGCGCGCACGGCCGACGACATCGCGCTCGCAACGCGTGTCTTCGTCACCCCCGACTATGACCGGCGCCCGCTCGACGGTCCGCCTTCGGTCGGGGTGTTCCATGGCCCGACCGCGGCGGGGTGGGATCCCGAGATGCGGGCCCTGATCGCCGCCGCGGAGACGCGGTTGCAAAGCGAGGGACTCAAGGTCGAGCGCATCGAATTGGGCGCCGCATTTGACGATGCGATCCGTCACCAAACCGTCATCGCGTGCCGCGACCTTTGGGAACTGTTCACGCCCATCGTCGCGCGCAACCCCGATCGCGTCACCGAATCGTTCAAGCGGCTCATGAAAATCGGCGAGGACGCGACGCCGGCCGAATACCGGCAAGCGCATGCCTACCGCACCGCGTATCGCGCCGAATTCGCGGCCGTGTGGCGGCGCGTTGACTTTCTGCTGACGCCCGCCGCGCTTGGCCCAGCGCCGGTGAGTTTGCGCGCGACCGGCGATCCGGTCTGCGGGCGCGGCTGGGTGTTCCTCGCCTTGCCGACCTTGGCATGTCCGATGGGTAAGGCGAGCGACGGAGCGCCGCTCGGACTTCAGGTCGTCGGACCGGCCCGGTCCGACCTGCGCGTCTGCGAGGCAGGAAAGGTCCTCACCACGTTGATGACAGCCTAGCGCTCCGGCTGATCTTGACCCGGTCTTAACGGCGGGCCGCGACCCTCGCGGGCGCGGAAACCGCCATTCGAGCAGGCGTCGCGGCCCTCGCGGTCGGCGCCTACGATACCGCCGCCCGAGCGTTCGAGCGCGCGCTTACGCTTGGCTGCGTCGACCCGGATGTCCACTTGCATCGCGCCAACGCGCTCGCCGCGTCCTACACCAGCCGGCTCTACGGCAGGCGCTTGCTGCCGGGCGACGCGCCGGCGCCGACCTGTGGAAACTTTCGCAGGGCAAGGCCTTGGGCTCGATCGGCGTCTCGATCTGGTCGCCGGGCGATCAACGCCCCGTGGTGCAGGATTGGCTCAAACTCTGGCGCGACCGCACCTCTCGGCGCCAGCCCAGCTCACACGACGAGTCGAACCCGGGCGGCCGTGCCGCCCGGGTTTTTCGTTGCGTCAGCCGAACGCGGTCGTGCACACCGTGACGAACTTCTCCGGGTATTCG
>VGEO01000149.1 GCA_016869275.1 Alphaproteobacteria bacterium | reverse complement strand
GCTCGCGGCGCGCGCGATCGTCAAGGACGACGCCGAGGCGATCATCGCCAAGCTCGAGGCCTGGATCGCCGATCCCGGCATCGACGTCGTGATCGCGACCGGCGGCACCGGGGTCACCGGGCGCGACGTGACGCCCGAGGCGTTCGCGGCCGTCTACGAGAAAGAGATCGCCGGCTTCGGCGAACTCTTCCGCATGCTGAGCTACCAGAAGATCGGGACCTCGACGATCCAGTCGCGCGCGAGCGCAGGCGTCGCCGGCGGTACCTATTTGTTTGCGCTGCCGGGATCGCCCGGCGCCTGCCGCGACGCCTGGGACGACATCTTGAAGTGGCAGCTCGACTATCGTTTCCGGCCGTGCAATTTCGTCGAGATCATGCCGCGTTTGACCGAGGGCCAGGCCGCCAAGCGCGCCTGAGCCGCGCGCCACGCCGCAAACGCCGGCCCGTCGTCGACATCGCCGAGCCGGTCGACCAACGCGACCCGGAAGCGCGGCGCGAGACACGCCACGGCGTCCGCGAGCGTCGTCGCGCTCGACCACCGCACGCCTTGAAACAGCGCCCGCGCGGTGCGAGCCGCGCGCGGAAAACCGCGCCGGACCCCGACCAGCCAGAACCCGCCATCGGTCGCCGGCCCCAGCACCACATCGTGGCGGTCGAGGGCGCGAAATGCGCGCGCGATATGCACCGCATCGAGGTCCGGGATATCGGCGCCGACCAGCACCGCCGCATCCGGCCAGAACCGCGCCAACGCGTCCGCCATGCGCTCGCCCAAGTCACCGTTGCCTTGCGCGAACCGGCGCCAGCCGCGCGGCCACTGGCGCCCGCGCGCCGCGAGCCGCGCCGGGGTGAGCGCGAGCCACGGCAGCCATCCCGGCCCCGCCAACCGCGCGAGTTCGCGCTTCAGCATGTCGCGATAAAAGCACCGCGCCGCGACGTCGCCGATCGCGGCGGCCAGGCGGCGTTTGACGCGGCCCAATTGAGGTGCCCGTGCCAGCACGATCAGATGACGCGCGCCGCTTCTCATCCGTAGAGCCGGGCCAGGATGCGGGGTGGGACGCCGAGAAAATAAAGCCCGAGGCAGACGAGGTTGCGCCCGCTGCGGCGAAGATAGCCGGCGCGCCGGTAACGAACGGCCGATGTCGTGGCGGGCGTTTCGAGCATGACCAGGCCAGCCGCGCCCAGCCGCCGCACGAGATCGACATCCTCCATCAGAGGCAGCGGCCGGTAGCCGCCGGCCCGCGCGTAGGCCACGCGGTGCACGAGCAGCCCCTGATCGCCGTAAGCGAGGCCGAGCACGCGATTGCGCCACGCGACCATCCGCTCGAGCCGCCGCGCCGCCGGAACCGCGTCGTCGAGGGCGAAGCGAAAGGCGGCCCAGTGCTCGCCGTTGGCGGGGTCGGCGATGAAGGTCCGTACGTCCTCGCCCCAGCCTTCGCCCAAGCGGGTGTCGGCATGGAGAAAGAGGAACCACGCGCCCTGGGCGACCGCGGCTCCGGCCGCGAGCTGCGAGCCCCGTCCCCGCGGCGCCGTGACGACGCGCCTCACCGCGGCACCGATCGCGACCGTCGCATCGCGCATGATCGCGACCGTTGCATCGCGCGATCCGCCGTCGACGACGATGAGTTCGTAGCCGATCGCGCTGGCGCCGGCGGCCAGGCTCGCGAGCGTCGCCGGCAGCGACGCGGCGGCGTCGAGCGTCGGGATGATCACCGATAGCGATGGGCGTGCGCTCATAAGCGCCTGCAATGAAACATATTTCCACCGTCGATGGAGGCGCGATTTCCGACGGCGGCAGCGCTCGATTTTTGTTCTTGATTTGTTCTCGCACGGGCGTAGGATCGGGTTATGCCAGCCCCCCGCCTAACCACCCCACCGAACGGCCGCGGCGCACTCTCGAACGCGACCAACCGTTACGAGCGTTTGAAGCGGGTCGCCAACGACCCCGCCTTCGCCGATGGTTGGACCGCCGACGACGACCACGCGCCCAGGCTCGGAACCGCGGTGACGATCGATAAGACCAAGACGATCATTGCCCGCAACCAATCGCCCGACGTCCCGTTCGACCGCTCGATCAACCCCTACCGCGGCTGCGAGCACGGTTGCATTTATTGCTTCGCCCGTCCGACCCACGCCTATCTCGGCCTCTCGCCCGGCCTCGATTTCGAATCCCAACTCCTCGCCAAGCCGGATGCGGCGAAGCTGCTCGACCGCGAACTGCGTAAGCCCGGCTACGTGTGCCGGCCGATCGCGCTCGGCACCAACACCGACCCCTATCAGCCGATCGAGCGCACCTGGCAGATCACGCGTTCGGTGCTCGAGACCCTGATCGCCTTCCGCCACCCGTTCACGATCGTCACCAAGTCGGCACTGGTCGCGCGCGATCTCGACCTGTTGGCGCCGGCGTCGGCGCAAGGCCTGGTCCGGGTCGCTATCTCGGTGACGACGCTCGATCGCAAGCTCGCGCGTCGGATGGAGCCGCGCGCGGCGACGCCCGAGAAACGCCTGGCCACCATCACGGCGCTCGCCCAGGCCGGCGTCCCGACCGGCGTCATGGTCGCGCCGATCATCCCGGCGCTTACCGATAGCGAGACCGAGGCGATCCTGCGCGCCGCCGCCGCGGCCGGGGCGCGCAGCGCGGGCTACGTGCTGTTGCGGCTGCCGCTCGAAATCAAGGAGCTGTTTCGCGAGTGGCTCGCCGCCAACGCCCCGATGCGGGCCGAGCGCGTAATCGCGCAGTTGCGGGCCCTCCACGGTGGGCGCGACTACGATGCGACCTTCCGCAAGCGCCAACGGGGCGAAGGCCCGTACGCCCAGATGATCGCCGAGCGCTTCAAGCTCGCGCGCCGGCGGCTCGGGCTCGACCGCGATCTCCCGGCGCTCGATACCCGGCAGTTCGCCGCGCCGGCCCGGCCCGAGCCGCAGATGAGCCTGCTCTAGCGTTTCACCCCGTCTTGTCGCGGAAGGTGAGAGACGCTTGGACCGCGATCGCGACGCCCAAGACCGCGCCGCCGGCCATGGTCCAGACGCTCGGGACCTCGGCAACCGCAAGCCATGCCCACAGCGGCCCCAAGATAATTTCAACGTTGGCGAGGAGGGAAAGCTCGCCGGCCCGCACGCGGCGGGCGCCCCAGGTGTAGAGCATGTAACCGAACCCCACCGAGAACACGCCCATCGCCACGCACACCAGCGTGTCGTAGCCCGAGATCGGCCGTGTCCCCGCCAAGACCAGCGCGAACGTCGCCGTCACCGCGGCGCTCACGCACAGCGCCGGCATCATGTCGATGCCCTTGTTGCGCCGCACCGACATCGTGTAGCTCGAATAGCCGAGCAAGCCGACGATCGCGACCACGTTCCCGATCACGCTGCCCTCGAGGATCGCGCCCTGGACCATGACGACGATGCCGACCAGCGCGAGCGCCATCGTCACCCAGGCCAAGCGCTGCACCTTTTCGCCCAAGAGCCACCAGGCGTTGAACGAATTGATGAACGGAAGCGCGCCGAATAAAAACACGGTGTTGGCGACCGAGGTGTAGTAGAGCGCCCAGATGTAGCAGCTGGTGCCGAACGCGAGCCCGAGCGCGCCGCCAACACCGATGCCGCCGATCGCCCTGAACGACGCGACGAGCTCGCCGCGGTAGCGGAGTGCGAGGAAGAGCAGCACGGTCGCCAGGAGCGCGAGCGAGCGGAACACCAGCACCTGCCAGCCGTTCGCGGCCTCGAGCACGCGGACCAGGACGCCGGTCAGACTGAAGAAGAAACCGGCGACCAGGACGATACCGACGGACGCCATCCGGCCGGTGGCCGCGGGCGCGGCGGCGGCGCTCATGCGCGCGTCGGCCGGGTCGTGATCAGCGCTTGCGCGACGATCGCCGCGATCACGATCGCGCCGCCCGCCAGCGTGTAGCCGGTCGGTACCTCCGCCACCGCCAGCCACACCCAGATCGGCCCCAGCATCAGCTCGAAGTTCGACAGCAGCGACAGCTCGCCCGCCCGCACGTAGCGGGCGCCGGCGGTGAACAGCATGAACCCGACCGAGACGATGACGCCGATCAGGCTGCAGAGCACGAGATCGCGCCACCCGATCGGGGCGAACCCTTCGACCGCGATCGATACCGCGCTCCCCATCAGCGCGCCGACCGCGAGGAGCGGCATCATGTCGACCGCGCGCCCGGCGCGGACGGCGACGGTGAGCGCGGTGTAGCCGACGATGCCGAACAGCGCGAGCAGGTTGCCGAACCAGCCGCCCAGGATGAAGCCGCCATAGAACATGACGACGATGCCGACCAGCGCCACCGCCATCGCCGCCCAACTCGCGCCGCGCACGCGCTCGCCGTAAAGCAGCCAGGCGGTGAACCCGGTCGCCATCGGCAGCACGCCGAAGAAGAACACCGCGTTGGCGACGGTGGTGTGAAAGAACGCCCACACGTAGCAGATCGAGCCCCAGGCGAGGCCGGCGGCGCCGACGATCCCGAGCCAGCCGATGTCGCGATAGATCGCGAACGCGCGCCGCCGGTACCGGTAGAACAGGAACAACTGAACGCAGAGCCCGAACGCGAGGCCGCGGTAGAGCACGACCTGCCACACGCTCGCGCCCTCGAGCGAACGGACGATCACGCCGACGGTCGAGAAGCAGACCGCGCCCCCGAGAACGAACAGGATCCCGAGCACGCGTTCGCGGCCCCCGGCATCGGGAAGTACCGCCGCACTCATGACGGTCGACCGCCGGCGGGCGGCGGCTCGCGCGCGGTCGCGATCGCCTGCACGACGATCGCGCCGACCACCAGGATGCCGCCCCACACGGTCAGCGCGGTCGGGACTTCGCCGACGATCAGCCAAACCAGGACCGGCCCGGTCACGATCTCGACGTTCGAGAGCAGCCACATCTCGCCGGCGCGCACGACCTTGGCGCCGTGGATGAAAAGGATGAAGCCGACCCCCATCGAGAGCGCGCCCATCAGCGTCGACCACAGAAGGTCGATCGCCAGAACGGCCGGGTCGGGATTGACGATGAACGCAACGATCGCGCCCAAGCCGGCGCCGAGCACCAGGATCGGCGACGTATCGCCGGCGCGGCCGTGACGCACCGCGAGCGTGAACACGGCGTAGCCGACGATGGCGATCAGCGCGAGGACGTTGCCGTAGAGCTTACCGGCGACGATGCCGCCATAGACCATGACCGCGATCCCGGCGAGTGCGACCGCCATCGTGAGCCAACTCGCCCGCGCGACCTGCTCGCCCAGGAACGCCCACGCCAGGAGTCCGGTCAAGAACGGCAGCGCGCCCAGGATGAAGACGACGTTGGCGATGGTGGTGTGGAACTGGGCCCAGATCAGGAACACGACGCCGATCGCGAGCCCGAGCGTGCCGATCTGGGCGGCGCGGTCGAGATCGCGAAACGCCGCCCACGTCGCGCCGCCCTTGCGGACCGCGACGTAGATCAGCACCGCCAGGCTGAACGTCAGCGAGCGGTAGAACACGACTTGCCACGTCGAGGCCGCCTCGATCAGACGAATGAATACGCCGGCGCTCGAGAAGCAGACGCCGGACCCGAGCAGAAGCAGGATTCCGGTCGTGCGCGAAAGCGTCGGCGTGGTAGCCGCGAGCGAGGTTGAACCGGACATGGCAGGGAAGAAA
>VGEO01000148.1 GCA_016869275.1 Alphaproteobacteria bacterium | reverse complement strand
GCCACGCCGCCCGCGCGAGCCCGAGCGCGAGCCGCCCGAGGAACACGGCGGCCGCGCCGATCAGGACCCAATCGAAGCGGTAATCGACCCGGAGCGCGCGGTCGTCGCCGGCGGTGATGGTCTCGAAGCCGACCAGGGGAAAGGCGAGCGCCAGCGCCACCACCGCCGCCACCGCCGCTTCCTTCAACAGCGCCGGCAGATCGAAGCCGCGGCGCGGGGCGGAGAGCGCGGCCTCGGTCATGGCTAGACCTTCTCGATCTCGGGCTTGCCGAGGAGCCCGGTCGGCCGGAAGATCAGCACCAGGACCAGGATCGAATAGGCGGCGACGTCCTTGTACTCGATCGAGAAGTAAGCCGACCAGAACACCTCGATCACGCCGAGGATCAGGCCGCCGAGGACCGCGCCGGGGAGCGAGCCGATCCCGCCGAGGACCGCGGCGGTGAAGGCTTTGATGCCGGCGAGGAAGCCGATGTAGAAATCGATCACGCCGTAATAGAGCGTCACCATCATCCCGGCCACCGCCGCGAGCGCGGCGCCGATCACGAAGGTGAGCGCGATGGTGCGGTCGATGTTGACGCCGAGGAGCGCCGCCATGGTCAGGTCCTGCTGGCAGGCGCGCTGGGCGCGGCCCAGGGCGGTGCGGGCGATCAGATAGGCGAACACCGCCATCAGCCCGACCGTCACCACCAGGATGAAGATCTGGATGTTGGACAGCTGGACCACGAAGCCGTCGGTCTCGGCGATCTTGACGCCGCCGGTCACGACCGGGGCGAGCGGTTTCAGGCGCGCGCCCTGCACCAGCTGCACGTAATTCTGCAGGAAGATCGACATGCCGATCGCCGAGATCAGCGGCGCCAGCCGCGGCGCGCCGCGCAGCGGCCGGTAGGCGACGCGCTCGAGCGTCCAGCCGTAGATCGCGGCGAAAAACATCGCCGCCACCAGCACCAGCACCAGCGCGAGCGGCACCCAGGTGACGCCGATCAGTCCGAGGAGGGTGAACGCGATCAGGGCGACGAACGCGCCGATCATGTAAATCTCGCCGTGCGCGAAATTGATCATCCCGATGATGCCGTAGACCATCGTGTAGCCGATGGCGATCAGGCCATAGATCGCGCCGAGCGAAAGGCCGTTGATGAGCTGCTGGACGAAGTACGTCATCGGGCGGGAACCGGGATCGCGAGCCTACGCGGACGGCGGCGAGCCGGCAACGTCAGCGGCGCCGAAGCAGCGCCGGCGCGATCAGCGCCAGCGCGGCGAGCGCGAGCAGCGCCGCGGCGAGCGGCTGGGTCACGAACACGGCAGGGTCGCCCTGGCTGATCGTCAGCGCGCGCCGCATTTCCTGCTCGGCCAGCGGCCCCAGGATCAAGCCGATGATCGCCGGCGCGCTCGGGTAGCCGTAGCGGCGCATCGCGTAACCGACCGCGCCGATCGCGTAAAGCAGCACGAGATCGACGACCGAGCGGCTGACGCCATAGGCGCCGATCGTCGCGAACACGAGGATGCCGCCGTAGAGCCAGGGCGGCGGGATTTGCAGGATCCGCACCCACATCCCGATCAGCGGCAGATTGAGCACGAGCAGCATGACGTTGCCGATGTAGAGGCTCGCGATCAGCGTCCATACCAGCTCCGGCTGATTCTGGAACAGAAGCGGCCCCGGGTTGAGACCGTAGCTTTGAAACGCCGAGAGGATGATCGCCGCGGTCGCCGAGGTGGGGAGCCCGAGCGTCAGCATCGGCACCAGCACGCCCGCGGTCGAGGCGTTGTTGGCGGCCTCGGGCCCGGCCACGCCCTCGATCGCGCCGCGGCCGAACTCCTCGGGCTTGGTGGCGAGCCGCTTCTCGACCGCGTAGGAGAGAAAGGTCGGAATCTCGGCGCCGCCCGCCGGTAACGCCCCGAACGGAAAGCCGATCGCGGTCCCGCGCAGCCACGGCTTCCACGACCGCCGCCAGTCTTCGCCCGTCATGCCGAGGCGCCCGCCGACCGGCAGCACCGTGGCGGCCCGGCCGGCGCCGTGAAGCGCGAGGTAGAGCGTCTCGCCGACCGCGAACAAGCCGACCGCGACGACGACGACGTTGATGCCGTCGAGCAGCTCCGGTAGCCCGAAGGTGAAGCGCGCCTGGCCGGTCTGGAGGTCGACGCCGATCAACCCGAGGCCGATGCCGAACAAGAGGCTCGCCAAGCCCTTGGCGAGCGAGCGGCCGAGGACGGCCGACACCGTCACGAACGCCAGCACCATCAGCGCGAAATACTCGGCCGGCCCGAACGCGAGCGCGATCTCGACCACGATCGGCGCCAGGAATGTCAGGAGTACGATCCCGATCGTGCCGGCGACGAACGATCCCACGGCCGCGGTCGCGAGCGCGGCGGACGCGCGGCCTTGGCGCGCCATGCGATGGCCTTCGAGCGCGGTGACGATGGTGGCGCTTTCGCCCGGCGTGTTGAGGAGGATCGAGGTGGTCGAGCCGCCGAACATGGCGCCGTAGTAGATGCCGGCGAACAGGATGAAGGCCGCGGTGGCGCCGACCTTGTACGTGATCGGGAGCAGGAGCGCGATCGTGAGCGCCGGCCCCAAGCCCGGCAGCACGCCGACCGCGGTCCCGATCGTGACGCCGCCCAAGGCCCACATGAGATTCACCGGATCGAGCGCGAGTGCGAAGCCGGAACCGAGCGCGGCGAGCGTTTCCATCACCAGCGCGCGAACACGCCGCTGCCCAAGTCGAGGCCGAGCAGGCGAACGAAACCTTGGTGCAGGGCCACCGCGAGCGCACAGCCGACCGCGGCATCGCGGAGCGGACGCACGCTCCCGAACGCGCGCGCGACCGCCGCGAACAGCGCGGTCGATGCGAGGACGAAACCCAACGGGGCGATCAGGACGGCGTTGGCGGCGAGGCCCACGCCGAGCCAGCCGAGCGCCCGGCGCGCCAGCGGACTCGGCGCCGGCTCCGCTTCGACCGCGGCCGGCGCCGCACGCCACGCTTCGACCGCGAGCACGAGACCGACCAGCCCCAGGCCCAGCGCGGCCGCGTACGGAAACGCGCGCGGACCGATCTTGGCGTAGACCGCGGCCACCGGAATGGTCGTCGTTTCGAGCGCGATCGCGCCCGCCGCCAGGATCAGCCCGAGCGCGACCGCAAACTCGCCGGTGGCGGCCGGGCGCATGTGCCGGACGGCGCTACTTGGCGATGCCGAGCTTGGTCAGGATGCCCTCGATCGCTTTGCTCTCGGCGGCGACGTAGTTCGTGAACTCGGAGGCCGGCATGTAGATGCCGAGCCATTGTTTCTTGTCGAGTTCGGCTTTCCACGCGGCCGATTTCGCCATCTTGTCGATGGCCTGTGCGAGCGCGTTCTTGTCCGCGTCCTTCAGCCCCGGCGGCGCGAACACGCCGCGCCAGTTGAACAGCTCGACGGCGACGCCCTGCTCTTTCAAGGTCGGCACATTGACGCCGGGCGCGCGGGTCCCGGCCGAGATCGCGAGCGCCCGCATCTTGCCGGCTTCGATCTGACCCGCGAACTCGCCCCAGCCGGAGACGCCGGCTGCGACGTGGCCGCCCAGGATCGCGGCCTGCGCCGCGCCGCCGCCCGAATAGGCGACGTAATTGATCTTGGTCGGATCGACCCCGACCGCCTCGGCGATCAGCCCGACCAGGATGTGATCGGTGCCGCCGGCCGAGCCGCCCGCCCACGCCACCTTGCCGGGATCGGCCTTGAGCGCCGCAACGAGGTCGGCCATCGACTTGTGCGGCGAGTTCGCGGGAACGACGATCACCTCGAACTCGCCGGTCAGGCGGGCGAGCGGCTGGACGTCGGACAATTTGACGGCGCTCTTGTTGGCGACGATCGCGCCCGCCATCACCATGCCGCCGACCATGAGCGAGCCGGCTTGGCCTTTCCATTGGTTGACGAATTGCGGTAGCCCGACCGTACCGCCGGCGCCCGGGACGTGGGTGATCTGGACGTTCTTGGCGATGTTCTCGGCCTTGACCACGGCTTCGATCGCCTTGCCGGTCTGGTCCCACCCGCCGCCCGGCGCCGCCGGCACCATGATCTTCAGCGTGTCGATGGTCTGCGCCGACGCCAGGGTCGGGACGAGGAACAACGCGAGCGCGCTGGCAACAACATGGAGCGATTTCATTGAAGCCTCCCAGGGTGTTGATGGCCCCGATACGGGTCTCTTCCGCGCGAGCCTAGAGAAGGATACCGAGGCCGGCAAGGAATGCCGAAAAACGGTAGTGTCGCCGAGACACTATCCGAAAAAAAAGCCCTCGCGGTCGGGGGTTTAACGACCGCGAGGGCCAGCATGGCGTTCGCGACGCGCGGGATCCACCTCACCCGGACCGCCGACGTGGCAGCGTCGGCGGACAGCGGGGTTCGAACGTCATGCAAAAGGGGGTTGGTTGCCGGGTTCCCTCCGCGCACAGGGCTTCGCTCGCGCGCGCCGCTGGATCGCCGCGCGCGGCCTCCCGTGCCTCTCCTTGGGGCGCGCAGATAGAAGGCGTGTGATCGCCGTCAATAGGGTCGGCCGGACTTTTTTTCGAGCGGACGCGCCCGCAGCCGCGCGGCGCGACGACCGCTTGAATAATCGAGGTTTTTTCGGCGCGGTTGCGGGCGATCGGCGGTGCGCGCGCGCCTCGCGCGCCGACGACGAAGGGCGGCTAGGCGGGAACCCGACGCGAGGTCGTCAAGGGCACCCCTCGATTTTTCTTATCGATGCGAAATCGAGCGGCCTGCCGCCGCTCGCTTCGCCCACGCGCTCGCGTACGACGCACTTACGATCGGTCAGCCAACCGAGCGGTAGACAGCTCGGCGTCTATCGACCGAGCGGTTGACGACGGGAATGGCGTCCCCTACGGGATTTGAACCCGTGTTGCCGACGTGAGAGGCCGGCGTCCTAGGCCACTAGACGAAGGGGACGTTGCCGGGGCTAGACATAGACGGAGCCGCGGCCGCGATCAAGCGCGGCCGCGCTGGCGCCGCCGTTTCGCCTTGGCCTTGGGCTTGGCTTTGGGCGCTGGGGGCGTCTTGGCCGCGACCACGCCCACCATGTTGCCGGCCGGGTCCTTGAACATCGCGCAGCGGACCATGCCCGGAATATCGGTCACCGGCACCATCACCTTGCCGCCGAGGCGCTTGGCGGCCGCGAGCGTCTTTTGCGGGCTCGGCACGACGGCGCAAATCGTCACGTAAGGTTTCGCATTCTTCATGATGCCGCCGTCGATGCCGCGGCCCGATTTTTTGACCAGGCCGTAGCCGATCGGATTATTGGTGTCGACCTTCCGGCCGAGCAGCCGGCGATAGATCGCGATCAGTTGCTTGCGCTGGTGGCCGGCGATCTCGAAATGAACCACGGGGCTAGGCATGGGGTCCTCTTTGCTACGCGCCGCGACGGCGTCGGCGCGGGTGGGGACCCGCGGCGCCGGCGGCGCTTTGAGCAATCGTGCTTCGAGCAATCGTGATGGCCCGGCACACGTCCGCAAGCTTGGTGTCGAACGCGGTGACGAAACGGAATATCGCCGGCGTGCCGGTGTTCCAGCGATGGGCGCCGACCTGGGCTTGTTCGAACGCGCGCGCCGCCCGCTCCGGTACCAGCACGAACACCTCGTTGGCTTCGACCGGATGCACGATCCGCGCGCCCGGCACCGCGCCGAGGCCGCGCGCCAGCGCGTCCGCCATGGCATTGGCGTGGCCGGCGAGCTTGCGCCACAAGTCGCCCTCGAGCATCGCTTCGAGTTGGACC
>VGEO01000147.1 GCA_016869275.1 Alphaproteobacteria bacterium | reverse complement strand
GAAACGGGCCGGCTCCGGCTTCGCGCTCGAACGCGCCGTCGCCACGGCGCTCGCCCGTTACCGCGGGCTGGCGGCGGTGATGTCGTTCGACGCGGCGGCGATCGCCTGGTTCGCCGAAAACGCGCCGGCCGCGTGGCGCGGGCTCGTCACCAAGGCGTGGCCGCCTACCCTCGTCGGCGCGACCGCGCCGGCACGCGACCGCCGACGGCGGAGGACCGCTCCGGTCGCTGGCGCGCCGCATTTCTTCGCCTGCGCCGTCGTCGCGATCGGCCGCCGGGCGCAGCCGGCCGCCTTTCCCTACCCGCTCCTCACCTGGACCGTCCGCAGCGCGCGCGAGCGGGATCGCGCCAAGCGCGTCGGAGCGGCTATCATATTCGAGCGGCTGAAGCCGTAAGTTTCGAACGGCTGGCGCATCATTTGGAGCAGCGCGACCCATGGGCGACGTCGAACCGCCGACGCTGACGGTCAAGGCGATGGGAACCATCGCCGACATCGGCGCGCCGGCGTGGGACGCCTGCGCCGGCGCCGACCATCCGTTCGTGAGCTACGCGTTCCTCGATTCGCTCGAACGGAGCGGCTCGGCCAACGCCGAGAGCGGGTGGGCGCCCTATCACTTGCTGGTCGAGGAAGCCGGCCGCCCGGTCGCGTGCGCGCCGATGTACCTGAAGGGCCACTCTTACGGCGAGTACGTGTTCGACTGGGCGTGGGCGGAGGCGTTCGAGCGCGCCGGCGGCCGCTACTACCCGAAGCTCCTGATCGGGGTGCCGTTCACGCCGGTACCGGGGCCGCGCCTGCTCGCGGCGCCGGGCCCGCGCAGCGACGAGCGCCGGCGTGCGCTCGTCGCCGGCGCCACCCAGATCGCGACCAAACTCGGGGTGTCGTCGCTCCACGTCAATTTCGCGACCGAGCCCGAGTGGCGGTTCATGACCGAGCGCGGGTTCCTCGCCCGCACCGGCGAACAGTTCCACTGGTTCAACGAGGGCTACCGCAGCTTCGACGATTTCCTGGCGGCGCTGTCCTCAGCCAAGCGCAAGGCGATCCGCAAGGAGCGGCGCGCGGCGGTGGGCGAGGACCTCGCCATCGTCCGCCTGAGCGGCCGCTCGATCACCGAGGCCGACTGGGACGCGTTCTTCCAGTTCTACATGGATACCGGGTCGCGCAAGTGGGGCACGCCCTACCTCACACGCGCCTTTTTCAGCCTGGTCGGCGAGACGATGGCCGAGCGCATCGTGCTCATCCTCGCCAAGCGCGGCGGCCGTGCCATCGCCGGCGCACTCAACTTCGTCGGTCGCGACACGCTCTACGGCCGTTATTGGGGCGAGCGCGAGTACCGCAAGTTCCTCCACTTCGAGGTCTGCTACTACCAGGCGATCGAGCACGCGATCGAAACCGGCCTGGCCCGGGTCGAAGCTGGCGCCCAGGGGCCACACAAGCTGGCGCGCGGTTACCGGCCGGTCCCGACCTATAGCGCGCATTGGATCGAGAACGCGTCGTTCCGCGCCGCGGTCGATCAGTTCCTCGCCCGCGAGCGGCGCGCGGTCGCGCACGATATCGAAGCGCTCGCAGAGCATACGCCGTTCCGCAAGACGGGCGCGCCCCCATTGGCTACCATCGCGTCCGCGACCCCAACCCCCGCGCGCGCCGCGAAAACGACGGAGGACGATCATGGCCAATGACCCCGACTGCATCTTTTGCAAGATCGCCGCCGGCATCGCGCCGAGCTTCAAGATCTACGAGGACGCCGAGGCGCTAGCGTTCATGGACATCAACCCGTTCAACGAAGGCCACACGCTCGCGATCCCGCGCGCCCACTTCGCCAACCTGCACGAGGTCGACGAAGCGGCGATGACGGCGACGCTGCGCGCGGCCAAGCGCGCGGCCAAAGCGATCGAGGCGGTCCTGAAGCCCGACGGCATCAACCTGATCCAAGCCAACGGCCCCGGCGCGGCGCAGTCGGTGATGCACTTCCATATTCACGTGTTTCCGCGCAAGTTCGGCGACGAGGCGTCGCTCAACTGGGGCTTGAAGCCGGGCGATCGCAAGGCGATCGGCGCGCTGGCCGAGCGGCTCAAAGCGGCGATCGGGTAGTCGCCGTCGAAAGCGCCTTAGTTAGTCGGCGAGCGCGGGGACCTTGTCGGAGCCTTCGCCGCCGTCCTGGCCGCGCTTTTTCTTGAGCGCCTTCTCGGTCGCCGGGTCGAGCGGGGTGAGATCGAAGTCGAGCTCATTGTCCTTGAGCTTGATCAGCACGGTGCCGCCCTTGGCGAGGCGCCCGAACAGGAGTTCGTCGGCGAGCTTCTTCTTGACGTTCTCCTGAATGAAGCGCGCGAGCGGCCGTGCCCCGTACATGTCGTCGTACCCCTTGGTCGCGATCCAGATGCGGGCTTCGTCGGTGAGCTCGATCGCGACCGAGCGGTCGGCCAGCTGGTTCTCGAGCTCGAGGATGAACTTGTCGACCACCAGCGCGACGATCTCGGGCTTGAGCCCGGCGAACTGGATGACGGCATCGAGCCGGTTGCGGAATTCGGGCGTGAACAGCCGCTTGATCGCTTCCTCGTCCTCGCCCTCCTTGCGGCCGCGGCCGAAGCCGATCGCCTGCTTGCTCGCCTCGAACGCGCCGGCGTTGGTGGTCATGATCAGGATGACGCTGCGGAAATCGATGGTCTTGCCGTTGTGGTCGGTGAGCTTGCCGTGGTCCATCACCTGCAAGAGTAGGTTGAAGAGATCGGGATGCGCCTTCTCGATCTCGTCCAGCAACAGCACCGCGTGCGGATGCTGGTCGATCGCATCGGTCAGGAGCCCGCCCTGGTCAAACCCGACATAGCCGGGCGGCGCGCCGATCAGGCGCGAGACCGTGTGCCGCTCCATGTATTCCGACATGTCGAAGCGCACGAGCTCGATCCCCATGATCTTGGCGAGCTGGCGCGCGACTTCGGTCTTGCCGACGCCGGTCGGGCCGGAGAAGAGGTAGGAGCCGATCGGCTTCTCGCCTTCGCGCAGGCCCGCGCGCGCCATCTTGATCGCCGCCGCCAGCGCCTCGATCGCCTTGTCCTGGCCGAACACCACCGCCTGCAGTTCGGATGCCAAGTTGCGGAGCGCCTCGGTGTCGTCCTTGGACACGGTCTTGGGCGGAATCCGCGCGATCTTGGCTATGACTTCCTCGATCTCCTTGACGCCGATCGTCTTCTTGCGCTTGCCCTCGGCCACCAGCATTTGCGAGGCGCCGACCTCGTCGATCACGTCGATCGCTTTGTCGGGCAACTTACGGTCGTTGATGTACTTGGCCGAGAGCTCGACCGAGGCTTTGACCGCATCGGAGGTGTAGCGGACCTTGTGGAACTCTTCGTAGTAGGGCTTCAGGCCCATCATGATCTTGACCGCGTCGTCGACGGTCGGCTCGTCGACATCGATCTTCTGGAACCGGCGCAGGAGCGCGCGGTCCTTTTCGAAGTAGTTGCGGAATTCCTTGTAGGTGGTCGAGCCGATACAGCGGATCTGGCCGCCCTGCAGCGCGGGCTTCAGGAGGTTCGAGGCGTCCATCGCCCCGCCCGACGTCGCGCCGGCGCCGATCACGGTGTGGATCTCGTCGATGAACAGGATCGCGCCCTCGTACTCCTCGAGCTCGGTCAGCACCGCCTTGACCCGCTCCTCGAAATCGCCGCGGTAGCGCGTGCCGGCCAGCAGCGAGCCCATGTCGAGCGCGAAGATGGTCGCGGTCTTCAGGACCTCGGGCACCTCGCCGCGCACGATCTTGCGCGCCAGGCCCTCGGCAATCGCGGTCTTGCCGACGCCGGGGTCGCCGACGAACAGCGGATTGTTCTTGGTGCGCCGGCACAGGATCTGGATCGTGCGCTCGATTTCGCGCTCGCGTCCGATCAGCGGATCGATCTTTCCGGCCAGCGACTTTTCGTTCAAGTTGACGCAGTAGGCGGCGAGCGCCTCGGCGCCCTTCTTGACGACGGTCTCGCCCGCGGCCTGCTCCTCGGCGCCGCGCACCGGCCGGCTTTCGCCCTGGCCGCCGCGCTTGGCGATGCCGTGCGAGATGTAGCTGACCGCGTCGAGCCGGGTCATGTCCTGCTGCTGCAGGAAGTAGACGGCGTGGCTCTCGCGCTCGGAGAAGATCGCGACCAAAACGTTGGCGCCGGTCACCGCCTCGCGGCCCGAGGTCTGGACGTGGATCAAGGCGCGCTGGATCACGCGCTGGAAGCCGGCGGTGGGTTTAGCGTCTTCGTCCGAATCGACCACCAGGTTCTGCAGCTCTTCGTCGACATAGCGCTGCAGGGCTTCGCGCAGCTTGGGCACTTCGACGTTACACGCCTGCATCACCGCGATCGCGTCCTCGTCCTCGGTGAGGGCGAGAAGCAGATGCTCGAGGGTCGCGTATTCGTGCTGGCGGTCGTTGGCATAGGCCAACGCCCGGTGCAGGCTACGTTCGAGGTTGCGCGAGAACGAGGGCACGTCACATCACCTATGGGCTAATCTTTTTCCATCGTGCACTGCAGAGGATGCTGGTTCTGCCGGGCGAAATCGATGACCTGCGTCACTTTCGTCTCTGCGACCTCGTAAGTGTAGACCCCGCACACGCCGACGCCTTTTTGGTGCACGTGCAGCATGATGCGGGTCGCTTCGTCGCGATTTTTATTGAAGAACCGTTCCAGTACATGCACGACGAACTCCATTGGCGTGTAGTCGTCATTCAATAGCAAGACCTTGTAGAGCGACGGTTTTTTTGTTTTCGGCTCGGTCTTGGTGACGACGCCGACGCCGTCGCCTTGCTGATGGCCGGGCTTCCTGGGGTCGCTCATGATCTCGCGCAAAACGATAACCGCACTCGCCTTAACCCGATATTAATGCAGTTGATGCTCGGCTCAAGAGTCTTGGCCGCTTTTTCGAGCCGCGGCAGTGACATAGATCGGACGCCGCAGGCGGCGAGTCCGGACTTTCCCGGGCTGCGCGTGACGGTCGCCCGGTTGCGCATGAGGGTCGTCGGGTTGCACGCGAGCGCCGCTCCTGCGGCGTCGATGGTCGCTCGACGTTTTGTAGTAGACGGTGAATCAACGATTAACTACAGTCACTTACTAAGAACGAACGAAACGCGACTTCGCGACCCGGGGGGGACGCAGACGGGCACAGACGTCGTTGGGGTGTTGGCCGTGATAGCTTGGTTTCGCTCGCTCGCGTTTATCGCCGCACTGATCTGGTTCACGGCGCCGTTATCGGCAGCGGTCATCGACCGCGCGACCGCGCTACCGGCTGCAATCATCATCGATGCGCGCGATGGCAGTGTCATCGCCGAGTCCGATGCAGACGAACCACGCATTCCGGCCTCGCTCGTCAAGATGATGACGCTCTACCTGGTGTTCGAGGCGCTCGATACCGGTAAGCTCGCGCTCGGCCAGAAGCTCAAGGTTTCGACCGACGCGGCCGAGCAAGAGCCGACCAAGCTCGGCTTGCTCCCCAACCAGACGATCACGACCAAGGACGCCATTCTCGGCGTCGTTACCCGTTCGGCCAATGACGCGGCCGTGGTGCTGGCCGAAGCGCTCGGCGGCAGCGAGGAGCGTTTCACGCGCCTCATGAACGCCAAGGCGCGCAAGCTTGGGATGGAGCGCTCGCTCTATCGTAACGCGTCGGGGTTGCCCGAGCCGCTGCAGTCGACCACCGCGCGCGACATTTCGATCCTGGCCCGCGCCCTGCTGTCCGACTATCCGCACCACTATCACTACTTCTCGACCGAACAGTTCCGCTTCCGCAACCGACTGTTCGTCAACCACAACAAGCTGC
>VGEO01000146.1 GCA_016869275.1 Alphaproteobacteria bacterium | reverse complement strand
TCCGAGGTCGGCCACATGAACATCGGCGCCGGCCGGATCGTGGTGCAGGACCTGCCGCGGGTCGATGCCGCGATCCAGGACGGTGCGCTGTTTCGCGCGCCCGCGTTCGCCGCGCTGGTCGCGGCGCTCAAGGCGAGCGGCGGCCGCTGTCACCTGATGGGCCTGGTCTCGCCCGGCGGCGTCCACGCGGACCAGAATCATCTCGCCGCGCTCGCCCGCGAACTCGCGCGTCAGGGGGTGCCGGTCCTGATCCACGCCTTCCTCGACGGCCGCGATACCCCGCCGCGGAGCGCCCGCGACTTTGTCGCCGCGCTCGTGTCCGACCTGGGTCACGCCGCGGCGACCATCGCAACCGTCTCGGGCCGTTACTACGCCATGGACCGCGACCGGCGCTGGGAACGCGTCGCGCTGGCCCACGCCGCGATCGTCGAGGGCAAGGGCAAGCGGGCGGCGAGCGCGGACGAAGCGATCGCGCAGAGCTATCGCGACGAGGAGAGCGACGAGTTCGTACGCCCGACCGCAGTCGGCGACTACACCGGTGCCCGCGACGGCGATGCGATCTTGATGGCGAACTTCCGCGCCGATCGGGCGCGCGAAATCCTGAGCGCGCTGCTCGAACCGGCGTTCGACGGCTTTGCCCGCGCGCGGACCGTCCGCTTCGCGGCCGCGGTCGGCCTGGTTTCCTATTCGCGCGAGCTCGATCGACGCATGGGCGCGTTGTTGCCCGATCAGGACTTGACCGCGACCATGGGCGAAGTCCTCGCCCTAGCCGGCCTCGCCCAGCTCCGCGTCGCCGAAACCGAGAAATACGCGCACGTCACGTTTTTCTTCAACGGCGGCATCGAAACGACCTTCCCCGGCGAGGAACGGATCCTGGTTCCTTCGCCCAAGGTCGCGACCTACGACTTGAAGCCCGAGATGGCGGCGGTCGAGGTAACGGACAAGCTGGTCGCGGCGATCGCGTCGGGCCACTTCGACTTCATCCTCGTCAACTACGCCAACACCGACATGGTCGGGCATACCGGCCGGATCGCCGCCGCGATCAAGGCGGTCGAGACCGTCGACCGATGCCTGGGCCGCCTCGTCGACGCGGTCGGCGCCGCCGGCGGCACGCTCTTCATCACCGCCGACCACGGCAACGCCGAGCAGATGTTCGACCCCGACACGCGCCAGGCCCACACCGCGCACACGACCGAGTTCGTCCCAGCAATCCTGGTCCATCCGCCGACGCCGGGCGTCGCGCTGCGCGACGGGCGCCTGGCCGACGTAGCTCCGACGCTCCTCGCGCTGCTCGGTCTGGCCCAGCCGCGCGAGATGACCGGTCGTTCGCTGCTCAAGCCCGCCGCCGCCACAGCCGAGGCGCGTCGTGTTCGGGCTTAAGGCCGGCGCCGCGCTCGGGATCGCGCTGGCAGGCGTCGCGCTCGCGCCGCCGCTTGCGGCCCAAGGGACCCCGACCGACGTCAAGGCGGCCGCCGAGATCGAGGCGCTCAAGGAGCAACTGATCGCCACGGCGCGCGCAGCCCAGGAGCAGGAGGACGTCGTCGCCGGCCTCGAGCGGCGGATCGCCGCCTACCGGATCGAAGCCGCGGCCCGCGAGGCGGAGATCGCCGAGCGCCGCGACCAGGTCGGGGCGAGTCTCGGCGCGCTCCAACGCTTCGCCCGTCGCCCGCCCGAAGCGCTCTTGGTGAGCAAGCTCACACCGGGCGATGCGCTCCGCAGCTCCTTCATCGCCGCCGCGCTGGTGCCTGAGCTCGAAAGCGAGGCGCGCCGGCTCAACGTACAGCTGACCGCGCTCCGCCGCCTCGAGATCGAAATCAAGACCGAGGCCGACCGCCTCGGCGCCGAGCACCGCCGGCTGGACGACGAGCGCCGGGCGCTCGATCAACTGCTCGAGCGCAAGCTCAAAGCCACGGGCCTTTCGACCGAAGCGAGCCGGCGTAGGGTTCGCGACCTCGCCAAAGTCGCCGACGAAGCCAAGGATGTGCCGGCGTTGATCGCCGGGATCGCCCGCGTCGAACCCGAGCCCAACCGCGCCCGACCCGGGGCGTCCGAGGCTGCCGCGGGCGCCCCCGGACCGCTCGCCCTGGCGACGCCCCGGCCGTTCGCGGCCGCGCGCGGGACGATGGTGGTCCCGGCGCGCGGTCGGATCGTCGCTTATTTCGGTCAGACCAACGAGCAGGGGATCAAGGAGCGCGGGCTCTCGATCGAGACGTTGCCGGCCGCGCGGGTGGTCGCCCCGCACGAGGGCCGCGTCGTGTTTGCCGGGCCGTTTCGGACCTACGGGCAACTCTTGATCCTTGCTCACGGCGCCGGATACCATACCTTGATAGCCGGACTCGCCCGCATCGACAGTGCGGTTGGCCAGAGCGTGATTGCTGGCGAACCGCTCGGACGCATGGCCGATGGCGGAAGCGAGCGGCCCGTGATGTACTTGGAAATGCGCCACGATGGCGCCCCGGTCGATCCGCTGCAATGGCTCGCCGCCTTGGAACGAAAGGTAAAGGGATGATGCGTAAGGTTGTCCTCGCGGGCGCGAGCGCGCTCCTGCTGGCCTGGACCGGCCCGGTGGCGGCACAAAACTCCGACACCTACCGCCAGCTCAATCTGTTCGGCGACGTGTTCGAGCGCATCCGGTCGGATTTCGTCGAAGAGGTCGGCGACAAGGACCTGATCGAAGCGGCGATCAAGGGCATGCTGTCGGCGCTCGATCCGCACTCGAGCTACCTGAACCCCGAGACCTACAAGGAAATGCAGGTCCAAACCCGGGGCGAGTTCGGCGGGCTCGGGATCGAAGTCAGCATGGAAAACGGCTTGGTCAAGGTGATCTCGCCGATCGAGGACACCCCGGCGTTCCGCGCCGGCGTCAAGCCGGGCGACTTCATCACGCATCTGGACGGCGAGCAGGTCCTCGGCCTCACGCTCCAGGACGCGGTCAAGAAGATGCGCGGGCCGGTCAATACCGACATCGTCATCACCATCCAGCGCGCCGGAGTCGAGAAACCCTTCAACGTCACGTTGAAACGGAGCGTGATCCCGATCAAGTCGGTGCGCGGCCGCGTCGAGGGCAACGTCGCCTACGTCCGCGTCGCGCAGTTCAACGAGCAGACCGAGTCCGGCCTCAAGGCGGCGATGGAAGAAGCCAAATCGAAGCTCGGCGGCAAGATGGAAGGGGTGGTGCTCGACCTGCGCGGCAATCCGGGCGGCCTGCTCGAGCAGGCGGTCGCGGTTTCGGACGCGTTCCTAGACCAGGGCGAAATCGTCTCGACCCGCGGGCGCCGCAGCCAGGACTCCAAGCGCTATAATGCCCGCAAGGGCGATCTAGCCGAGGGCAAGCCGATCGTCGTCCTCATCAATGGCGGCTCGGCGTCGGCCTCGGAGATCGTCGCCGGCGCCCTCCAGGACCACAATCGCGCCGTCGTTCTGGGCTCGAAGTCGTTCGGCAAGGGCTCGGTCCAGACCATCATGCCGCTCGGCCAGTACGGCGCGCTCCGGCTCACCACCTCGCGCTACTACACACCGTCGGGGCGCTCGATTCAGGCCAAGGGCATCGAGCCCGACGTGACCGTTCTGACGGCGCGCGACATCGCCGACGCGCGCAGCGAAGCGAGCTTGCGCGGCCACCTCGCCAACCCGCAGGACGGTAAGGCCCCGACCGGCGCGTCGACACCGCCGGTCGCGGCGCAGCCGGCAACCCCACCGCCGCAAGCGACGGCGCCGCAGGGTGACCGGCCACCCGGCACCGACGCCGAGGACATTCAGCTCACGCGCGCGCTCGAGATCGTGCAGCAGATCAAGCTGCGCGGGGTCAAGGGCGCGGTGGCGGCCGCGGCGAGCTCGCAGTCCACGGTAAAGAACTAGCCGGCGCGACGACGAACTCGTGGCGAAAGAGCCCGCGGCACCGAAAAAACGCGGAACGATTCAGAAGCCGGTGGCGGTCCGCGCCGCGGCCGCGCCGCGGCGGCGGCGCCTTTCCGTCGCCTGGGTACCGCTTTCGATCGCTGCCGGCGGCAGCGCCGCGCTCCTCGCCGCCTTCGTCGGCTTCGTCCTCTATGCCGATGCCGACCGCGCCAAGCGGAAACCCGCCTACCTCGCGCTCGCACCGCTGCCCTCCCTGGTCGCCCCCGAGACCACGGCGAGCACGGGCGAATCGCCATCGGCAGTAACCGCTCCGGCGGCGCCCGCAGCCGCTGCCCCGGCCGCAGCCGGTTCCGGCCCCAAAATGCCGGCGGTCGCCCGCGACCCGGTCGCGGTCCAGCCAGTACCGCCCACGGGAACGGCGGCCCCGGGGACCCGGCCCGAGGTCGCCGCAGTGCCGCCGGCTGGTGGCACCGCACCGCCTCCCACCGCGAGCGCTCCGGGCGCCAGACCGCAAGCGACAACGGCCGCCGCTACGCCCCCACCGGCCACCCCGGCCCCGGCCGCGCCGCCGGTGGCGGCTGCGAGCCCCCCTGGCGCAAAACCGCCAGCCGCCGCGCCGGCCACACCGAGCCAAACTGCCAAGAGCGAGGCGGCCGTACCGCCCAAGACCGAGCCGCCGCCGGCACCGAAGGCTGAAATCCCGAGCCGGATCGCGCTCGGCCCGGTGCCGGACCCGGCGCTCGTCGCCAAAACACCGAGGGGGCCGCTTCCCGTGGTCGCGTCCAATGGGCGCAAAGCCTGGGAAGTCTACGCCCGCCCGTTCGCCGACGACGGTCAGCGTCCCCTGATCGCCGTCCTGCTGTCCGGCGTCGGCTTGAGCCAGTCGGCGACTAAGACCGCGATCCAGCAATTACCCGGCCAGGTGACGCTCGCCTTCGCCGCTTACGCCCCCAACGTCGACCGCCAGATCGCCGAGGCGCGCGCCGCCGGCCACGAGGTCATGCTGCAGTTGCCGATGGAGCCGATCAATTATCCCGCCAGCGATCCCGGTCCGCACACGCTCCTCACCTCGCTCACCGCGACCGAGAACATCGATCGCATGGAGTTCATCTTGAGCCGGTTCGCCGGCTATGTCGGCGTCACCAGCTACATGGGATCGCGCTTCACCACCTCGCTCGACCACATGCGTCCGGTGATGAGCGCGCTCAACCAGCGCGGGCTCCTGTTCCTCGACGGCGATGCCGTCGAAGGCAGCGTGACGCGGACCTTGAGCCGCGAGCTTGGGCTGCCGAGCGTCGTCAACCACCGCGTGCTCGATCGCCAAGCCTCGCGCGCCGCGATCGACACCCACCTGATCGAGCTGGAACAACTCGCCAAAGCCGAGGGCGTCGCGATCGGCCTCGGCCATCCGTTCCCGGTGACGATCGAGCGGGTGACGCAGTGGGCGCCGACGTTGAAAGAGAAGGGCATCGCGCTGGCGCCGATCTCGGCCGCGATCAAACGCCAGCAGGCGCGCTAACCGTGGCCAAGGCCCGCGCGGCGCTGCCCTATCGTTGTTCGGTCGGGATCATGCTCTTGAACGTCCACAACCAGGTGCTGGTGTGCCAGCGCGCCGACCAGGACGGGCCGGCCTGGCAGATGCCGCAGGGCGGAATCGACAAGCATGAATCGCCGCGCGCGGCGGCGCTCCGCGAGCTCGAGGAAGAAATCGGCACCGCCAAGGCCGAAATCATCGCCGAGACCCGGGGCTGGCTCGCCTACGACCTGCCAACGGCGATTCAAGCCAAGGTGTGGGGTGGCCGTTACCGCGGACAAAAGCAGAAATGGTTCGCGATGCGCTTCTTGGGGCGCGATCGCGATATCCGGCTGGATGCCCACCATGAGCCCGAGTTCACGGCGTGGCGCTGGCTCGACGCCGACGAGCTGCCGGCACTCACGGTGTCGTTCAAGCGCGCGGTCTATCGCGACGTGATC
>VGEO01000145.1 GCA_016869275.1 Alphaproteobacteria bacterium | reverse complement strand
GCCGGCCCGACCCCGCCGACGTCGAGTTCGACGGTGTCGAGCGTCGACAACCGGCCGTTCGCGCCGCGATCTTCCCAGAGCAGCGCGACGCCGCCGTAAAGCCAGCCGGCGTAGGGGCGGTCATCGCGCACCAGCTTCCGGGCGTCGGTGTCTTCGGGCGTGAAGATGCTCTGCCCGAGCGTGAAGCCGACGCGGGTGCCGTCGGCGTCGGCGAGAAATGGAACCTGGCGCCCGAGGCGCCGGACCCACGCCGGGATGTCGTTTTCGTCGGAAACGTAGAACAGGCGCTCGCCCGCCGTGTAGTGGCGATCGGTGCGCGCGATGCGGTCGTTCTCGACCTGGAGGCTCAGGGTACCGCCGGCAACGCCGGTGGCGCCAAGGGCATAGCCGCCGGCGGCGATGACAGCGATGAGCGCGGGGTGCATGCGTTACCTTCGCATCGTCCGCCCGCGGTCGTCGAGCGATCCTCGCGAAGCGCGCGCGATGCGACCGCCCACGGCCGGGCGCCGCGGGCCGCGGCGACGCTGTCGATGCGGATAGTTCCATCGCGCTCAACGCGGATCGCGTGACCGCCGCCGGCGGCGAGCGTCCGCCGGTCGATAACGGTGGCGGCGCCGCAGCGGCGCCCGACGAAAAACGCGGCAATCACGACGTCGGCGGCCCGGCAGTCCTCGGCCAACGCGCGCGGATCGCGCAGCCACGCAATGGTGCGACCGCGGACCCGGTAGAGACAGCCTTGCGCATCGCAACGGAGGCGCCGGTCGGCGCTTTCGCCCGCGGCCGGCCACGGCGCCGCGGCGCTCTGGGCGTTGGCGCGAAGCCAGAGCTGGGTCATCCAGCGCTCGCGCGGCTCCGAAACCAGCAACGCGCCTTCGGCGTTGCGGACCGCGACGACCGTCCCTTCGGCATCGACCAGGAGATCGGGGCCGGGGGTGATGCCGATCGCGAGCAGCCCGCCGGCAACCGCGCCGAGCCCGGCCCAGCGCCACGGCTGCTGCCAGAGGCACAACCAGATCAGGCCGAGCGCCGCGCCCGCCAGCCCAGCGCTCGGCATCGCCGGCACCAGCAGCGCCGCGCCCGGCCATGCGGCGACGGTGCGCGCGACCCATAGCATCGCCTCGATTCCCCACCCGAGCACCGCGAGCGCCGGATCGGCGAATCCGAAAACGAGCAGCACGTAGGCGGCGGCGATCGCCGGCATCATCACAGCGCCGGTCAACGGGATTGCCAGCAGATTGGCGGCGAGGCCGTAGGCGGCGAACCGATTGAAGTGATAGATCGCGAACGGCGCGGTCGCGAACCCGGCGACCAGCGTGGTCGCCGCGACCCCGGCCACGTAGAGGAACGCGCGGCCGAACCATCCGCGGCGCTGCCGGGCCACGCCCCAGGACTCGCGCCAGCGTTCGTAGGCGGCGATCAGGGCGACCACCGCGGCGAACGAGAGTTGAAAGCTCGGCCCCATCAACGCGATCGGGCTTACCGCCAGCACCGCGATCGCAGCCCACGCCGCCAGCCGCATCGACAGCACCGAGCGCTCGACGACGATCGCCAGGAATACCGCGCTCATCATCAGGAACGCGCGTTGGGTCGGCACGGTGAGCCCGGTGATCGCGACGTACGCCGCGGCGGCGAGAAACCCGGCGGCGGCCGCGATCTTCTTGATCGGGTAGCGCAACGCCAGCGACGGCACTAGGGCGAGCCCGGCGCGAACGATGAAAAACACGATCCCGGCCATGAAACTGACGTTGATGCCCGAGATCGCCAGGAGATGCGCCAGGCCGGAATCACGCATCGCGGCGACGTCGGATTCGGGGATCGCGGCGCGATCGCCGGTCATTAACGCTTTGGCGATGGCGGCGACTCCGGGCGGGAGCGCGGCGTCGATCGCTTCGTTGATGCGCTGGCGCAGGCGGTTGAGGAAGATGTCGATACGGGCCGGTTCGGCGCCGGCGGCCGCGCGCCGGATCGGGGCGATCGCATACCCGTTGGCGCCGATCCGGTCGAAATAGGCTTTGCGCGCGAAGTCGAAACCGCCCGGGAAGAGCGGCGGGCTCGGCGGACGCAACATGGCGCGGGTCTCGACGCGATCGCCGACCGCGACCGGGTCGCGCCGGGTCTTGGCGACGATCCGCACGCGGGCCGGCGTCACGGCGGCCGCCAAGCCGCCGATCCGGACCCGGTCGAGCACCAGCGACACCCCGACCTCGAGCGTCGAGAGCTCGACGATTCGGCCCTCGATCGCGACCGGCCCGAGTGGGCGCCCGAGCCGCGGCGCATCGGCGAGGGCAGTATGGGCTTGCGCCGCGGTAAAACCGAGGGCGGCACTCGCGAGCGCGATCCCCGATGCGGCGAGCGCGAGCTGGCGGCGGGCGAGCGTGGCAGTCCCCACGGCCGCAACCGCGATGGTTGCCCCGAGCCACGGCGGCGGTTCGCGCGGGAGGGCGAAGTAGACGGCGATCCCGGCGCCGAATCCGACCGCGAGCCATAGCGACCAGCGCGCCGCTTCGGCGGCGAGCGTCGCCATCAGCCAATGCCGTGGCGGCGCCGTCAACGTCCGCGCGCGCTCGAAGATCGCGGCGGCCACGGCGAGCAAGGTCATCGAAGAGGTTCCTCTCCCCGTACTTATGGAACCCCGTAGGCCGCTTTCGGTTTACTCGCCCCCCGCCAGCCTCTAAAAAGCGCGACCATGACCGTCATCACCCGCTTCGCCCCCTCGCCGACCGGCTTTCTCCACATCGGTGGCGGCCGTACCGCGCTCTTCAACTGGCTGTTCGCCCGCCACCATGGCGGCCAATTCCTGCTCCGGATCGAGGACACCGACCGGGCCCGTTCGACCCAGGCGGCGGTCGACGCGATCCTCGACGGCCTGCGATGGCTCGAGCTCGATTGGGACGATGCGCCGGTGTTTCAGTTCGCACGGATGGCGCGCCACGCCGAAGTCGCGCACGCGCTGCTGGCCAAGGGCCATGCCTACCGGTGCTACGCGAGCCCGGACGAGCTCCAGGCGATGCGCGAAAAGGCCAAGGCCGAGGGGCGGCCGATGCGCTACGACGGGCGCTGGCGCGACCGCGATCCGGCCGATGCGCCGCCGGGCGTGAAGCCGGTGATCCGGATCAAGGCGCCGCGAACCGGCGAAACGACGATCCGCGACCGCGTTCAGGGCGAGGTCAAGATCGCCAATGAAGAATTGGACGACATGGTCCTATTGCGGGCCGACGGCACGCCCACCTACATGCTCTCGGTCGTGGTCGACGATCACGACATGGCAATTACCCACGTCATCCGCGGCCAAGACCACCTCACCAACGCCTTTCGCCAGTACCACCTCTATCGCGCCATGGACTGGATCGTGCCCGAGTTCGCGCACATCCCGCTGATCCATGCCGCCGACGGCACCAAGCTGTCCAAGCGCCACGGTGCGATCGGGATCGAAGCCTATCGCGACATGGGATACCTGCAGGAAGCGATGCGGAACTACCTCCTGCGCCTCGGCTGGGCCCATGGCGACGACGAGATCATCTCGACCGAGCAGGCGGTCGCATGGTTCGACTTGGACGCGGTCGGGCGGTCGCCGGCCCGCTTCGATACCGCCAAGCTCGATCACCTGAACGGGTATTACCTGCGGGCCGCATCCGACGATCGCCTGGTGGGCCTCGTCACGACCGCCCTCGCCACCGCCGGAACGACGCTTGACGGAATCGCCCGCGAGCGGCTTCGGCGCGCCATCCCCCTCCTCAAAGAAAGGACGAAAACAATCGTAGAAATAATTGATAATATTAAGTTTTTAATGATAGATGATGTGCCGACCCTCGACCCCAAGGCGGCCGCCTTGCTCGGCGCCGACGCCAAGACCCAGCTCCGGGTTTTGACGGTCGCGCTACGCGCCCTATCGTCTTGGGAAGCGACGACGCTGGAGGAGACCGTGCGCCGTCATGCCGAATCCGCCGGACTTAAGCTCAAGGATATTGCCCAACCGCTCCGTGCCGCGGTCACCGGGCGCACGGTGTCGCCGCCGATCTTCGACGTTCTCGCGATCCTCGGGCGCGAGAGTACCTTGGCCCGCCTCGATCGCGCCTCCGCTTGAGGGGCGGGGTAAGCCCGTCTACGGAGATTTCCCTCGCTCGGGGTTCGCGTATAATGAGCCAACGCGACGCTTCACGCGCTGGTCGTGGCCACGCGGCCGGACAAAAAATCACTTTCCTAGTATGGGGTTAAGAACGAATCATGGCGCAGGCAGCTAAGCCCAGCAAGACGGTCACGCTGTCCGATGCGGGGTCGGGCAAGAAGATGGACCTGCCGATTATCGACGGCACCGTCGGACCGAGCGTGATCGATATCCGGAAGCTCTATGCGGGTTTGGGGTACTTCACCTACGACCCCGGCTACATGGCGACCGGAAGTTGCGAGTCGAAAATCACCTATATCGACGGCGACAAGGGCGTGCTGCTCTACCGCGGCTATCGGATCGAAGACCTCACAGAGAAAAGCGACTTCACCGACGTCCAGTACCTCCTCCTGTACGGCGAGCTGCCCGACAAGAAGCAGAAGGAAGTGTACCGGGCGCTCATCACCAACCACACCATGCTGCACGAGCAGGTGCGCCGGTTCTACGACGGCTTCCGGCGCGACTCGCACCCGATGGCGATCTTGTGCGGCGTGGTCGGCGCGATGTCGGCGTTCTACCACGACAGCCTCGACGTCAACGATAAGGAGCATCGGCGCATCTCGTCGATCCGGCTGATCGCCAAGATTCCGACCATCGCGGCGTGGGCCTACAAGTATTCGCTCGGCCAGCCCTTCATCTATCCGCGCAACGACCTCCGCTACTCGGAGAACTTCCTCCACATGCTGTTCGCGGTGCCGTGCGAGGAATACAAAATCAGCCCGATCCTGTCGCGGGCGATGTCGAAGATCATGATTCTGCACGCCGACCACGAGCAAAACGCGTCGACCTCGACCGTCCGGCTCGCCGGCTCCTCGGGCGCCAACCCCTATGCCTGCATCGCCGCCGGCATCGCCTCGCTGTGGGGGCCGGCGCACGGCGGCGCCAACGAGGCCGTTCTTAACATGCTGAACGAGATCGGCAGCAAGAAGAACATTCCCGAGTTCTTGAAACGGGCCAAGGACCCCAACGACAATTTCCGCCTGATGGGTTTTGGCCACCGCGTCTACAAGAACTACGATCCGCGCGCGGCGGTGCTGCGGAGCTCGTGTCACGAGGTGCTGGACGAGCTCGGCGTCAAGAATGAGCCGCTCCTCGAGCTCGCGATGGAACTGGAGAAGATCGCGCTCGAGGACGACTATTTCGTCAAGCGCAAGCTGTTCCCGAACGTCGATTTCTACTCGGGCATCATTTTCAAGGCGATGAACATTCCGATGTCGATGTTCACCGTTTTGTTCGCGGTCGCGCGCACCACCGGCTGGATCGCGCAGTGGAACGAAATGATGGACGATCCGCAGCAGAAGATCGGCCGTCCGCGGCAGATCTACACCGGGTACCCCGAGCGGCCTTACGTCGCGATCGAAAAGCGTGGATAGGTCGGCGGAATATCGGGCGCCCGCGCGCCCTTCCCCCGCCGTATCGAAACCGGCGACCCTCCCGCTCGCCTTCGCCCGGCGGCCCGCCAACGACAACGCGGTGCCGCTCGGGCGTTACGTGGCGCGTTCGGCGGCGGCGGCGGCGGCCTTGGGCCTGGCCGCAATAGCGACATGGCTCGCACTCGGCTGATAGAGCAAATTCAGGCGGAGTGGAATCGGCGGGGGATTCCCACGGGCTGAAAAATGTGATTCATGGCGGATCGGCAACGAGAGGGAGAGCCGATGAGCCGGAAACGGGGCGAGGAATACGGACAGGATCTGCGGGAACGGGTATTGGCGGCGGCGGGGTCGATCCGAG
>VGEO01000144.1 GCA_016869275.1 Alphaproteobacteria bacterium | reverse complement strand
TTGCGCGAGCTTCAACGCAAGCACGACCTGGCTTATCTCTTCATCAGCCACGACTTGAAGGTGGTGCGCGCCTTGGCCTCCGAGGTGATCGTGATGCGGGACGGCAAGGTGGTCGAGCTGGGGTCGGCCGAATCGATCTTCACCGCGCCGCGCGCACCCTATACCCGCGCCCTGATGGCCGCGGCGTTCGAGCTCGAGGCGGTCGAAACCGGCGCGGTGCGGACTTAGCGAGTGGCGACCCTTGATGCCGTTTAGGCTTGTCGACTTTCTCACACGCAGCGAGCGGTTGTGTCGGTTCTCCTGATCAGCCGCTTCGATCCCGACGAGTGGGTGCGGGCGCTCGTCGCGCACCTGCCGGGGGTCCATCTGCGTGTTTATCCCGATGTCGGCGACCCCGCCGCGATCGAGGTCGCGCTGGTGCACCGGCCGCAGCCCGGCCTGCTCAGGACGTTCCCGAACTTGAAAGCGGTAGTCGGCCTGTTCGCCGGCGTCGATGCGATGGTGAACGATCCCGACCTGCCCGACGTTCCGTTTTCGCGCATGGTCGACCCGCTGCTCACGCGCGACGTCGCCCATTACATCGTCCTGCACACGCTCCGCCACTACCGTGAGCAACCGCTGCTCGAGGCGAGCCAGCGCGACGGCCGCTGGGCGCCGCGGCCGCCGCCGCCCGCCGCCACGGTCGGGATCATGGGGATGGGCGAGATCGGCGGCTTGGCCGCGCGCATGCTGCTCGATCTCGGCTTCTCCGTGCGCGGCTGGAGCCGGACCCCCAAGTCGATCCCCGGGGTCGAGAGCTTCGCCGGGCGCGATCGGCTGCCGGCATTTCTCGGCGGCACCCACCTTCTCGCCATGGCGCTCCCGCTCACCGCCGCGACCGCCGGCATCTTGAACCGCGCGACGCTCGCGGCGCTGCCTCCGGGCGCCACGGTCATCAACGCCGGGCGCGGCGGCCACGTGGTCGATGCCGATCTCCTGACTGCGCTCGATCGCGGCCACATCGCCCACGCGACGCTCGACGTCTTCAGCCCGGAGCCGCCGCCCGCCGATCACCCCTTCTGGCGCCACCCCAAGGTCACGATTACCCCGCACACGGCCGGCGATCCGCGGCCCGAGTCGGTCGCCGCGCTCGCCGCCGACAACGTCCGCCGAGCGCTCGCTGGGAAGCCGCTGCTTTATCCGGTCGACCGGGCGCGGGGCTATTAGCCGATCTCGGGCGATTCGGGCGTCGCAGCGGCGACCGCGGTCGCGGCCTCGGCGAGAAAGCCGGCGAGCTCACCCAGATAGGCGGCCCCCTTGACCGTGCGCTCGATAAGGATGCTGCGCTTGTCGCGGAGATCGGGCGCGCGGCGGACGAGCTTGGCCGCTTCGAGCGTATCGAGCGCCCGCGTCACCGCTGGTTTGGCGATCCCGAGCGTTGCGGCCAAGCCGCGCACGGTATGGGGCGCCGGCGCCAGATAGACGTTGAGCAGCACCGCCATCTGCCGCGCCGAGAGGTCGGGGTCGAGGTCGCGCACCGCCTGGCTCAGGGCGCGGCGCCAGACGTCGAGGGCCTGCGGAGCGGTGAAGCGGATCTCCATGACCGGTCTACGCTAGGCCCGGGCCCCGGCCGACGGGGCCGCCGGGCGCGAAGCCGCGAAAAAATCGCCGCCGGGAATGACGGCGAGGCCGGCAATGGAGCCATCAAAAACGTAGATCCAGGCGCGGACCCGGCCGAGGCGCCGGGTCGCCACGCTGCAGCGAACGCGGCGGTAGTCGCCCTCGGGCGCGAGCCCTTCGTAGGCATCGAGCGCCGCCAAGTCGCGGACCGGCCGGCGCAGCCGATACACCTCGCCCGCGATCCGATCGCGCGCCGGCCCGCCCAGAACGGCGCCGGGATAGGGGCCGAGGTCATAGAGCCGACCGCGCACGAAACCGTGATCGAGGAGGGTCGCGCCGTCCAGACGCGCGTGCTGCGCGGCGCCTGAGCGCAGCGTGCCGTACACGAAGACGACGGCGCCGTGCCGCGACGGGCGCGGCGCGGGCGGAGAGGCGGAGCGGGGACGCGGGTGCGGCACGCGGACGGCGGTTTCGAATCGTTCCCTGCTCTTTAGCACTCCGATCGCCGCCGCATAATGGGGTCACAGGCGGCGACGGTTACTTATCCACAAGAAGCGCGCGCACCCGTCGCATTCGCCGTTGATTTTTTCCCATGCCGCGTCATTCTGTCCGCGATCGATGTAACCGTTGATCGCTGCGGATGGCCGAGTACGGCGAAGTCTACCGGCGGGCTCACTACTACGACATCGCGTTTGCCCGCGACGTGACGCGTGAAGTGGACTTCGTCGTCGATGAGTTCCGCCGTCTCGCCCGCCGTCCACTCGGCTCGCTGCTCGAAATCGCCTGCGGCCCCGGCTACCACACGCGCGGCTTCGCGCGCCGCGGCATCGCGACCGTCGCGCTCGACCTCTATCCTGAAATGATCGCTTTCGCCGAAGACAAGGCGAAGGCCGAGGGCCTGGCCGGTATCCGGTGGATCGCGGCGGACATGCGGACCTTCACGCTCGACCAACCGGTCGATGCGGCGATCGCGATGTACGACGCACTCGACTGCTTGCTCGAGGCCGAGGACGTCGTCGCCCACTTCAAGAACGTCGCTGCCAACCTGGTCGCCGACGGCATCTACGTGCTCGAATTCACGCACCCGCGCGACACCGGGCTCACCGACTACGGCAGCTTCCACTACGCCGCCGAGCGGAACGGCACAAAGGTCCAGGTCAACTGGGCGATCAACCGCCCCGAAGCCGACCCGCTCACCCACATCTTCGAGGTCGAAACCGTGCTGCGCGTCACCGAACACGGCCGCGAAACCGTGATCGTCGACCGCGCCAAGGAGCGTTTCTTCACCGCGCCCGAACTGGTCGCCCTCACCAAGCTCTCGCAATCGTTCGATGTCGCCGGCTGTTACGGCGACTTCGTATCCGGGCAACGCATCGACAACAGCCCGGCGTCGCGTCGCATGATCTTTGTCCTACAAAAAAAACGGAAGGCATCATGAAAGACGGTACCCCTCCTCGCACCGAGGAGCCTTACCCTAGTTACTTGTCGCCCAAGCTCGCGATCCAGCCCTGCCACGACGGCCGCGGCACCGGGGTCTACGCCGCCGAACCGATCGAGAAGGGCGAGCTGCTCGCGGTCTGGGGCGGTCGCATCATCGACCGCGCCAGCGTCGCCAAGCTGGCACCGGCCGAGCGACGTTACGTCCTTCAGGTCGGCGACGACCGTTACCTCGCATCGCTCGACCACGTCGACCCGCCCGACTACATCAACCATTGCTGCCACCCGAACGGCGGACTGCGCGGCGAAGACCAGCTGGTCGCGATGCGCAAGATCGCGGTCGGCGAAGAGGTCTCGTTCGACTACGCCACCACCGACAGTTGCTCGCTGTTGGAATTCGCGTGCGAGTGCCCGAAACGGAGTTGCCGCCGCCGCGTCAGCGCCGACGACTGGCGGCGCGCGGACGTCCAAGCCCGCAACCGCGGCTATTTCTCGCCGTACCTGCAGCGGCGGATCGACGCCTTGAAACGGGTCGTGCGCGGCGGCGTCGCCACCGACGGCGCCCGCGTCGCGTTCAGGCAAAGCGATCGCTGATCAGCGCGTAAAGCGCGCGCATGCCCATCGCTTCGCCGCCGGACGGACGGCCCGGCCGCGCTTTCGCGTTCCAGGCGTAGAGGTCGAGGTGGACCCAACGCTTGGTCTGGGCCACGAATTCCTTGAGAAAAAGCGCCGCGGTGATCGCCCCGGCGAAACCTGAATCGCTCGCGTTGTTGACGTCGGCAACCGGCGTCTCGATGTACTCGCGGTAGGGCGCCCATAGTGGCAGCCGCCACAACGGATCGGCCTCGCTCTCCGCCGTTTTGGCCAGCGCGGCTGCCAACTCATCGTCGGGTGTGAAGAAAGCCGGAATGTCGGGCCCGAGCGCGGTCCGCGCCGCTCCGGTGAGCGTCGCGCAATCGATCAAGAGCTCGGGCGTTTCGCCGTCGGCCAGCGCCAGCGCGTCGGCCAGGATGACGCGACCCTCGGCGTCGGTGTTGCCGATCTCGACCGAGAGCCCGCGCCGGGTCGGAATGATGTCGCCGGGCCGCAGCGCGTTGCCGGCAACCGCATTCTCGACCGCCGGGATGAGGACGCGGAGCCGGATCCGCAGCCCGGCATCCATGATCATGTGGGCGAGCCCGAGCACGGTCGCGGCGCCGCCCATGTCCTTTTTCATGAGCCGCATCGCCGATGCCGGCTTCAAATCGAGCCCGCCCGAATCGAAGCACACGCCCTTGCCGACCAGCGTCACCTTGGGTGCGTCGGCTTCGCCCCAGACGATATCGATCAGCCGCGGCGGCCTGACGCTGGCGCGGCCGATCGCATGAACGGCCGGGAAATTGCGCGCGAGCAGTTCGTCGCCGACGATCACCTCGCAGCCGGCATTGTGATCGCGGGCGAGCGTCGCCGCGGCGGCCGCAAGGTCGGCCGGCCCCAGGCGCTCGGCCGGTTCGTTGACGAGGTCGCGGACGAGCTTGGTCGCTGTCACCGTACGGCGGACCAGCCCGGCGTCGGCGGTCGAGGGCACCTCGAGCGTCGCCGGCGCGCGCTCATGGCCGTCGCCGTTGCCGTTCTTCTTGGCCTTGTAGCGGTCGAACGCATAGTCGGCGAGCGCCCAGCCGATCGCCGCCGCCGTCGCTCGGCGCCGGTCGAGCACCGCTTCGATCCGGTAGGTGCCTGCCGGGAGGCGGCGGGTGAAAGGGGCGTACGACCAGAGGTCGGGTTTCTCGGGGACGCCGACAGCGACGCCGGCGATGCCGCCCTTGCCGTCGGGCACCAGCACGAACTCGCCGGGCTTGGCTTGAAACCCGGACTGGCGGACCCACGACGCCATCGCTGTCGGCTGGCTGCCGAGCCAGCGCTCGAGATCGGCCTTGTCGACCGGCCAAATCGGCTGGGCCTCGGCGGCGGTGGCGAAGGTGAGCGAGCGCATGGCCTTGGTGCTACAAGCGGGGTCGGGGCGCGGCTTTGTAGCACTCCCGGTCGCCGCCCGAAACGACCAACCGCCGCCCATCGCAGCCCACAGGCAATGTCATGAACCAGCTCACCCTCGTCCTTGCCAATAAGAACTACTCGTCGTGGTCGGTCCGGCCCTACTTCCTCATGAAGCAAGCCGGCATCCCGTTCGACGAGATCGTGGTGCCGCTCGACCGGCCCGAAACGCGCGCCCGGCTGCTCGAGCATTCGCCGGCGGCCAAGGCGCCGATCCTGAAGGACGGCGCCATCACGGTCTGGGAGTCGCTCGCGATCTGCGATTACGTGGCCGAGCGTTTCCCCGAGCACGGGCTGTGGCCGGCCGACCGCGCCCAGCGCGCCCATGCCCGCTCGATCGCGAACGAGATGCACGCCGGCTTCTTGCCGATGCGGCAAACCCTCCAGATGAATTGCCGCGCCCGCTTTCCTCTGCCGGCGCTGGCCGACGACGTCAAAGACAACCTCGCCCGGATCGCTGCGATCTGGACCGACTGCCGCGCGCGTTACGGCAAGGCCGGCGATGCCGGCTTCCTGTTCGGTCCCTTTACGATCGCCGACGCCATGTACGTGCCGGTGGTCTCCCGTTTCGTCACCTGGGGCGTCACGGTCGCGGGCGCTGCCAAGGCCTACCTCGACACGGTCCGCGCCCTTCCCACGTATCGGGCGTGGGAAGCGGAGGCCGCCGCCGAGCCGTGGCGGATCGAGAAGTACGAACGATGAACGACGCGGCGGGTCGACGGTGCCGCCGCGTTGGTGCGCGGGTAGCCGCGCTAGCCAGCCGCCGAACGGTCGTACTATCCTCGCTCCGCCATGCTGGACGTCAGTAAACCGGGCCTTTACGCGTTTCCGTTGTTCCTCGCGTTGATCGCGCTCGAGGCGTGGTGGTTCGCGCGCCGCGGCCGCGGCACCTATCCATGGGCCG
>VGEO01000143.1 GCA_016869275.1 Alphaproteobacteria bacterium | reverse complement strand
CGTCCGGGTTTCGGATTTCGCTCGCGGTTCTCTTGAATTCAATGCCTGCGTAGGGCGACTGACCGGCAACGGTGAAACGACGTTCGATACGCATAAATGGCCCCCAGACCTCTAAACTTTCCCTGCCGACCGCTCTCCCGCGAGCTCTTGGCGGAGGCGTTTGTCAACCTATATTTTGATGTTCGGCCCCGCGAGGACCCAATATCTAGACAGCGGTGTCGAAAGGCGTCAACCAAATTTTGTGTCTGAATCGTTACTATCCACAAGCGGTTGTGGGTATCTCGATTTATCGATTTTTGAATCAAAGGCTTGGCGGCAAATGTTCGAGTTGAATCTAGGTTTCGGGTGGGGATGGGCCGGGGAAAACGCCGGCGCGCGGCAGGGCGGGCGGCTGGACGGCGGGGCCGGGGCGGTGCGATAGTCCGCGCGGCGCGGGAGAGACGGATGCGGTGGCTGTTACAACTTTTCACGTGGTGGAACGGGACGACGCCTTGGACCAGCTTCTTTACCTGGCGCAAGGGTGAACTCGCCGGCACCGACCGTTTCGGCAATCGCTACTACCGCGAGCGCGGCGGCGAGCGGCGCTGGGTGCTCTACAACGGCGAAGCCGAGGCCTCGCAGGTACCGCCCGAATGGCACGCATGGCTGCACCACACGATCGCGGCGCCGCCCACCAACCCGGGCCCGGCGCGGCCGTGGGAGCAAGATCATCAACCGAACCTGACCGGATCGCCGGCCGCGTATCGGCCGCCTGGCGATCTCTTGGGCGCCGCGCGCCGGGCGCCGGCGACCGGCGACTACGAGCCGTGGCGGCCGACCTGACCAAGAAGGTGAGAGGTTCATGAGAGGCAACGTCGTCGAAGCGCTGCTGGGCGCGGTCGTTCTCGCGGTCGCCGCCTTTTTCCTGGTATTCGCGTACTCGACTACCGAGGTTTCGACCGCCGGCGGCCACGAGTTCCTCGCCAAGTTCGACCGCGTCGACGGCCTCAATGTCGGGAGCGACGTGCGCTTGGGCGGGATTAAGGTCGGTACCGTCACCGACCAGCGGATCGAGCGAGAGACCTATCTCGCGGTGGTCAAATTCTCGGTCGATCAGACCATTCCGCTGCCGGCAGATTCCTCGGCCGCGATCATCTCCGATGGCCTGCTGGGCTCGAAGTATCTCTCGCTCGATCCCGGCGGCGACCCGGAAAAACTGAAGCCGGGCGGAGTCGTCAAGTTCACCCAATCGCCCGTCAGCCTCGAAAACCTGATCGGCCAGTTGATCTTCAGCGGCCAGGGCGACAAGGACAAAGACAAGAAAGACGGCCAGAAGAAGTAGTGGGCCGACGGAGCTGCTCGAGGCCGCGTATGACGACGTTGGCTTGCAGGTCGGCACGCGAATGATTCGCCGCAGTTGCTGCGAAACTTATACCGGGCGGCAGTTGGCTTGACTCGGTCATCCATGTTCCTGTCGCTGCGCGCAACGATCCGAAAATGTAAGGCGCGGATACGCGGCTCAAGGCCGTGCATGACCGTTTTTCTCTTGGCGACCGTGGCGCTCGGTTGGTCGTCGCCCGCCTGGGGCCAGGTCGCGGTCCTGCAGGCGCTCGACAAGGTGACGGCGCGGCTATCGTTGGTCGAAGCCAGCGTCAATCAGCCGGTCAAGTTCGGAACGTTGCAGATCACGTTGCGCTATTGCCGCACGCGGCCGCCCGAAGAGGCGCCCGAGACCAGCGTCTTCCTCGAAGTGGTCGAGATCAAACCGGACGAAGGCCCGGCCCGCGTGTTCTCGGGGTGGATGTTCGCGTCGAGCCCCGCACTCTCCGCGCTCGAGCATCCGGTCTACGACTTGCGGGTGATCGCCTGCAAGACGTCGGCCGGCCTGGCTCCGGCCGAGAAACGATAGAAATCCGCCGGCGCCGCCAGCGCTTCGGCCAGCATCGCCTTGTAGATCGAGCGCGGCACTTCGAACGCGCCGAACCGGGCCAGGTGCTTGGTCACGAACTGGGCGTCCAACAGCCGAAAGCCGCCGGCCTTGAGGCGCGCGACCAGGTGCACGAGCGCGACCTTGCTCGAATCGGTCTCGGTCGAGAACATGCTTTCGCCAAAGAACGCGCCGTCGATGGCGATGCCGTAGAGCCCGCCGACCAGCCGATCGCCCTGCCAGCATTCGACGCTGTGGGCGTGGCCCATGGCGTGGAGCCGGGTATAGAGCTCGATGATCTCGTCGTTGATCCAGGTAGTCCAGCGCCCCGGCGCCGGACGTGCACAGGCCTCGATTACGCCGCCGAACGCGCAGTCGATGCGGACCGCGAACGTGCCCTGCTTGACGGTGCGCGCCAACCGCTTCGGCACGTGGAAGTCGTCGAGCGGAATGACGCCGCGGAGTTCGGGCTCGATCCAGTAGAGGCGGGGGTCGTGGCGATCCTCGGCCATCGGAAACAAGCCGTGGCGGTAGGCGTCGAGCAGCAGTTCGGGCGTGAGGCGGTAGCGTTGGGGCTTGAGCGGCCGCATTACTTCTTGTTCTTCTTGATCTTGGTCTTGCTCTTGCCGCCGAGCAGCCGCGCCATGGCATCGACCGCGAGTTCGTAGCTCTGCCCGCCGAAGCCCGAGATCACGCCCTGCGCCGCCGGCGCGACGTAGGAGCGGTGGCGAAAGTCCTCGCGCGCGAAGATGTTGGAGAGGTGCACTTCGATCACCGGTAGAGCGACCGCGCGGAGCGCGTCAAGGAGCGCGATCGAGGTATGGGTGTAAGCGCCGGCGTTGACGATCAAGCCGTCCGCTTCCTCGCGCGCGGCGTGGACCCAGCCGATCAGTTCGGCCTCGCTGTTCGACTGGCGGAAGTCGAGCTTGAACCCCAGCGCCTTGGCGCGGGCTTCGGCGCGCGCCGCGATCTGGATCAGCGTCTCGCGCCCGTAGATGCCGGGCTCGCGGCTTCCCAGCAGGTTGAGATTGGGTCCGTTGAGGACGAAGATCGTCTTGGCCATCGCGCGCGGCCCCTTTCGGCCGCGGCTTATAGCACGGAATTCGACACCCGAAAGGCCGCCGGTTGAAAGGGTGGGCCAAGCGAACCATACTCACCCGTGCCGGACAGGACCTTGGGAATGTTGCTGCACATCAACGGCGAGCGGCGCGAAATCGCCGACGCGATCACGGTCGACCAACTGTTGGCGACGCTCGGGCTCGACGCGCGCAAGGTGGCGTTCGAGCGCAACCTCGAGATCGTGCCGAAGTCGCGCTATGGCGAAACCCGGCTCAGCGACGGCGACAAGATCGAGATCGTGCATTTCATCGGCGGCGGTGCGCAAGCCGCCGAAGCCGATCGGGGCGACGATCGCTTCGTCGTCGCCGGCCGCTGCTTCCGCTCGCGGCTTCTGATCGGCACCGGCAAGTACAAGGACTTCGAGCAGACCCGCGCCGCGATCGAAACCTCCGGCGCCGAGATCGTCACGGTCGCGGTGCGGCGCGTCAACATCACCGACCGCGCCCAGCCGATGCTAGTCGATTACGTCGATCCCAAGAAGTACACCTACCTCCCCAACACCGCCGGCTGCTACAACGCCCAGGAAGCGGTGCGCACGCTCCGGCTCGCGCGCGAGGCGGGAGGGTGGAACCTAGTCAAGCTCGAGGTCTTGGGCGACCAGAAGACGCTTTATCCCGACATGGTCGAGACCTTGAAGGCGGCCGAAACCCTGATCAAGGAAGGCTTCGAGGTCATGGTCTATTCGACCGACGATCCGATCATGGCCAAACGCCTCGAGGACCTGGGCTGCTGCGCGGTGATGCCGCTCGCGGCGCCGATCGGTTCGGGCCTCGGCATCCAGAACCCGGTCAACATCCGGCTGATCGTCGAGCAGGCGCGCGTTCCCGTGCTGGTCGATGCCGGCGTCGGCACCGCTTCCGATGCAGCGGTCGCGATGGAGCTCGGCTGCGACGGCGTCCTGTTGAACACCGCGGTCGCCGAAGCCAAGGATCCGATCCTGATGGCGCGGGCCATGAAGCTCGCGATCGAAGCAGGCCGGCTTGCTTATTTGGCCGGGCGTATGAAGCGCCGGCTTTATGCCGATCCGTCGTCGCCGCTCGGCGGGTTGATCTGAGAGGACGAACGAACAAGCGAACGAACTCGATCGCACACGCGCTGCGTTAGCCCGAACTACCCGACCGCACCGAGCGCTTGATACCGACGCCCGTCCAGCCTGGTTCTATAAAGTGGCCTCGCACGAGGCTTTGAACCGCTGTTGTATCGTAGCCTGACGCGCTTACATCAATCTCGTCCGGTTAACGAGTGAGGCGCTGGGGATGACGCCAACGACCCAAGGCACGCCGACCGACAACCCGATGGCGACCGACGGGTTCGAGTTCGTCGAGTACACCGCCCCCGATCCGGCCGCGCTCGGGCGGCTGTTCGAGGCGATGGGATTCCGCGCCGTCGCCCGCCACCGCTCGAAGAACGTGACGCTCTATCGCCAGGGCGACGTCAATTTCATCGTCAACGCCGAACCCGACAGTTTCGCACAGGCGTTCGCGCGCGTGCATGGGCCCTCGATTTGCGCGATCGCGCTCCGTGTCGGCGACGCCGCGCACGCCTACAAGCGGGCGCTCGGGCTTGGCGCCAAGCCGGTGCCGAATCGGGTCGGGCCGATGGAGCTCAACATTCCGGCGATCGAGGGGATCGGCGGCAGCCTGATCTATCTGGTCGATCGCTACGGCGATCACACTATCTACGACATCGACTTCAAGCCGACTACCGGCAAACTGGCGGCGCCGGCGGTCGCCGGCTTCGGCGTCCGCGCGATCGATCACCTCACCCACAACGTCCATCGCGGCCGCATGGATCATTGGGCCGAGTTCTACGCGCGGCTCTTCAATTTCCGCGAGATCCGCTACTTCGACATCGAAGGTCGGCAGACCGGGCTGAAAAGCCGCGCCATGAACAGCCCGTGCGGAAAGATCCGAATCCCGATCAACGAATCGGCCGACGACAAGTCGCAGATCGCGGAGTATCTGCCGGTCTACAAGGGCGAAGGCATCCAGCACATCGCGCTCGAGACCGAGAACATCTTCGCCACGGTCGCCGGTATCCGCTCGAACGGGATCAAGTTCCTCTCCGTGCCCGACACCTACTACGACGCGGTCGAGGCCCGCATTCCCGGCCATGGTCAGAACCTGGCCGAACTCAAGCGCGCGAGCGTTTTGGTCGATGGCGGCGCCGGGCAGGGCGGCGGATTGCTGCTGCAGATATTCACCGAAAACCAGGTCGGCCCGATCTTCTTCGAGATCATCCAGCGTAAAGGCAATCAGGGCTTCGGCGAGGGCAACTTCCGCGCCTTGTTCGAAGCGATGGAGCGCGATCAGATCGCGCGCGGCGTCCTGAAGCCGGCGTGAGGAGGAGAGCACCCCGTGGCCCCCAACCCGATTTCATTCCCGCGCCGCGAAGGCCGTGCGTCGCGCCAGGCGCACGCCGATCTGCCCGAGGGCACCTACGAGCAGGAATTCGGCCGCGATGGGTTCTACGGGCCGGTTTCGCACCTCTATCACGTGCATCCGCCGACCGGGTGGAGCGACTGGCAGGGGCCGACCCGGCCGCGCGCGTTCGATACCACCAAGACCAACGCGGCCTCGGCGTCGCCGTGGGACGCGACGGCGCTATTCGCGAACGCCGCCGTCAAGTTTCGCCTCTGGCGTGCGGCCGGCGCCATGGACCACCTGGCGCGGAACGCGGATGGCGATGAGCTCTTGTTCGTTCACGCCGGTGCCGGCGATCTGTTCTGCGACTTCGGTCATCTCGCCTACGGCGAAGGCGACTACATCGTGCTGCCGCGCGGCACGATGTGGCGGATCGAGCCGATGGCGCCGACGACGATGCTCTTGATCGAGGCGACCGATGACCGCTACGGGCTTCCCGATAAAGGCATCGTCGGCGAGCACGCCTTCTTCGATCCCGCCGCGCTCGCGACCCCGGCGCTCGACGAGCGCTTCCGGGCGCAACGCGACGC
>VGEO01000142.1 GCA_016869275.1 Alphaproteobacteria bacterium | reverse complement strand
GATTCCGACATCGTACCCGCCGGCATGGGTACCGCCGGGTCGCGCTCGCTCACGACCGGCGGCAACGCGGTCACGGTCGCAGCCAACGATCTGATCGAAAAGGGCCGGCGCGCGGCGAGCGAGCTGCTCGAGGTCGCCGGCACCGACCTGCGCTTCGAGGCCGGCATCTTCACCGTGGTCGGTACCGACCGCCGCGCCAGCCTGTTCGACCTCGCCGACGCCATGCGCACGGGCAAGATCAAGGGCGGCGATCTCACCGGCGTCGGCGAATGGGCCCCCACCAACGCGACCTATCCCAACGGCTGCCACATATGCGAGGTCGAACTCGATCCCGAGACCGGCCGCTTCGAACTGGTCGCTTATGCCGTTGTGGACGATTTCGGCCGCGTCATCAATCCGCTGCTCCTCGCCGGCCAGGTTCACGGCGGAATCGTCCAAGGTGCCGGCCAGGCGATGATGGAGAACACGCTCTACGACCCGCAGTCGGGTCAGCTCCTCACCGCGTCGTTCATGGATTACGGCATGCCGCGGGCCGAGGATTTCCCGGCCTTCACCGTCCGCTACAACGAGATCCTCTGCCGCACCAACGCGCTCGGTGCCAAAGGCGCGGGCGAAGCCGGTACCGTCGGCGCCTGCCCGGCGATCGTCAACGCCGTGGTCGACGCGCTGAGCGGCGACGGGGTCAGGCACATCGATATGCCGCTCACGCCCGAGCGGGTGTGGCGCGCGATCCGTTCCGCGCGCGCGGCCTGAGCGGCCGTGCATCCCGCGGACTTCGCCGCCACGACCCCGCGCTTTCGACCGGAACAGTATTTCGCGGGTCGCGGCCAGGCGACCGGGTTTCTTCAGTATCGCTCCGGCCACCCGCGCCGCTCGTTCTTGCTCGATATCGCGGGCCGCTACGACGGACGGACGATCGTCCTGGATGAAGTGTTTCGCTTCGGCGACGGCGGCGTTCTCGAACGCGCGTGGCGGTTTACCCGCCACGACGAGCACCGCTACGAAGCGACCGGCGATAATGTGGTCGGGACCGCGCGCGGTGCATGCTACGGCTGCGCGCTCTTTCTCAGCTACGATATTGCGCTCGAGGTGCGCGGCAAGCGCCGCGTCGTTCATTTCGACGACCGCCTTTACCTGCAGCCGAACGGTACCGTCATCAACGTTGCCGTCATCACCAAGTTCGGGATCAAGGTCGGCGGTCTGACGGCGTTTTTTCAGCGGCTGCCTTGACAGCACCGCGCGCGGCCGCCGGCCCCATCATCCGCCGCATCGCCGCGAAGTAGAGCGGATAGGGCAACAGCCGGAGGCCCTTCACCAGCCAGGTGAAGCGTTTGGGGAACGTCACCTCGAAGCGCATCGACCGCAGGCCGGCGTAGAATCGGCGCGCGGCGTCATCGGGTTCCAGCAGGAACGGCATCGTGAACGCGTTCTTGGCGGTCAAGGGCGTGCGCACGAAGCCCGGATTGACGACCTGGATCGCAACGCCAGCGGGTTCGAGTTCGAAGCGGAGGCTCTCGCAGAGCGCGATCAAGGCGGCCTTGGACGCGCAGTAGGGTCCGGCCGAGGGCAGGCCGCGGTAGCCCGCGACCGAGGCGACGACGGCGATACGACCGCGCCCGCGCGCGACCATGGCTGGCACCGTCGCTTCGAGCACATGCATGACGCCCATGACGTTTACTTCGAACACGCCGCGAAAGCGTTCGCTATCGGGTTCCGTTCCGCGCATCGGGTTGCCGATACCGGCGTTGGCGATGACGAGATCGAGCGGCCCGATCGCGTTTCCGATCGCGGTGGCCGCGCGGGCGACGGCGGCGCGATCGGTCGCATCGAGCGGAAAGACGACGACCTTCCCGCCGGCGGCGGTCGCTTCCGCGCTCAAGGAATTCAGGTTTTCGACGTTGCGCGCCGAGGCGGCGACGACGGTCCCGTGGCGCGCCAATTCGAGCGCGACGGCGCGGCCGATGCCGGTGCTGGCGCCGGTAATCCAGGCGGTCGCGAACGGCGGACCGGAGTCCGCCATCTATGCGCGCAGCTCGTATTCGATCAGCGAGCCGCGATTCTCGAACGCGAGCCGGACGACTTCGTTGCCGGCGTCGTACCAGAGGTCGAGGGTAAGTTCGCCGGTGATGCTGAACTTCCGCGCCGGCACCAGCGTCGCTTTGATTTTGACCGGTTCGGCGCCGCGCTCGAGAATCTTGACGTCGAGCAGCTTGCCATTCACCGAATTGAGCAACGCGGTCTGGTGCACCGTCGCCGGGTTCCAGTAGCTGGTCGGCACGATCGTCGGCAGCAGCGTTCGCTCGTCGGTCTTGCCGTCGGTCGTGACCGAGGTACGAAATCCGTCGGCGGCCTGCCGGCCATTGATCGTGTACTTCTTGCCGTTCTCGACGGTATCGGTGTCGATGGTATGAAGCTTGCCGTCCCGCCACACCTCGCGGTTATGGTGCTGCAGGGAATAGAGCGTCACGAACGCGAGCTTCACTTTAAGGGCGACGTCGACATCGACCGCCACACCGGCGCCGTCGCGCGCGAACGAGATCGTATGATGCCCGATCTGGTTGCCGTCGCGGAGGACGACGAAATTCCGGTCGGCGGGGAGCGCGCCCTGACCGATGGCCGGCCACGGCGCCAATACGGCCGCAGCCCCCAGACCACCAACTCCGGCCAGCACCTGTCGTCGGTTCAGCATGTCTCGACCCTCGGCTCTCGATCGGCCAGGATTCTACCATGCGGGCTCGCGGCTGGTAGCGGCACGAGGGGCGAGGTGTCGCAGTCCGTCCTCGCCCGCGTCAAGCGGCAAGGCGGCGACGGATCGCGCGAGCCCGGGCGCTACTGCGCCTTCTTGAGAAACGCGATCAGATCGGCGCGCTCCCTGTCGTCGCGGATACCCTGAAACACCATCTTGGTGCCCGGGATGTGCTTCTTGGGGTCGAGCAGATAGGCATCGACCGCCTTTTCGTCCCAAACGACGCCCGACTTCTTCATCGCATCGGAGAATTTATAATCGTCGGTCGAGGCCGCTTTGCGCCCAAACAGATTATGAAGGTTGGGACCGGTGGTTTTTTTCTCGCCCGCTTTCACCGAGTGGCAGACCGCGCATTTCTTGAAGGCTTTCTCGCCGCGCTCGGGGTCGCCCCCCGACTGTGCGTGCGCCGGCGCTCCCGCCGCAACGATCGCGATTACCGAAACCGCCAGTAAACGACACCATTCGTGCATGACACCCATCCCGTCAACTCGTCGCCACGTTCAGTCTATCCCACTCCAGAATCTCGGCTCGCAGATTCCGGAAGCGATCATGCGTCTCGTCGCCGAACAGCGGATCGAACCGCGCCGCTTCGGCACGGATCGTATGCCAATCGGCGGCGGTGAGCGTCATGTCGGCGGCCGGGAAGAAGAACTCTTCTTCCATCGCCATGTGCGTTCGGTAGGTCTCGACGAAGTCGAACAACAGCGCGGTCAGCCGTTCGCGCGGCACTTCGGCCTCGAGCCTGATCGCCTTGAGCGCCTTGGCGAAAGCCTGGGCTTCCGCCCCCAGCTTCGCGTGCTGAGCGATGAAATTGCCAGCGCCCTTGGCGCGCTCGGCGTTGCGCTCGCGGATTTTTTGGAAGACCAAGTCTTCCTTGGGATGATGGTAGCGGTCGGGGTAGTCGAGGCAATATTCGGCGATATCCTCTAGCAAGTCCCAATCCGGATGACCGCCGGCCGTGAAGATGTCGCGCTGCCGCTCGAGGATCGCGAGCAGTTTACGCATATTGTTTTGGTCCTCGACCAGTTCGCTCAGGAGACGTGCGGTCATGTGGCTTACCCCGAGACGCAACTCTAGGAGCGGGCGCCGCCGACCGCCTTTGACTTAAGTTAAGCGTTAGAAATCGGGAGCTTAGCGCTAGAGATCGAGCCGCCCTTGGCGCGCCGGCGCCGCCGGGTAAACGACCCGCCCGCCTGCCTCGAGCTTCGCGAACGGCGTCAGCGCACCCGGTTCGGCGGCGTTGGGGCCGACCAGGTGCGCGATCGCGAATCCGTCGGCGATCAAACGATCGGCGATGATCTGGCGGTGACAATGGCGCCAGTCGCGCTCGGCGCACATGATCGCGCTCGGTGCGGCCGCCGCGCGGGCGCGAAGCTCGGCGAACGCACGCGCGAACGCGGCCGTTCCGGCGTAATCGGCGAAGGCGCGGAACGCCGGGTCTCTCCAGCCGGCATTGACCGCGCTGGCGGACGCGCCCTCGCGAAGGCCACCGAGATCGGGCATCGCGTGATAGCGGATGCCGTGGGCCGGGAGCGCCGCCATCAGGGCCTTGCCATTGAAGTGCGGGTTGAAGCGCGTGCGCGGGATGCGCCGGACGTCGATCAGGTCGGTGACGCCGGCCTCGCGCAGCAGCGCAACCAATTCGGCGAGCGAGCGGCGCGAATGACCGACGGTGAAGGCGCGGACGGCGACGGTCGGGGCCATGGCGGCGACGATGGCCCAGGGGCGGCCCTTCAATCAAGCGCCGCGGCGGCAACTTGAACGCCCACCCCGCGTGTGATTGGCTGCGGCCCAGTCTGCGAGAGGTCCGCGATGCATCCGCTCCGTTCGTTCCTGTTCACGCCCGGCAACCATCCACGCAAGGTCGAAAAGGTGTTCTCAGTCGGCGCCGACGCCGTCATCCTCGACCTCGAGGACGCGGTCGCCATCGCCGAGAAGGTCGCGACCCGCGCCACCATCGTCGAGGCGCTGAAGCGGCCGCACCGCGGTCTTGGGTACGTCCGCGTCAATGCGATCGACACGGTCTACTGCTACGGCGACATCTTGGCGATCGTCGGGCCGTGGCTCGACGGCATCGTGCTGCCCAAGGTCGAAGCCGCCGATCAACTGAAAACGATCGACTGGCTGTTGGCGCAGGTCGAACGCGAGCGCGGCCTAGCCGTCGGCAAGATCGACCTGCTCCCGATCGTCGAGACCGGGCTGGGCGTCCATCGCCTGGACGAGATTTGCGGTTCGAAGACGCGGGTCAAGCGGATCTCGTTCGGCGCCGGCGACTATACGCGCGACATGGGTCTTAAATGGTCGGGCGAGGAGCAGGAACTCGCCTTCACCCGCGCCAAGATGGTGCTGGCCTCGCGGGTCGCCGAGCTCGAGGCGCCGATCGACACCGTATTCATCGACCTCAAGGACCGCGTTCACCTCGAAGCCTCGATCGCGACCGCCCTCAATGTGGGCTTTCAGGGCAAACTCTGCATCCACCCCGACCAAGTGCCGCTCGTGAACGACGCGTTCACCCCGACCGCGGCCGAGGTCGCGCGCGCCGAGAAGATCATCGCCGCGTTCAAGAAGGCCGAAGCCGAAGGCTCGGCGTCGATCCAGGTTGACGGCTACTTCGTCGACTACCCGATCGTCGTCAAGGCGCAGCGTGTGCTCGACATCACGGCGCGGATCAAGGCGGCCGCTGAGGCGCAAAGTTAGCTAGATTGTGTTCGGCATAGTCTATGTAGTTCCGCAATGTAGGCCGCAACCGTGATAACCGTGATTTCCTATTAAATTGAAACTGGTGGGAGTGATTAATAGCATGGCGTATCGCGACTGAGCCGGCCTTCGACAAAAGGCTCACGTTCGCCGAGGTAGCTGGTATAGGAATGCCGGTACGTCGCGATTCGGGGGAAGGCGTGGTGAAAATGTTCACCTCAATAAGGGGGCCAGCTGAAGAATGCGAACACGCAAGCGACCTACGCCGATCCTGCGAAAGTTGCCTGGGGCGACCGCTTACTCGACCGCCTATGGAGCGATGCTCCTAGGGGATGCCGAAAAGCTGCTTCGCAGCCGGGACCTCGCCTCGCTGCACGGAAAAGTCCAGCTTATCTTCACCTCCCCACCTTTCCCACTGAACCGAAAAAAGAAGTACGGCATGTCCGTCGTCAGATCATTTGAGACTGATCGAAGGCTTTATTAATGGAGGCTTCGGCCCATCTGGTTTGTCAGTCTAGGCGGTGGCTTGCTGGTGCAGCAAGCGGCGGTGCTCGATGGTCCTGCGCT
>VGEO01000141.1 GCA_016869275.1 Alphaproteobacteria bacterium | reverse complement strand
GCGCTTCATCATCGGGAGTCCTCCCCTAAAGTTGGTACTGGGACCGAGACCGCCTACCCTCGCACCTCCAGGCGGCTCGGCGACTATATATTCGCGCACTGCTATCGTTAACGCGACTCCAAAAGAAAACCGGCTGGCCTTGCGGCCAGCCGGTCGGAGCGAAAACAGAGAAGCTAGACCGTGATCACTGCCATGCCGGCTTCTTTATGTATTTGGCGGTTGCGATTTCCGGCGGCCACACGATCTGGTTGATGCCGTTCTGGAATTGAAGAATGCCGGGGCTGGTGGTCGCGTTGTTGTTGTTGGTGAACTTGACCGGCCCCATGATCGTATCGAAGGTATCGGCCGCGATCGCGTTGCGGATCCCTTCCTTGTCGAGCCCCGCCTTCGCCACCGCCGCCTCGAGAATCTGGCAGCTGACATAGGCGATCACGCTGTCGAGATAGTCCGGCGGCTCCTTCCAGCGCGCCTGGTAGGCATCGTTGAAAGCCTTGGCGCCATTGAACTTGGCGTTCGGGCTCCAGTGGCCGATCGAGAGCATGCCCTCGAGGTTCTTGCCGAACTTGGGCGCGAAGAACGGGATCGACGGACCGATCAGCAGGAACTGCGTCGGTGAGTCGATCTTGAGCTCACGGCCCTTGTCCATGTACATGACCGAGTCGCCCGGATAGCTGAACCCCAGCACCGCGTCGGGCTTGGCCTGCTTGATCGCGTTCACGATCGAGGTCATATCTTTCAGGTCCGGCGGATACTCCTGGTCGACCAGCAATTTGATCCCGGCTTCTTTCATCAATGGCCCCGAGAACTTCTTCATCTCGAGGTTGAAGGTAAGCTGGAGCGTGAACATCGCCGCCGACGTGATCTTCTCCGACTTCAAGAAATCGACCAGCGTCTTCGAGTAGGCATCCGGCAGCAGCTCCGAGAAGAACATGTACCGGGCCTTGAGGTCACGGACGAGCACCGAGGAGGCCGTGTTGCCGACCAACGGGAACTTGTGCTTCTCGATCACGTTGGTGATGGCGACGTGCAGATAGGTCGCGTACGGCGCGAGCAGCAGGTCGACCTTGTCGTCGGTGATGAGCTTTTCGTAGATCTGCGGAATCTTGCCCTGATCCGATTGGTCGTCGTAGGAGATGAACTTGCCGATCTTGCGCTTTTCCTTGCCGCCGATGTTAAGGCCGCCCTTGGCATTCACCTGTTCCTGCCAAAGGATGTAGGCCTGCTCCTGGACCGCGACCGCCGGGCCCAACAGGCCGGTACGGCCGATCGAATAGCCGATTTTCACGTCCTGCTGCGCGAGCGCGTCGGCGGCGAAACCGGCGATAGCGCCGGCCGCAACCGCGACCGCAGCAAATTTCTTCAACATAATGGCCTCCCTATTAGGATTGAGAACCGAGCGCGGGTTACGAACCCTCCCGTGGTGTCCGTTATTCCCGCCGTGGAGACGGTACTCTTACCCAACTGCCTCCGAATCTCAAGGTCGTCGACGACGGAATCGGTAACGTCACTGTCCGTCGACGGCGCCAGTGGTAAGGTCCTGCCCGTCTATGTCCTCGACGCCTCCCCGTTCCGATTCCGTTCGCACCGCACCCCTCGCCCTGGCGATCGCGATCGCCTGTTTCTCGCTGACCCCCACCTTCGTCCGCCTAAGCGAGGTAGGCGCCGCGGCCACGAGCTTCTGGCGGTTGGTTCTGGCCTTACCGTTCTTCGTCGGCTGGATCGCCCTCGAACGCGGGCGCGGACACGGATCGACGATCGGGCGGAGCGAGGCCTTTCGCCTCATCTTGAGCGGCGTGGTCCTCGGGCTCAACCTGGTGAGTTGGCAAATCGCTATCGTCACGACATCGATCGCCAACGCCGCCGTGCTCGGTAACTTCCACCCGATCGTGGTCGCCGGCGGCGCGGCGCTCTTTTTCGGCGAACGCATCCGCCGCCGCTATGTCCTAGGACTAGTCCTGTCGCTCGTCGGCGTGTGGTTTCTCACCCGCGCCCGCGGCTCCGCGTTCGTCGGGTTCGCCTGGGGCGACGTTCTCGCGGTGCTGGCCGGGGTGAGTTACGGGGTGTGGGTGCTGTGCCTCAAGGGCCTCGGACGATCGCATTCGATCGCCGAGGTCATGGCCTGGAATCTATCGGTCGCCGCCGTGATCGGGCTCGGTTTCGCCCTGGTCTTGAGCGAAACGCTGTTGCCGGCCACGCCGTGGGGCTGGCTCGATCTGGTCGCGCTAGCGGGCTTGATCAACGTGGTCGGCTGGTCACTGCTCAATCACACCATGCGGACGCTGCCGGCGTCGGTCAACGGCATTGCGCTCCTGGTGGTACCGGTGCTGGCTTCGGCTTGGGGCTGGGTCGTGTTTGCCGAGACCGTAGCGCCGTGGCAAGCCGCAGGCGGAGCCTGCATTCTCGGCGGCATCCTGGTCGCGCAGTCCGATCAATGGCGTTCGTGACCGACGCCGAGCAGACGGCACGGCGCGAGCGTACCGCCCTGGCGGCACTGTTCTTTGCCTGCTCCCTCTTCTCGTTTACGGCCGTGTTCGTGCGCCTGTCCGAGGTCGGCCCGGCCGCGACCGGTTTCTGGCGCTATACCTTCACGGTCCCTTTCATGATCGCCTGGATCGCGGTCCTGGCCTGGCGCCGGCCGACGCGGGTGCTGCCGACCCGACGCGAGGCGGCGTCGTTGTTCGCGGCGGCGTTGATGCTCGCGACGAACGTCGTCACCTGGCAGGAGGCGATCATCGAGACCTCGATCGCGAACGCCGTGCTGCTCGCGAACCTCCACCCGATCATGGTCGCGATCGGCGCCTACTACTTGTTCGGCGAGCGGATGGCGTGGCCGTTCTGGGCCGGGCTGGTCTTCGCTTTGATCGGGACCGCACTCCTGATTCGCGCCGGGGCCGGGCCGCTGACCGGGGTGAATCACGGCGATCTTTTGGCCCTTGTCGGTGCCGCGAGTTTCGGCGCCTGGGTGCTGCTTGCCAAGGCCCAGCGCGGGTCGCTTTCGACCCCGGTGACGATGGCCTGGAACATGGGGCTGGGCGCGCCGATGCTCCTGATCTACACCGCGATTGTCGGCGAGCCGATCATGGCGCGGACCGCGTTCGGCTGGGGGGTCCTGTTTGCCTTCGCCGTCACGGTCAACGTGATCGGCCTTTCGATCTTCACCTATACCACCGGCCGCCTGTCGGCCTCGATCAATGCCGCCGCCCTTCTCGTTATCCCGGTGCTCTCGACCACCTACGGCTGGATTTTGTTCGACGAGCGCGTCTCGCTCACCCAGGGCATTGCCGCCGCGCTGGTCCTGGCCGGCTTGTTCCTGACCCAGCGCGGCCAACGCGGCCGGTAGGCGGCCGGCGGCCGACGCGATAGGCTCTCCGCTTCCTGGGAGAGGAAAACCCGTGATCATCGACGTCCACGCCCACGTTCTCGACGATGCCTATCTCGCCGAGCTCGCCAAAGCCGGCACCTTCGGCTTCGAGCGCCAGGCCGACGGCACCTACGCGGTGCCCGGCTACGGCCCGTTCGACCCGCCGATCTACTGGCACGAGGAGCGCTTGAAGGACCTGGCCCGGCGCGGCGTCGACGTTCAGTTGGTCTCGCCGGTGCCGACCTTTCTGGCGTGGCCAGGCGGCGCCGCCGACGTCGCGTGGTCGCGGCGGCTCAACCAGTCGACCGCCGCCTGTGTGGCGCGCTCGGGCGGTCGCTTCAAGGGGCTCGCTACCGTCCCGTTCGGCGAACCCGAGCGCGCGGCCTACGAACTCGAGCGCGCGGTCGGCGCGCACGGCTTCGTCGGCGCCGAATTCCCGACCTATGCCGGCGATCGCCCGCTCGACCATCCGAGCCTGGACGCGGTCTTCACCGCTTGCGAACGGCTCGGCCTCATCGTCTTCATGCATCCGACCAGCGCCGAGGCGATGGAGCGCTGGGAGAAGTTCCTGCTGACGACGGTGCTGTTCTGGCCGCACGAGACGACGCGCGCCGTGACGCGGCTCATCTATAGCGGCGTGCTCGAACGCCATCCCAACTTTCACCTCGCGCTCGCCCACGGCGGCGGCAACCTGGCGTTCATGCAGGGCCGCATCGACTTGGGCTACAACGCGCCCAAGTACGAGTACAACGCCGACGCCCACGAACGCATTCGTCGGCCGCCCTCGACCTATTACAAGCAGCTCTTCTTCGATACCGCGGTCGGGTTTCCGCCGGCGCTCCGCTTCCTGATCGATCTGGTCGGCGCCGACCGCGTCGTCTACGGCTCCGACGAGCCGTTCGAAATCGCCGACCCCAAGGGCGAGATGGCGGTCCCGACCGTTAAGGCGCTCGGCAAGGAGGTCGCCGACAAGGTCCTCGGCGGCAATCTCGCCAAGATCCTGGCCGCGCAGAAACGCTAGGACCGTCGCTTCGCTCCCTTCCCTCCCGCGCGGCGAGCACTATCGCGTTCACACATCAGCCTCCTCCCCCTCGCAGAGAGGGGGGAGGCTCGAGGGGAAGGACTCTACTGCTTGCTGCCGCCGAACAGGCCGCGGAGTCCGCGGCCGACGCCTTCGACGACGCCTTTGACCGCATCGCCCGCCTTCTCGGCCGGGCTCGATGCCAGCGGCTTGGCCCCGCCCTCGGCGCCCGCAGCGGCGCCGCTGCCCTTGGCATCGCCGGCCGCGAGTTTCAGGCACTGATTGTCGTTGCCGCCGACCTCGCCAGGCCGAGGAGCGCCGCCGGCGGAAACGCAAAGGCGCCGATCAGGCCGCCGATCTTGCGCGCGGCGGCGAGCTCATCGGGCCCGACCGATGGGTTGGCAAAAGCGCCCTTGATCTTGATCGGCACCGCGACGTTCAAGGTTACGCCCTTGGGCTTGGGCGAGACCTTGAGATCGAGCGTCTCGGCGCCGAGATCGGCACTGCCCTCGCCGGCGACGGTCGAGAACTCGGTGTCGATCAAGAGCGCTTTGGCGGTGGCGACGCCCTTCTTGAGATCGAACGAAACGGCGGCGCAAGTGAGCGCGGTCGCGTCGCGCTTGCCGGCGACCAGCGTGCCGATGATCGCGCTGGCGCCGCCGACGAGATCGTCGATCAGGGTGGTCTTGAGACGGCCCTCGCCCGTCATGGCGCGGACGGTGCCGTCGAGCCCGCCCATCAGCTGCGCGAGCGACGAGCCCCGGGTCTTGAGGTCGATCGCGACGTCGCCCTTGCCTTCGACCAGGCCGGGAGAGCCGGCGAACGCCATGGCCTGGCCGAGATCGACCTTGGGCGCCTTGAGCCCGAGTGCCACGTCGAACACGGCTTTGCGGGCATCGATCGTCGCCTCGCCGACGAGCTGGCTTCCCGCCACGCTGGCGGCGAGCGGTTTCAGCGTCGCGATGCCGTTGGCGAGATCGAGCTTCAAGCTGACCGCGCGCACGACCGCGCCCGGCCCTACCACGAGTTCGTCGATCGCGATTCCGATCTTGGCGTCGAGCGCGTTCAGCGCCGACACGTCGATCGGGTCGTTCGAGAAAACGCGGTCCTTGGCCGCGGCCTTCGCCGGCGCCGGCTTCGCGGCGCCGCTCCTGGCGGCCGGTTGGAACGATGCGAGGTCGACCTTCGTGGCTTTGAGGTCGGCGGCGACCGCCGGACGGCGGCCGCCGAGATCGGCGGCGATCGTGCCGCCGAGGTCGCTCGCGCCGATCTTGAGGTCGAGGCCCGAGATCACGGCTTTGGTCGGGCTACCCTTGACCTGGGCGGCGACCTTGATCGGGCCGGTCAGCGGCAGCGACGCGCCGAGCGCGCTCTCGACTTTCGTCAAAGCGTCGGCGCTCAGCGCAATCTGGACCTCGTACTCGGGCCTGGCGGCGGGCCCCGTCAGCTTACCGTTGAGCTTGAGCGCGACATCGAACGCGTTGGCGTTGAGGCTGAAGCCGACCGGGTCGCCGTCGGCCAGTTTAGCCAGCGAATCGATGGTGGCGTCGAGCGCGAACGGCGTCGCGCCGTAGGCGCCATCGACCGTCAGCGCGAGCGGGGCATCGAGATGGCGCGCCTTGGCGCCGACCCGCTTGAGCGCAACGACGTGGGTCTT
>VGEO01000140.1 GCA_016869275.1 Alphaproteobacteria bacterium | reverse complement strand
GACCAGTGATTCGGGGTACTAGCGCGATTCAGCCGTGAGTCAACCGGATGGAATTCTCGGTACACACAGGTAGCCATCGCCACATGATGCCCATTCCGAGCAGTCTACAAAACCCCTGAAACCACGCAACCACGGGGCTTTCCGGCCGAATTACCCACCGTCTTCGCCCACACGACTTCCCGAAGAGCCCTTTTAGATCGCGAGTTTCGCCGCCGCCCAAACGACGAGATCGAGGAGCCTTTCGTCGTGCCCACGCGGCGCGACCAACTGCACGCCGATCGGCATTCCCGCCGGACCGGTTGCGGCGGGCAGGCTCGCGCAAGGCGGGCCCAATAGGACAGGAACAGGCTATAGGCCGCGTCGCCCGTCGTCGAAAGATCGGGCGCTTCGCCAAGGGCGGCGGGCAAGACGAACGCATCGAAGCCCGCGATTTCCGCGTCGAAGCCTTGGCGCGCCGCCGCCGATTCCGCTTGCGCATCGGCATAACCCGCTTCGTTCGTGCGGCCGAGTTCGACGAACCCACGCAGCGCGGGCGAGAGCATATCCCGGGATTCGTCGTAGTAGCGTTTGAAGGCGCGCGACGCTTCGACCGACACGATCCGTCGGTGCAGCGCTTCCAGTCCGCCATATTCGGACCGCAGTGTCACGGGCACGATCTCGGCATGCGTCGCCAGTGCGCGCCGCGCTTTGTCGAGGGCGGCCGCGGCACTCGCTTCGGCGCGGGCGTCGTAGGGCGTGGTCAGGAACGCCAAGCGCGGTCGCGCGATCGGCGGGGAACCCTCGGCGTCGCGCAACAGAACGCCGCCCGCCAGCCGCAGATCCTCGGCCGAGCGGGCGAACCAGCCGACCGTGTCGAGCGAGCGCGCGAGTTCGTGAACGCCGGTCGTGTCGGTCCGGCCGATCGAGGATTTGAACCCGAACACCCCGCAGAACGACGCGGGGCGGATCACCGACCCGCCCGTTTGCGTGCCGATGGCCAGACGCGCCATGCCGTCGGCCACGGCCGCCGCCGAACCGCTCGACGAGCCGCCGGGCGTGCGCGCAAGGTCGCGCGGATTGCGCGTGATCGTCGGCGTCACATGGGCGAACTCCGTCGTCGCGGTCTTGCCGAGGATCGCCGCCCCCGCCCGCTTCAGCCGCGCCACGGAATCGGCGTCGCGCGCGGGCACGTGGCCCGCGAATATCGGCGAGCCGTATTCGGTGCCGAGCCCTTCGGTGTTGACGATATCCTTGATCGCGACCGGAACGCCGGCGAGCGGCCCCGTTCCGGCCGGTGCCGATGGCGCCAGCCGGATGAAGGCGCGAACCTCGCCGTCGCGCGCCGCGATGCGCGCGCGGGCCTCGGCTTCGTTCACCATTTCTCGTCGACGGCCAGGTGCGCGACGCAGTCGCCGCGCTCGACGCGGCCGAAATGCCGCTTGCACACGACCATGCCGTCTTCCTTGAAATGGCACGGCACGGGTGCGCGCGCCGGATTGTCGACGAAATGCACGTGGCCGCAGAGCTGGCCCTTGCGCACGTTCTCGCCGAGATCGGTCGCAGGCTCGAACAGGCCGGGCTCGGGCGCGTAAACGAACCAATCCTGACCGGGTACTGACAGGCGGCGCGGCATCGCCGCTTGCGCCCAAGCCTTCGGCTTTTCCGCGATCCCGAGATGGACGAGCAAGCGGCGAAGTCCGCGCTCGACTTGCGCGAGCGCCGGACGATTGACCGAGCCCGTGCCGCCGAACTCGCCGCCGAGCGAGGCCACGCCGCGGCGCATGGCGGCCGCGGGCGAATAGCGGATGTCGTGGCCGAGTTTCCAGACCAGCGCGTTCTCGGGCGCGAAGGCGACGAGCGCGTCGCGGCATTTCCGGTTCAACGCTTCGTCCGCCCCCTCATGCATCGAGGCGAAAGGTACGTAGTCGAGCGAACTCCCGCCCGAATGCAAATCGTGGAACAGGTCGGCGCGCGGGAAAAGCTTGGTGTCGATGTAATAGGCGATCTGCTGCGTGACCGAGCCATCGGGATCGCCCGGAAAGCAGCGATTGAGATTGCCGTCGTCGATCGGCGAGACGCGCGCGCTGTCGAGGGCGGCGGGCAGATTGGCCGCCGGCAGAACGATCACGCGCCCTTTGATCTCGCCGGGCTCCAGTGCGCGGATCAGTTTGACCAGCGCTATTTGGCCTTCGTATTCGTCGCCGTGATTGCCGGCCATGAAGAACGCGGTGGGACCCGCGCCGTTCCTCACGCAAGCGATCGGGATCATGATCCGCCCATAGGCCGAGCGCGTCACGGAATGCGGTAGGCCCAGCCAGCCGATCTGTTTGCCGTCCTTGTCGAAATCGATCCCGGACTCGATGCGTGTGGGTTTCGCCATCTTCTTTGCCCTCCCCGACGGTAGACGGTAAGCTCAAACCAAACGAAAGCGCTAGGGGGGAGAAGAATGCGCCTGTTTGCCGCCACCATCGCGACCGAGACCAACACGTTCTCGCCGTTGCCCACCAGCCTCGACGCCTACAAAGAGGGGGTCTTCTACCGGCCGGGCGAGCACCCGGACGACGCGCCGCGGATGTGCACGGCCCCGCTCTGGGTCGCGCGCCGCCGCGCCAAAGCGGAAGGCTTCACGCTGATCGAGGGCAGCTGCTTCGCCGCGAGCCCCGCGGGCACGACCAACCGCGCCGACTACGAATTCATGCGCGACGAGATCCTGGGCCAGCTCAAGGCCGCAGTGCGCGTGGACGGCGTTCTGCTCGGCCTGCATGGTGCGATGGTCGCGCATGGCTACGACGACGTCGAAGGCGACATCATCGAGCGCGTTCGCGCGATCGTCGGCCCGAAATGCGTGATCGGCGTCGAGCTCGATCCGCATTGCCATCTCACGCTCAAGCGCGTGAAGCTGTCGGACATCATCGTCCTCTACAAGGAATTCCCGCATACCGACGTGGTCGAGCGCGCGGAGGACGTGCTGAACCTGGTGCTGCGCACGCTCCGGGGGCAGATCAAGCCGGTCATGTCCGTCTACGACTGCCGGCAGATCCAGAGCTATCCCACCACCCTGCCCTTGATGCGCGCCTTCGTCGACAAGACGATGGCGATGGAGGGCAAGGACGGAATCCTGTCGATCTCCATCGGCCATTGCTTCCCCTACGCCGACGTGCCCGAACTCACGGGCCGGATGCTGGTGATCGCCGACGGCGACAAGGCCAAGGCGAGCGCGCTCGCGACCAAGCTGGGCGAGGAGTTCGTATCGATGCGCGGCAAGACGATGCCGCAATATTACGGCGTGGACGACGGCATCACGGTGGCGATCGAGGCGAACGCCGCCCCCGTCGTGATGGCCGATCCGGCCGACAACGCGGGCGGTGGTGCTCCCTCCGACAACACCTCGATCCTGCGTCGGCTGATCGAACGCGGCGCGCAGGAGGCGATCGTCGGCCCGATCTGGGACCCGATCGCCGTGCGGCTCTGCTTCGACGCCGGGCTTGGCGCCGAGTTCGCCTTGCGTTTCGGCGGCAAGATCGGCCCGACCTCGGGTCAACCGATAGACGCGAAGGTCAAGGTCGTCGGCCTCAAGCGCGATTGCCATCAGAGCTTCGGGCCCACCCAGGTCCCGCTTGGCGACTGCGCGGCCGTGAAGGTCGGCGGGGTCGAGGTCGTGCTGATCGCCAACCGAACCCAGGCGCTGGGCCTCGAGCTGTTCGAAAACGTCGGCATCGATCCGCGCAAGCGCAAGATCGTGGTGGTTAAATCGACCAACCATTTCATGGCCGCGTTCGGACCGATCGCCAAGAAGGTGATCTATATCGACTCCGACGGTCCGCTGAGCCGCGACTACCGGAAAATCCCGTTCACCCGCATCCAGCGGCCGATCTATCCGCTCGACGCCGACACCAAGCCCGGCCTGATCGCCTGAGCCATCTTGCGGAGCAAAGCCGGGCTGTGACAGAGTGCGAGGCAGAATAGCGACGATGGGCGGCCCCGCGCGGATTGGCCCGCGCGGGGGACGCCGAAAAACTGGGGGACAAAATGGCGAAGATTGCGCGACGCACCTTGCTCAAATCGTCGGCCGCGGCGGCGGCCTTGGCCGGCGCACCGTCCTTGGCCCGCGCGCAAGCGCACTCATCGGCGGCCCGCTCCATCCGCGCCGTGTTCCACGGCGACGTGCCCACCTACGACCCGATTTGGACGACGGCGAACATGGCCGCCTATCACGGCGGCATGGTCTACGACACGCTGTTCGGGATCGACGACAAGGGCGAAGCCAAGCCGCAGATGGTCAACCGCTACGGCTACGACGCCGGCAACATGACCTGGACGTTCGAGCTGCGGCCCGGCCTCAAATGGCACGACGGCACCGACGTGACCTCGGCCGACATCGTGTCTTCGATCCGGCGCTGGGCCGCGCGCGACGGCGGCGGCCAGCACATGATGGAGCGCGTGCGCGGCATCGAGGCGAAGGACGAAAAGACCTTCACGATCCAGCTCAAGGAGCGCTACGGCCTCGTCCTCGACGTGTTGTCGAAGACCTCGACGCCGGTCTGCTTCATGATGCGCAAGCGCGAAGCCGAGACCGATCCGATGCAGAAGATCGAGACGGTCGTCGGGTCGGGCCCGTTCACGCTCAACCTAACCGAAACGCGGCCCGGCACGCAGTACGTCTACGATCGCAATCCCAACTACGTGCCGCGCGCCGAGGCGCCGAGCGGCATTTCGGGCGGCAAGGTCGTCAAGGTCGACCGCGTCACCTTCGTCAACATGCCCGACGGCCAGACGGCGGTCGCCGCGTTGCAGGCCGGCGAAATCGATTTCTACGAAATCCCGCAGCCCGACTTCATGCCGCAGCTCGAGAGCGACCGGAACATCCGCATCCAGGTTCTCAACCAGCTCGGACAAGTCGGCTTGATCCGGCCGAACTTCCTGCACCCGCCCTTCGACAACGTGAAGGCGCGCCAGGCGCTGCTCCATTGCGTGAAGCAATCGGATCACATGCGCGCGACCTTCGGCACCTCGCAATACGCCAAGGATTCCCCGTCCTATTTCGCCATGGGCACGCCCATGTCGAACGACGCGAACACCGGCTGGTACACGGGCGGGCAGAATTTCGCCCGCTCGCGCGCGCTGCTTGCCGAGATGGGCTATCGCGGCGAGGAAGTCCTGCTCATGCAGGCGACCAACATCCCCTATATGAGCAACTCGGCGCAGCTCCTCGCCCAGGAACTGCGCCAAGGCGGCTTCAATGTCCGCCTCGTGGCGATGGATTGGTCGAACGTCGTCCAGCGCCGGTCGGTCAAGGCGCCGCCCGCGCAAGGCGGCTGGAACCTGTTCATCACCTCCGCCGGCGGCACCGCCGTCGGGCATCCGATCTTGCTGGCCGCCCACGCCGCGACCGGCGATCGGGGCTGGTTCGGCTGGCCGCAGGACGAAAAGCACGAGCAACTGCGCGCGCAATGGGCGGTCGGCGAAACGCTGGCCGAACGCCAGCGCATCGCCCGCGAGATCCAGACGAACGCGTGGAATTTCGTGCCGCAAGTCTATTACGGCCAGTGGATCCAACCGGCGGCGATGCGTTCGAACATCCGCAACATGCTGCCGGTCGCCGAGATCATTCCGTGGTGGAACGTCGAAAAGGGTTGATCGGCATCCTTTTCGCATGACCCGCCGGCGCGTCCCGCCCGGACGCGCCGGCGCTCCACGGAAGCTCGATGCTCGCATACATCGTCCGACGCATATTCCTGACGCTGCCGGTGATGATCCTCGTCGCGGTCATCGTCTTCCTGCTGCTCCATCTCTCCCCCGGCGATCCCGCCGCGATCATGGCGGGCGACAACGCGACCGCCGACCAGATCGCCGCCATCCGCGCCAAGCTCGGCTTCGACGAGCCCTTGTGGAAGCAATTCGCGCTGTGGTGCTGGTCGCTCGTGCGCGGCGATCTCGGCAATTCGCTGTTTTGGGGCGATCCGGTTCTGATCCTGATCGGCCAGCGCGCCGAGCCGACGATTTCTCTGGCGCTGACCACCATCACCTTCGCAGTGACCGTCGCCGTCACGCTCGGCGTGGTC
>VGEO01000139.1 GCA_016869275.1 Alphaproteobacteria bacterium | reverse complement strand
CAGGGCCTGTTCGCGGCCGTACCCAAGCTCGGCCGCGCCGCGCGCCGCGAACGGCTGGCGACGATCGCCGGCGTCGTGCCCGACTTGCCGGACATGCCGGCCGCCTGCACCTTCGCCGACCGCTGCACGCTCGCGATCGACGCCTGCCGCGCGGCGGCGCCGCCGGCGGTCGAGGTCGCGCCCGCGCACCGGGTGTGGTGCGGGCGCAGCGCCGAAGCGCGGGCGCAGTGGCGGCCGTCATGACCGCGACCGCGCCGGGCTTCCTGGTCGAGGTCGAGGATGTCACCAAGATCTACGCGCTGCCGCGCGAGCACCTGCTCGCCAAGCCGCCGACGGTCACGGCGGTCGCCGGCGTGTCGCTCGCCGTCAAGCGCGGCACGAGCCTCGGATTGGTGGGCGAGTCGGGTTCGGGCAAATCGACGCTCGCGCGCCTGGTGATGGCGCTCGAGCCGCCGACCGCCGGCCATGTCCGCTTCCGCGGCACCGACCTCGGCGCCCTCGATCCGACCGCGCTCAGGCGACTGCGGCGGCACTTCCAGATGGTGTTCCAGGACCCGTTCGGCTCGCTCGACCCGCGCTACCGCGTCGGCCGCATCGTCGCCGAGCCTTTGGACGCTCTCGAACCGACCGCCAGGGACGTGCGCCGCGCCCGCGTCGTCGAGGCGCTGCAAGCGGTCGGCCTCAAGGAGGGCGATCTCGCCAAGTACCCGCACGAGTTCTCGGGCGGCCAGCGCCAGCGGATCGCGATCGCGCGCGCGCTGATCACGCGGCCCGAACTGATCGTCGCCGACGAGCCGGTATCGGCGCTCGATTTGTCGGTGCGCGCGCAAGTGCTCAACTTGATGAAGGACCTAGCCCACGAGTTCGGCGTCACCTATCTCCTGATCAGCCACGATCTCGCCGTGGTCGACTATGTATGCGATGAAGTCGCGGTAATGAACCAGGGTACCATCGTCGAATGCGGTGCCACCGACGCGATTTTCGCCGACCCGCAGCATGCGTATACGCGCACCTTGCTTGCGGCAGTGCCCAAGGTCCCCGTTGTCATGCGCTGAGGAGACAAGCATGAAGTTCCGCACGCTCGGCGCCAGCGACTTGAAGGTCTCGGAAATCGCGCTCGGTTCGTGGCTCACCTACGGCGTCGGGGTCGAGGCCAAGGTGGCGAGCGCCTGCGTTCGCGCCGCGTTCGACTGCGGCATCAACTTCATCGACACCGCCAATATCTACGGCCGCGGCGGCGCCGAGACGTTCCTGGGCGAAGCGCTCAAAGGAATACCGCGCACCTCGTACGTGCTCGCGACCAAGCTCTATTTTCCGATGACCGCCAACGATTCCGGACTCTCGCGCACCCAGGTGATGAAGCAGCTCGACGCCTCGCTCAAACGGCTCAAGACCGATTACGTCGATCTTTATCAGTGCCACCGCTACGACAAAGGCACGCCGCTCGAAGAGACGATGCCCGCGCTCACCGACGTGGTCAAAGCCGGCAAGGTGCGCTGGATCGGGTTCAGCGAGTGGCCGGCCGACAAGATCCGCGCCGCGCACGAGATGGCGGGGGTTACCCGATTCGTGTCGAGCCAGCCCGAATACTCGCTGCTCGAGCGCGGCCCCGAGGCGGCGGTCATCCCCTATTGCGCGAAGAACGGCATCGGTCAGATCGTGTTCTGTCCGCTCGCGCAAGGCGTGCTGACCGGGAAGTACAAGCCGGGTCACGCGCCGCCCGCCGATTCGCGCGCCAAGAGCCGCTCGATGGGCGGGTTCTTCCCGAACGATTACTTGAAGCCTGCCGCGCTCGCCGCGATCGAAGGCTTGCGGCCGATCGCTGCCGGCCTCGGGCTCACCATGGCGCAGCTCGCGCTCGCCTGGGTGCTGCGACTGCCGAGCATCGCCTCGGCGATCATCGGCGCGACCAAGCCCGAGCAGGTGGTCGAGAACGCCGGCGCGGCCGGGCGGACGATTCCGCCCGAGGCTTTGGCGGCGATCGAAAAGACGCTGGCGCCCGTCCGGTAGCGGGGCCGTCGCGAGCGGTCGATGAAGGCGATGCAGCGAAAGCGCGGCGAGCCGCCGCGCCCCGGCGATGAAGTCGTGCTGCGGCGACGGTCTTAGCCGGCGCGTCGATGGGCGCACCATCGTGCGCCCGCGCGCGGTCTTGTTCGACTTGGGCGGCGTCCTGATCGAGACCATCGGCACCGCCGAGATCGCGCGCCTCACGGGCCGCGCCGACGGCGCCGCGATCTGGCGGCAGTGGCTGGCCTCGCCCTGGGTGCAGCGCTTCGAGGCCGGCCGCTGCGCGCCCGAGGAGTTCGCGACCGGGTTCATCGCCGAAGACGGGTTCGACCTCGCACCCGAGGCCTTCCTCGCCTCGTTCCGCGGCTGGATCACGCACGCATTCCCGGGTGCGCTCGACCTGATCGCCGAAGTCGGCAAGCGCGCCATAACCGGGTGTCTCAGCAACACCAACGCACTGCACATGGCGAGCAACGCTGATCTCCGCGCGCTCATCGCCGCGTGCGAGCGGCGGTTCCTCTCCTACGAGATCGGGCACGTCAAACCCGATTCCGCGATCTTCGCGCACGCGATCGCGGCGCTCGGGCTCGCGCCGGCCGAGATTCTTTTCCTCGACGACAACGAGCCCAACGTCGCCGCCGCCCGCAGGCTCGATATCGCCGCAGTACAGGTCAAGGGCATCGGCGCGGCCCGCGCGGCGCTAACCGAACTGGGCCTGACCGAGGCCGCCTAAGGCGCATCGACGCGGTTCGAGCAATAGATCGGCCGTTGGGAGTACGGCGCCCGCCGGCTGGTAGCCCAAGGCGGGCGCCGCCCCTGCCGCAGGCGAAAAAGCCGCGGCTTTCATCATGGCCGGCCCTGGACGCACCCGGGCGCACCCGCCGGGTCCGTGGACCCGGCGGCTCCGGCGCGGGGCGTACTGGCGACCCGGAACCCGTTGTTGTTGTTCCGGTTGTCGGTCATGTTCACTCTCACACGCGCCGCTGGTTCTTTTCCCGGCTCGGTCTGGGCCCATCCGATCCGGCGATGACCCCCTCCCTACCCTTCCCCTCTGCGAGGGAGGACTCCCCACCAATGAGTCAAGGCGGAAGCGGGGCGGTCTCAAGGCTCGTTGATGCGATCGAGCGGATAGATCGGCCGGCGCACGCGCCGGTAGTTGAGGATCGCGTTGTCCGAGGTGGTGACGCCGGCGCCGTCCAAGGTGATGGTCGCCTTGGCGAGCGGCGCGAAGCCGGCGCGATAGTGGATGCGCGACTTCAAAAGTATGTAGCGCGCGTGCGGCGGCGACAGGCCGACCGAGGTGAAGACGCCCTGATCCCACGGCTCGTGATGGCGCGAGACGACGACGATCTTCATCTTGCCGGTGTCAAGCACTGCGGTCGGACCCATCTGGACCTTGACCCCGGTGTACATCGGCCCGCGCACGATCCACTCGCCGTCGGTGAGCGTGCGCACCGTGCCGGTCACGGCGAGCGGCCGGCCTTCGAGCCCGATCGCCGGCATGTCGGTCTTGCCGCCGAGCGCGATCGTCACCCGCGCCCCGATCCCCGCCTGCTGCATCTGCGCGACCGCGCCCGGGTCCCACACGGCGGCGACGATGACGTCGTCCAAGCCCTGGCGCAGCACTTCGGCGATCACCGCCATGACATCTTGAGTTCCGCCCGAGCCGCAGTTGTCGGCGTGATCGAGCAGAACGACCGGCCCGTCGGTCAGGGTCTTGGCGCGGGCGACCGCGCGCGCGAGCGGCTCGTGGCGATAGACGAACTCCTCGCGCGCTGTCCAAGCCTGCGCGAGCAGGCGGTCGCGGACACGCGCGGCCGGAGCCGCATCGCCGTCGGCGACGACGATCGCCGAGGTGCCGGCATCGGCGATGTCGGCCAAGGCGAAGCCGCCGAATACGGTCGCGGCGCGGATGCCGGGCTCGCGCTCGGCGGCGCGCGCGGCCGCGATCAGCTCGCGCATCGGCGGATCGTCGGTGCCCTGGCGGAGCGTCTGCGAGAGGAGCGGCACGTTGCCCCACGCCATCACCGGCCGGGCGCGGCCGTGCATGGCATCGAGCACGATGCGCCCGACCTGGGTCGCCACCTCGTACATGTCGACGTGCGGATAGGACTTGTAGCCGATCAGCGCGGTCGAATTCTGCACCATGCGTTCGGTCAAATTGCAGTGGAGGTCGCAGGTGACGGCGATCGGCAGCCCAGGCGCTCGGCCGCGCAGGCGTTCGAGCAGTTCGCCCTCGCCGTCATCGACATGCTCGGCGACCATTGCGCCATGGAGATCGAGGAGCGCGCCGTCGCACCCCGCGGCCGCCTCGACGATACGGCCGGCCATGTATTCGTAGGCGTCACGCGCGACCCGGCCCGAGGGCATCGCTTCGGCGGCCAACGGCGTGACCGCCTGCGCCCCCGCCCCGCGCGCCAATTCGAGATAGGCCGCGACCGGCATCCGCGTCGCGCCATAGGCGCGGATCACGTCCGCGCCCTCGTGCAAACCCCAGGCGCGGAAGCGAGCCAAGTCGGTCGGCACGGGCGAAAACGTATTCGTCTCGTGCTTCATCATGGCGATGAGCAGGCGCATCGCGAGGACCTTTCGGCGGCTACTGCTGTCCTCCTCCCCTTGGGGAGAGGGGGAGGGGTGCCCCTCCCTACCCTCCCCCTCTTCGAGGGGGAGGGGACATTTCAACTCACTCCCACGACATCGCGGCGACGTGGTTGATGAAAGCGGGCTGGTTGGACCACAGGCCCTTCAAGCCCTTCTTGGCAGCACCGAGCTTGGCGAACTCGAACAAGTAACCGTTCACCATGTCTTCGGCGAGCTTGCGCTGCATCGCCTGCAGGTGCTTGTTCTGATCGGCTTCGGACACCGCCATCTCGAACTTCTTGTAGAGGTCGCGGAACTCCTGGCTGTCGTACTGCCAGTAATAGTCGGGGTTGGTGTAGTTGATGATGTCCATCGGCTCGACGTGCGAGATGATGGTGAGGTCGTACTGCTTCTTGCGGAACACCGCGTCGAGCCACTGCGCGAACTCGACGTTCTCGATCTTGGTCTTGATCCCGACCTGACCCAGCATCGCGGCGATGATCTCGCCGCCCTTGCGCGCATAGGACGGCGGCGGCAGCTTGAGCGAGAGTTCGAGTTTGCCTTCCTGGCCGGCCTCTTTGAGGAGCGCCTTGGCCTTGGCCGGGTCGTACGACGACATGCCGGTCAGATCGACGTACGCCGGATGATGCGGCGCAAACGGGGCGCCGATCGGCGTGCCGAACCCGGCCTGGGCGCCGTCGATCACCGCCCTGCGGTCGATCGCGTGCATGATCGCGCGGCGTACCCGCACGTCGGAGAGCGCCGGATGCTTGTTGTTCATGGTGAGGATGGTCTCGCCCTCGGTGGTGCCGACCGTGACCTGGAGTGCCGGATTCTTGCGGAGCTGGTCGACGCTTTCCGGCGAGACGTTGGTGATGTAGTCGACATCGCCCGCCAGCAGCGCCGCGACCTGTGCCGCCTCGTCGGTGATGAAGCGGAACTTGACCTTGGCGATCTTGGTGTTGGCCGCATCGCGGTGCCCGGCGAACTTCTCGAGCTCGACCGAATCGCCCTTGGTCCACTTGATAAACTTGTAGGGGCCGGTGCCGACCGGAGCGGTGCCGATGTTGGCGACCGCTTCTTCGTTGGCGATCGAGGACGGCGCCTGCGCCAACTTGAACAGAAAGAGCGAGTTCGGAGACTTGAGCTTGAGCACGACCTTATTCTTGTCGGGCGTCTCGATCGCCGCGATGTTGGCGAACAGCGCCTTGTCCTTGTTGGTGCTCTTTTCGCCGATGTTGCGCTCGAACGTGTATTTGACGTCGGCCGAATCGAAGTCGGTGCCGTCGTGGAACTTGACGCCCTTGACGAGGTCGAAGACGTAGCTCAGGCCGTCCTCCGAGATCGCCCACTTCTCGGCGAGCATCGGATGGATCTTCCCGGTTTGGTCCATACGGACCAGGTTTTCGAACACGTTGTAGGACGTGACCTCGCCGATCGCGGCGGCCGCGCCCATGGTCGGGTCGAGGCCCGGCGCCGGCTCGAGCCGCATGACGATGACGACCGAGTCCTTGGCCTGGGCGAGCGCATCGGCGGCG
>VGEO01000138.1 GCA_016869275.1 Alphaproteobacteria bacterium | reverse complement strand
CGATCCTGATGAAGGCGCTCTTGGACGGCGGCTACCTCCACGGCGATTGCATGACCGTGACCGGCAAGACGATCGCCGAGAACCTGCGCCACGTGACCTTCCCCAAGAACCAGGATGTGATCCGTCTCACCTCGGCGCCGCTCTCGCCGACCGGCGGCGTGGTCGGCTTGAAAGGCAACCTCGCGCCGCAAGGGGCGATCGTCAAAGTCGCCGGCATGAAGCGGCTCAAGTTCACGGGACCGGCCCGGGTGTTCAATTCCGAGGAAGAGGCGTTCGCCGCCGTCAAGGCCGAGAAATACAAAGAGGGCGAGGTGCTGGTCATCCGCTACGAAGGCCCGCGCGGCGGCCCAGGCATGCGCGAGATGCTTTCGACCACGGCCGCGATCTACGGCCAGGGCATGGGCGAGAAGGTCGCGCTCATAACCGACGGTCGCTTCTCCGGTGCGACCCGCGGCTTCTGCATCGGCCATGTCGGGCCCGAGGCGGCGGTCGGCGGGCCGATCGCGCTCCTGAAGAACGGCGATATGATCGAGATCGACGCCGAAAAAGGCGTGCTCGAGGTCGACTTGACCAAGGCCGAGCTCGCCAAGCGGCGCAAGGCGTGGAAGCCGCGCAAGTCCGACTTCCAGTCGGGCGCGATCTGGCGCTATGCACGGAACGTCGGCGACGCCGAGCAGGGCGCCGTCACCCACCCCGGCGGCAAGGCCGAGACCCACGTCTACGCTGACATCTAACCCGCGGGAGGCCGGCGGCTCGGACGCGCGCAATGCGCGAACCGCTAACCTCTGGATTCGCGCGTTCATCTCCGAGTAAGGTTTTCTCCTTAATGTCTACGGTTCCATCCTTAAAGAGCGGCAGCTTTGAATCTCAAGTGGACGTTCTACAACTGGCTGGGGCCCCTGTTCGAGTTGGCGGGGCGATGGTCGGGCGAGGCGCGGCACCTGCGCGTCCGGCCCAAGGTCGCGTACGCGATCTCGCGTGAAGCGGTGGCGATGGGCGATCGGCCGCGCGAACTCGCGCTGATCGCCAAGAACAGTCTCTCGACGCCAACGCTGTGCTTGGTCATCGACAATGTCGGGCGCGAGGCGGTGACGATCGACGAAGTGGGGCTGGCGGGCTGGTTCGATCACCCGATGCTCGGCATGACCGAGCCGCTCTTCCACGATGCCTTGGGCTGGCCGCGTACGCTGGCGCCGGGCGAGTCGGTGGTCGCGTATCTCACGCCGGCGATCCAGAAGCACCCTGTCTTGAGCGAAACGCGCTTCGGGTTTGCGCAGTCGACCACCGGCGAAATCTGGACCGGCACCTCGGCCGCGATCCCGTTCTTCGTCGCCTCGCTCAAGCGGCCGGCCGTCGCCAAGCGTCTGCGCGAAGCTTGATCCGACCGGTCAGATCGGCAGCGCCCGGCCTTTCTCGGCCAGTTCGCACCAGATCGGCACGTGGTCGGAGGCTTTGGCCCCGGCTTCCTCGTGGCCGCGGACGTCGCGGTCGATCTCGCAGGCGTTCAGGCGGTCGGCCGCGAGCGGCGAGAGCAGCAGGTGGTCGATCCGCAAGCCCTGGTTCTTGCGCCACGCCCCGGCTTGATAATCCCAGTACGTATAGGCGGTCTCATCGGGATGGAGCGCGCGGAACGCGTCGATAAGCCCCAGATAAAGCGTCTTCCGAAATCGTTGGCGCGATTCCGGCCGACACAGCGCATCATTCTCCCACGCTTGCGGGTCGTACACGTCGCGATCGTTCGGGCAGATGTTGTAATCGCCTGCCAGGACGAACGCTGCCTCGGCCGCGAGCAGCGCCCGGGCGCGGTCGTGGAGGCGATCCATCCAGGCGAGCTTGTAGTCGAACTTCTCCGACGGCGCCGGGTTGCCATTGGGGAGGTAGAGCGAGGCAACGCGGAGCGTACCGACGGTCGCTTCGATATAGCGCGCCTGGGCGTCGTCCTTATCGCCCGGCAGCCCGCGCTCGACGTCCTCGAGCCGCGACTTCGACAGGATGGCGACGCCATTGAAGCCCTTTTGGCCGTGGGTCTCGATGTTGTAGCCCAGCTCCTCGACTTCGAGCCGCGGGAACTTGTCGTCCTCGCACTTGATCTCTTGCAGGAGCGCGACGTCCGGCTTGGCCGCGCGCAGCCACGCCAGCAAGTTAGGGAGCCGGGCGCGCGCGCCGTTGATGTTCCAGGTCGCGAGTTTCATGCGAAGCACGCCGCAGAGACGGCCGCCCACCGCCGCCGCTACCGGAACTCGCGGCGCCGTCAGCCGACCGCGAACGAATTACCGCAGCTGCACGAGGACGACGCGTTCGGGTTCTTGATCGCGAACGCCGCGCCGACCAAGTCCTCGACGAAATCGACCTGCGAGCCGGCGAGGTAGGCCAGCGAGGTCGTATCGACCACGACCCTGACGCCGTTCTGCTCGAACAGTTGGTCGTCTTCGTTCTTGGTGTCGTCGAAGGAGAACCCGTACTGGAAGCCCGAGCAACCGCCGCCCGAGACCGCGATCCGGAACATGACCGGCTTGCTTTCTTGCTTGGCTAAATGTGCGATCCGCTTGGCGGCGTTCTCGGAGAGGAGGAGCGCAGGGGCGTCGGTCATCGGCACGTCCTTGGGCGTCGGGCTCGGATACGGTGCGAATGGGTCGCTACCAACCTCTTGATATGTATCGCTTGACGGCCGACTGTCAAATAGCGACCGAACGCGGCCGCCCGTGTTGATCGGTCTCCGGGGCCGAGTTAGTGTCGGCCCATGGCGGTCCGCTTCGCCTATGCCCCCTTCGCCTGCCACCCGGACGCCAGCCGCGGTCGCCTCCACCCCGAGCCCGAGAGTCCGACCCGGTCGGTCTATCAGCGCGACCGCGATCGCATCATCCATTCGACCGCGTTCCGGCGCCTCAAGCACAAGACCCAGGTGTTCATCGCCCACGAGGGCGACCACTACCGCACCCGGCTGACCCATAGCCTCGAAGTGTCGCAGGTGGCGCGCTCGGCGAGCCGCGTGCTCGGGCTCGACGAAGATCTGGCCGAGGCCTTGGCGCTCGCCCACGATTTGGGCCATACCCCGTTCGGCCACGCCGGCGAGGACGCGCTCGATGCGGTGATGACGCCCTATGGCGGGTTCGACCACAACGCGCAGACGCTTCGCATCCTGACCAAGCTCGAACGCCGCTACGCCGAGTTCGACGGCCTCAACCTCACCTGGGAGAGTCTGGAAGGCGTGGTCAAGCACAACGGGCCGCTCCTGCCGGCGACCCGCCCGCTGCCAGCGGCGATCGTCGAGTACGTCGCGGTCCAAGACCTCGAGCTCGCAACCTATCCGTCGGGCGAGGCCCAGGTCGCCGCGCTCGCCGACGATATCGCCTACAACACCCACGATATCGAGGACGGGCTTCGCGCCAACATCTTCGCGCTCGACGATCTACTCGAACTGCCGCTGGTCGGGCCGCTGATCGAGACGATCACGACGCGCTTTCCTTCACTCGAGCGCGGCCGGCTGGTGCACGAGCTCTCGCGCCGGCTGATCGATCGCATGATCAACGACCTGATCGAAGAGACCCGCCGACGCCTCGCCCGATCGGGTGCGGCCTCGGCCGACGCGATCCGCGCCGCCGGCACGCCCATAGTCGGTTTCTCGCCCGAGATGCACGCCCATCAACAATCGTTGCGCGCATTCCTTTACGCGCGGATGTACACCCATTTTCGTCAGCAGCGTTCGCACCGGCGCGCGCGAGAGATCGTGACCGATCTGTTCGAGGCCTTCATGGGCGAGCCGGCGTGCCTGCCGACCGAGTGGCAGGAGCGGCTCGAGCGCACGCCCGAAAAAGCCAAGACAGCGCGCCTGATCGCCGATTACATTGCCGGCATGACCGATCGTTTCGCGCTCGACGAGCACAAGCGCTTGTGCGGTGGTGACATATAAAATAATGAACGTTTTCAGTCATTTTCAGTCGATCGTTAAGAGAGAAATAGAAGGCTTGATGGGTGCGGCGGCGCTTCCTGCCGGCCTCGCGCTCGACGCTGTCTCGGCCGCTCCGCCGCGCGAAGCGGGCCACGGCGATATCGCCATCAACGCGGCGATGGTGCTGGCCAAGCAGGCCAAGATGCCGCCGCGCAAGATCGCCGACGCCTTGGCGGCTCGACTGCGGGAGGATTCCGCGGTGGCTGCAGTCGAGGTCGCCGGCCCCGGCTTCGTCAACGTGGCGCTGCGCGACGGGTTTTGGCACGCGCGTCTCGGCGAGATCCTGGCGACGGGGACGGCCTACGGTGCCTCGACCATCGGCAGAGGCGGACGCGTCAACGTCGAGTTCGTATCGGCCAACCCGACTGGGCCGCTCCACGTCGGCCACGGGCGCGGCGCGGTATTCGGCGATGCGCTCGCCGTGCTGCTCGAAAAAGCCGGCTACGAGGTGACGCGCGAGTACTACATCAACGACGCCGGCGGCCAGATCGAAGCGCTCGCGCGCTCGCTCTATTTCCGCTACCGCGAAGCATGCGGCGAGAAGCCCGGCATCATGCCCGAGGGTCTCTACCCGGGTGATTACCTGTTTCCGGTCGCCGAAGCGCTCAAAGTCCGCGACGGCGGCAAGTGGCTGAACCAGCCCGAGGCGACGTGGTTCGCGCCGGTCCGGGATTTTGCGGTCGAACGGATGCTGGGGCTGATCCGCGCCGACCTCGATCGGCTCGGCATCCGGTTCGATGTGTTTTTCTCGGAACGCTCGCTCCATGCCACCGGCCGGGTCGAGGCCGCGCTCGAGCGGCTCGAACAGGCGGGTGTCATCTACACCGGCGTGCTCGAGCCGCCCAAGGGCATGGTGCCCGAGGACTGGGAACCGCGCCCGCAAACGCTGTTTCGCGCCACCCGGTTCGGCGACGACGTCGACCGCCCACTCAAGAAATCCGACGGCAGCTGGACCTATTTCGCGGCCGACATCGCCTACCACTTCGACAAAATCGAGCGCGGCTTCCCGATCTTGATCGACGTGTGGGGCGCCGATCATGGCGGCTACGTCAAGCGCGTCCAGGCGGCGATCGCCGCGCTCGCCGGCGACAAAGCCCAGCTCGACGTCAAGATCTGCAACATGGTGCGCGTGCTCGACCAGGGCGTGCCGGTCAAGATGTCGAAGCGTTCGGGCGAGTTCGTGACCCTGGCCGATGTGATCGACGCCGTCGGCAAGGATGTCGTCCGCTTCATCATGCTGACGCGGCGAAACGACGCCATGCTTGATTTCGACCTGACCAGGGTGCTGGAGCAATCGCGCGAAAACCCGGTGTTCTACGTCCAGTACGCCCACGCCCGCGCTCGCTCGGTGGCGCGCCGGGTCGCGGCCGAGCATCCCGACTTTGAGCTCGCCGAGCCGGCGTGGGGGCAAGCGCCGCTCGCGCTGCTCGGCCATGCGGGCGAGCTTCAGCTCATCAAGCGGCTCGCGCATTTTCCCGAGACTGTCGAAGCGGCGGCGCGCGCGCACGAGCCGCATCGGATCGCGTTTTATCTCTACGACCTCGCCGGCGACTTCCACGCGCATTGGAACCTCGGCAACGACGACCCCGCGCTCCGCTTCATCGTGCCTGGCAACCGCGACCTCACCTTCGCGCGCTTGGCACTGGTGCAGGGCATCGCTGAGGTGATCGCCGCCGGCCTTGCCGTGATGGGCGTGGCACCGGTCGAAGAGATGCGCTAAGCCAGAAAGAACCCGATGTCCGAGGTCGATCGTCCCCCGCCGCTCCTTCAATACGAGGAAAAACCGCCGCGTCGGTGGCTGGTTCTGCCCGAGCGCGCGGTTCTGGTGAAGGGCGGCATCGCAGCGGCCGGGCTCGCGGTCCTCACGATCGCGATCGTCATGGCTTACGACACCGGGCATCAGCGCGGTAGCAAGGAGGCCTTGCCGGTGGTCGCGGCCGATCCGGCGCGGACCCGGGTTCAGCCCGACTCGCCGGGCGGCTTGCAGATTCCGCACCAGGACAAGCTCGTCTACCAGCGTGTCTCGCCCGCCGGGGTGGCCTCGCCGGGACAGGAAAAGGTTCTGCCGGCGCCCGAAGAGCCGATGGCCAAACCGGCGCCCGAACCGCCGGCGCCGGCCGCCGCCGCGCGGGCACCCGGGCCGGCTCGGATGCCCGAGACCGGCCGCACCTCGAACGCGGTGTCGGCGCAACTGCCGCCGACCCCGCCGCCCGCCGCGCTCAATGAAAAACGCCCGCCGATCGGGGCGCCCGCCGGATCGGGCGCG
>VGEO01000137.1 GCA_016869275.1 Alphaproteobacteria bacterium | reverse complement strand
GGCGTGGATGCGGATGCTCGACCGCTCCGACCGCGGCTATCGCCACTGAGCCACCCCAGAGCGGAGCCGTCCTCGATACTCCCTCCCCCGCTCCGCCTCCGCGGGGGAAGGGGGGGCGAGCGGAGCGAGCCGGACGGGCCCTCAGCGAGGGCGGCGGAGCCGCCGCCGGTGGCGGGCGATCAGCTCGCGTCGCAACCGATTGACGTCGGACCACCCGATCGGACCAGCGATATCGTCGGCGTCGAACAGCCGGTCGAAGGCGCGCGAGAGGCCGAGGCTCGCCGGGCGGGTCAGGGCGTCGTCGCGCCCGACGATGGCGACTTCGACGTGGGTGAGGCACCGGATGTCGGCCGCCGCCCGCACCGCCGCCCGCGAAGCCTCGCTCACCCATTTGCCGTCGCTCTGGCGATACGGCTCGCCGACGATCGGGTCGTAGGCGAAGCCCCAGCCGTGGCGAAACGCCTCGCCCTCGGCGCGCACCGCGGCCTCGCTATCGCCGACGATGAGGTAGCGAACGAGCCCGCCGCGCTCGGCCGCCGGCAGGACGTCGGCGCGGCGTTGGGGGGCGCGTTCGTCGTAAACGCCGGTTTCGATCCGCGGCGGGAGCCGGTGCCGGCCCGCGGCCGCCGCGCCGAACAACGAGGCCGAGATCACGGCGCGGCCGCTGGCATCCTCGATCCGCACGATCACCATGCCGTCGCCGCCTTCGGTCCAGTAGGTCTGGAGCCGAACGGCCGCGACATCGAACACCGACAGCTCGGGCGACTCGGTCGCCAGCGGGGCGGTTTGATCGGAGGAGATTGCCGGGGTTGCCATGGGGCCCGTTCCCCCGCAACTCTATAGATAATTATTTATCTGTAAACGAAAAAACAGACAATAAATTATCGTATCACTCGGGGCGGTAACTCCCGACCACCAACGCGATGACACCGACCTCGCCGTCGCGTCCGGACTCGAGTTTGACCGGCGACTGGAATTCCGGGTCGGTGCTTTTCGGCAGCAGCCAGTGTGCGCCGTCGCGGACGACGTACTCTTTGACCGTGATCTCGTATTCGCCGCCCGGGCGGCGGCGGCGGCAGATGACGCGCTCGCCGGTGCGCGGATCGCGGCCGAGGTCGGCGAAGGCGATGCAGATCAGGACCGTGCCGTCGGGATAGATCAGGTCCATCGACGGACCGCGCGCCACCAGGCCGAAGCGCGGCAGCGCGGGATAACGCGTATCGGCGGGAACGGCGACCTCGAACCAGTCGGTGCGCGGCCATTCGAACGCTTCGACCCAGGCCCCGGCCCGCACCTCGCCGCGCACCGGCACGCGATGGAGAACGCTCGCGCCCTCGTCCTTGCCGAGGCCGAGCAGCTCGCTCAACGTGCAGGCGAGCGCCGCAGCGATTTTTTCGAGCGTGTCGTGGCGCGGATGCTTGGAGTGGCCGGCCAGGATCGCCTTGACCGCGCCTTCGCTCAAGCCCGCTCGGAGCGACAGCGCGCGCCGCGACAGCTTCAGGATTCGCATGCGCGCGAGCAGGTTGTCGCGAAGGCCGTCCGAGATCATAGACAATATATTATCCGAACTTGGCCTCGCGATTATAGGATAATAATTTACTTGATTTAGGATAACTTATTGACTAAATCGGTGACATACCACCCGCGAGAGACATGCCGATAGACCAGGAAAGGCTTCGCCCCGACGCACGGCGCTCGAGTCGAGAAATACGGCTTAGCTGCCGAGAGCGCGTTACCCGCGCACTTTTCCGTAGCGGGTCGCCAGACCGTGGCGTTCGAGCAGGGCCATGACGCCGGGTACGAGCGTAAAAAGCGACTGCCGCGCGGGAAAGAAGACCTTCTCGCAATCGGCGCCATCGGCGTCATCGGCCAGGGTCACGATCCCGTGCCCGCCCGGGAGACGAACGGTCCCCCCCGAGTTCAGGGTTGCGTGGCACGACTCGAAATAATAATTCCACTCCGTCATTCCCTCACCCCTGCGCCTTATGGCGGCGCTTTCAATCCACATTATCGCCTTCGGCCGATCGTTATTCAAACGTTGCGAACGCGGCTCGGCGCGCGTAGATGTCTTGTCCGGAACCGCCGTTCTAAGCGATTGTTTTAGCGGAAGGATTCTCGGCAGTCGTCGTCGGACGAGCGCAAGGTCTACTGGTCGCTCGGCGAAGCGGGGCGCCGGCCGACACGCTGGCTATCGAAGACGGTAAACTCCTTATATCGACCGCTGTCGTCGTCGTAGGTCTCGCGAACAACTTTCACGGCCTTTACCCCTGGTTGCGAAGTGAGTCGCTTGGCGGCCTCGATCGCCATGCTCTGCTTCTCCTTGGGGTACTGCTCGTCGAGCATCCAGCGATCGCCTTCGAACGAGTAGACCTGAAAAGTAACCCGTTCCATCGTTGTGCTAGCGGGGCCCAAAGCTCTTATTGTGACAGCGGTTTAGAGTGACCTCGTTCCGGAGCGCGGTCAATTAGGGAATCCTGTTAGCACAACTTAGGCCATTGGCGCGAGCCACCGTCGCAACCCTAGATGGTCTATCAAGGAACCCGCCGGAACGACAACCGCGATCCCGTAGGTCGGTCGCTCCGACCGTCCCGCTTCCTTTAGAGACAGAAGCCTGCGGATTCGCTCGTGCGTTCCGGGATGAGGCCCAACCGTCGGCGCGACTGTTGCCGAACCGCCGCGGAGGAACCACGCGAACCAGCTGCTCACGCGATGGCGTTCGAGCGTCACGAGGGCCGACACTAACCCCAGCGGGTCCCGTGTTAGGGCCGTAGAGCCGAGATCGGCCTCGAACTCGCGCGTGCGCGAAAGCGCGGCATAGACGAGAAGAACAGCGGCGGGTGCCGCAAGCAGGGCTCCGATCCACCCGATCGCCACGATGTCGTGGCCGGCTACGGCAAACAGCAATCCGACCAGCAACGTCACGACGCCGATCGCCGCGAGCAGGAGCGTGAGGCGCCCGAGCAAAGCGGCAACGCCCAGGATCCATAGATCGTTGTGGCGGATGTGACTGATCTCGTGCGCGAGTACGCCGGCAAGTTCGCGTCGATCGAGGATCCGAAGCAGGCCGCCCGTCACCGCGATCATCGGCGCGCGCCGGCGACCGAGCACGAAGGCGTTGGGGATCGGGTCGGGAATGTAAAGAAGCGACGGAACGGCATCGAGCCCAGCCCGCTCGGCGAGCTCCCGTACCAAGCTTGCGAGCGCTGGCAGCTCGAACGGCCGTAAACGGCGCGCTCGGTTGAAACGGAGGATCAGCCGAGGGGCGGCCATCGGTCCCAGGACCAGAATCGTTGCGGCAGCGACCGCGAGCGCAATTGCCGCCCACGTGCCGAAGGACAGCCACGCGCATCCCGACAGCAATGCCACCATCGCTGCCAATAACGCAATCGAATGCGTCATATTGCGCCGAGCGTGCCGCTGCCATTCACGCTCGTTGAAGGGCGCAGCGGGCGGACCCACCGTCGTCATCGCATTTTTCCACCGATTGCGCGGCCGCAACAGGGCGCGGCAGCCGAACGACGGCGATCATAGCGGAGTTTAGCCGGCACGCTAGCTCAGGCTCGATTCGGAGCCGGTACGAACGTGGCGCGGGCGGAACGCCTGGTGCATCCCGCCCGCGCGCGAGGTCAAGCGGCGTGGGTATCGATCAGCTTCTTGGCTTTGTCGATTAGCCCCGGAGTTCCCTTTGTGATCGCGATGCGTCGCGGCTTCATAGCCTCGGGAAGCTCGCGCACGAGATCGACATGGAGCAGCCCGCTCTCGAGCGTGGCGCCGACAACGCGGACGTGGTCGGCGATCTCGAAGCGTCGAACGAAATCGCGGGCGGCGATGCCGCGGTGGAGATAACGATCGCCCGACTCATCCTTTTCGGACTTGCGGCCGGCGATGACGAGGGCGTTTTCTTTGACCTCGACGGCGAGTTCGCAGTCGGCGAATCCGGCAACCGCCAGCGTAACGCGGTAGCTGTCCTCGTCCACTTTCTCGATGTTGTAGGGCGGGTAGCTCGTAGCCGAATCGTCGAGCCGCGACACCTGCTCAGCGATCTGAGCGAGGCGGTCGAAGCCGACCGTCGAGCGAAAGAGGGGGGAGAAATCGAATGCGAACATGGGCGACATATCCTCCAGTTTGAGCGACATGCGTTAAGGCCTACCGATCTGGTCGGGCCGGGTTAGACCGAACCCCGTTCGGGCATTCGGCAATTTTCAGATTTAGGTCGTCAGGCCTCGAGTTCAAGGGGGACAAGTCTGACGAATTCTCTTGCTCTAACGATATTGACAACTATATTGTCTATTTATCTGTCAAGCGAGCTATTCGCGGTGCCCGTCACCCCGTTGAGAGACAATCCCGGCGTCATTGCACCGCCGCCGTTAATCGCGGTCGCGCTGCTGGCTCTGGGGTATGCGGCGGAGTGGTTCTGGCCGACTCCCCCGGTTCCGTCGCTGTTCCGTTACGGTACTGGCGCGATGTTCTTTGCGACGGGCGCGGTGCTTCTTGTATCGAGCCTGGCTCGGTTTCGGGCGATCGGGACGAATCTCCAAACGCATAAACCGACCGTCGCCCTCGCGACGGATGGCCCCTATCGACGCTCGCGCAACCCCATCTATCTGGGGCTGATCTTCGCTTACCTTGGTATTGCGGCGGCGGTCGGAAGCCTGCCGATGGCGGCGCTCGCCGCGGTGTTCGTATTGGTCCTCAGGGTCGGCGTCATTGCGCGCGAAGAGGTGTATCTCGCCGCCAAGTTCGGCGCCGCCTACGAGACCTACCGCGCCGAAACGCCGCGTTGGTTCTGAGCGCCGCTGGACTAGGGGTAGCGATCCTCATCCGGCGCATCGGCGGGCGGGCGACTCGGGCGGCTCAGGATGTAGAGGATGATCGCCGCCATGATCGCGGCCGCGGCGGCGATCGCATAGGCCGGTATCCCGATCAGCCACATCAGCACGAGCGACCCCGACAGGGCGACCACAGCGAGCGCTTTGGCGCGTGGCGGAATGACGCCGTAGCGATGCCAAACCCGCAAGTAGGTGCCAAACAAGGGATGGCTCCACAACCAATTGCGCCAGCGCTCCGAACCCTTGCCGAAAGCCCACGCCGCGACGATCAGGAACGGCACGGTCGGCATGATCGGTAGCGCGACGCCGATGGCGCCGAGCGCGACGCAGAACCAGCCGAGGGCGATCCAAAGCGTGCGCCCGAGCGCGGAACGGGTCGGTACGACCGCAGCGATGGCCTCGGACGCGGAGCCTGGGTCGTTGGACGGCTGGGTGGACATGGTCGGGAGCGCAACCTAATGGGGCGCCGCGACCGGCGCAATCGCATCTTACGCCGCCGCGACCGATTCGCGTCGCGCCACCGCGCGCAAACCGGCCAGCGCGACGTGACCGGGGTCGCCGTCCTCGAAACGCCGATGAACGACGTAGGCCGGCCGGTGGAACACCGGTGCCGCCGACACCATCCGTAAGGTACCGGCATCGATCAGCGGTCGCACCACGCGCTCGGGGAAATAGCCGGAACCGCCGTTCTCGAGGATGTAGGACAGCCCGATGGCGCCGAGGCTCATGACGGTGCCCGGCGCTTCCAACTCCGGAAAAGCGGTGGCGTGCTCGGTCTGAAAATCGGGGCCCCAGTCGACGAAGATATAGTCGGGCCCGAGACGCGCCACCGGCGCCGGCGCGGTCGTCACCTGGACCAGGGTCTCGTCGATCAGTTCTTCGACGTCGAGGTTAGGGCGGCGCTGCGGGTTGTACATGACGCCGATATCGAGCAATCCCTCCGAAATCATCCGCATGAGTCCGTCCGGCTGTCCGACCTCGGCCCGCACCGCGACGTCGGGCTGGGTTCGGCGGAAGTCGCCGAGCCACCGAAGCAGTAGCCGATCCCACAAGCTGAACTGGCCGCCGACCGCGAGCACAGCCTTGAAGCGGGTCGAAAGGCCGACCTCCTGATTCGCCTGGCGCCAGGCGCGAACCATGGTCGATGCGTGCGGGAAAAAACGTGCGCCGGCGGCTGTCAATGTCGCACCGGCCTTGCTTCGCTCGAACAGCGCCTGACCGAGCTGCGATTCGAGTTCTTTGACCCGCATGCTGATCGTCGACTGCGATAAGTTCAGCCGCTGGGCCGCACCGAGAAAGCTCCCGGTCTCAACGATCTGCAAAAATGTGCGGGCGAGCGCGATATCCATAGTTCAACGTAATCGATATTAACAGTCAATATTATTCGTTTGCAT
>VGEO01000136.1 GCA_016869275.1 Alphaproteobacteria bacterium | reverse complement strand
TCAATGTCGTCTGGCGCAGCGAGACCCACGCGCGATATTCCCCGCTCGCGCCCGCGTCGGGGTCGATCCGATCGAGCACGCCTTCGAGATCGCCGAAGTCCTGGTACGGATACGCGTCGAATCGCAGACGCACGGGCAGTCCGGGACGAAGCCGGCGCATCGAGTCGTTCCGGATCTGAATGACCGCGAGGAGCGGCTTGTCGTCTGGCGCCAGCACGACGGCCGCGTCGCCTGTGCCCACCACGCTGCCCGGGTGCAGCACCGCGAGTTGGGTGACGACGCCGGCGACGGGCGACACCAGCGTCATCCGCCGCTCGAATCCTGTCAGCTGCCGCAGTTTCGCGGCCAGTGCATCGGCCTTCGCCCGTCCCTCCACCGCCTGCCGGTCGCGCTCGGCGGCGTCGGCTTTGCGGGCCGCGAGCTCACCGCGCAGCTGCGCCGCGCGGCTCCGGACATCGATCAGCGCCCGCTCCTGCGTTTGCAGGTCGATTTGCGACGCCAGACCTTCCGCCGCGGCCTTGCGCCAGGTCTCCAGCTTTGCCGACTCGATGGTCACCGCCCGGTCCGTCGTCTCCATCTGCTGCCGGATGAATTCTTCGCCCTCCCGAATTTCGCGAGCGCTGCGGGAATGACGATCGATCTCGGCGAGGAGCCCCACCATCTCCGCCTGCGCCTGCCCGAGCTCCGATCCGTACTTGAACGAATCCAGGCGCACCAGCAGATCCCCTTCACGGACGTGGTCTCCGACGCGGACGGGCACATCGGTGGCGAGGCCGGGCTCGGGGGGGGTCACGCGAATCGGTTCGTCGCGCACCATCAGCCGCCCGCGCGCGTTGACGACGACGTCGAGCGGTGTGATGGCGGCCCAGGCGACAGCGGCGACGCCGAGGAGGACCACGGCGTACGCCAGCCCGCGGGCCAGATACACGCCTGGGGTGGGCAGCAGGCGATCCTCCGCCTTCCCGTCGCCAAACGGCGGCGGCGTCTCGGCCGGGTCGGCGGTCGCGACGTCGGCGTCGTCGTTCATTCGGTCACCTGCTGACCCACGAGGTGGGCGTAGAGGGCGCCGCGATCGAGAAGCTGCTGGTGCGTTCCCTCCTCGACAATCGCGCCGGCGTCGAGCACGAGGATCCGGTCCGCGTGCTGCACGGTCGACAGGCGGTGGGCGATGATGAGGGTCGTCCGGTGGCGCGTCGCCTCCTCGAGGCTGTGCCGAATGGCGCGCTCGGACTCTGTGTCGAGCGCCGACGTGGCTTCATCGAGCAGCAGCACGTCGGGATCGTGGAGCAGCGCACGCGCCAGCGCGATGCGCTGCCGCTGTCCGCCGGACAGCGACATCCCCCGCTCGCCGACTTTCGTGTCGTACCCCATCGCCATGTCGGAGATGAACGCGTGGGCGCCGCCCATCTTCGCCGCGCTCACCACGTCCTCGAACCGGGCGTCGGCGTCGCCCAACGCGATGTTCTCGCGGATCGTTCCCGAAAACAGAAACACCTCCTGCGGGACGATGCCGATCCGCCGGCGAAGCGTGCGTTTGGAGAGCACGCGCAGATCGTGACCGTCGATGAGCACGCGCCCGGAAGTCGGGGGATACAGGCCGAGAATCAGTTTCGCGAGCGTGCTCTTGCCCGAGCCCGACCGGCCCACGAGCGCGACACGTTCGCCCGGGCTGATCTCGATCGAGATGCCGGCGAGGGTCGGCTTGTCCTGATTCCGCGCGTACTTGAACGACACGTTCTCGAACCGGATCCGTCCTTCGATCCGTGGAGGATTCAGCAGCTCGCGCGAGACGGCCTCTTCGGGTCTGGCGTCGAAGACGTCGTTGAGCCGCTCGACCGCGATGCGCGCGTCCTGCAGCGCGTCCCACGCGTCGACGAGCCGGACGACCGGCGCCATGATGCTCGCCGCCAGCGTCGTGAAGGCGAGCAGTTGACCGATGGACAACTGTCCGTCCAGCACCTGCTGGGCGCCGTACCACAGGAACAGCGTGGTGCCGACCGTCTGCACGAACGTCGAAAGGGTCGCATACGCGGTATCGATCTGCGCGCCCTTCCTGCCCGCCAGGAGCGAGTCGACGAAGAGCGACTCCAGACGCGATCGGACCCGGAGCTCCACCGCCATCGCTTTCACGGTGGCGATCCCCGTGACCGATTCGATGAGGTAACTCCACGCCAAGGCGTACCGGTTGAAGTACTGGCGGCGATTCCGGCGAATGGCGGGCGTGAACGCCAGCAGGAGGACCGCGAACAGCGGCACCACCGCCAAGACCATCAGCGTGAGGCGGATGTTGTAAAAGGCCATCAGCGCCAGATAGCCGAGCGCCAGCAGCAGATCGAGCAGCACGCCGGGAATCGTTCCCACCATCACGGCCTGCAGCTTTTCGTTCTCGGCCACACGCGAGATGATGTCGCCCACCTTCCGGACGTCGAAGAACCGCATCGGCAGGCTCATCACGTGCCCCAGGAAGTCGCCGAGCAGGCGCGCGTCCGCGCGCGTGGAGATGTGCACCAGCAGGACGCGCCGGACCGCGCTGATAATCGCCTGGAAGAGGGCCACCATCAGCATGCCGCCCAGCATCAGGTTGAGCAGGTCGACCGAACGGCGCACGAGGACGCGGTCCACGACCGTTTGCGTGAAGAGCGGAATGCCGAGCCCGAGCAGGTTGAGCACCAGCGACGCGGCCAGCACCTCGGCGAGCAGCGCGAGAGACGGCCGGAGAATCGGCCAGAACCGGTGATACGTACCGGCGAGACGCTCGGTCGATCGCAGCCTCGACGTCGGGATCATCTCCAGGGCGCGGCCGGTCCATCCGTTGCGGAACTCGTCGACCGACAAGCGTCTCAGGCCCAGTGCCGGATCGCCGACCACCACGTGCCGCCGACCAACGCGGTAGAGCACGATGTAGTGGTAGCCCTCCCAGTGCACGATGGCCGGCAACGTAACGTCCGCCAACGCGTCGTAGGACACCTGAAGGCCGCGCGCATGGAAGCCGAGCACTTCGGCCGCCTGCGCCAGCGACCACAGCGATGCTCCGTCGGCGTCCACGTTCGCCAGATCCCTGAGCCGTGCCAGGCCGACGGGCACGCCGTAGTAGGCCGTAATCATCGCGAGGCTTGCGGCGCCGCAGTCGGTCTGGTCGTGCTGCCTCAGTGACGGGTAGCGACGAAGCGCGCGTCGCCACCACGGAGCTTTCGGAGGCACGCCCTCAGGGGTCTCGTCCTCCTCGATGTCGGCGGCTGGCGGACGCGCGGCGGCGGGGGCCGCCCGACCGCTGTCGGCCGCGGTCGCCGCCGCCCGGTACAGCGCCGCCCGCTCCTCGAGATGGGCGCGAAACTCCGGCGACGCGGCCACCGCCCGATCGAATCCGGCCTTCGACAGCGCGTAGAGATCGCAGTCGGTCCTCGCGCGCACGGTCGCGGCGCGCGGCGCGCCGCTCAGCAGCGCGAGCTCGCCGAAGAACTCGCCCTCGCCAATCTGACCGACGATCGCTTCGCGATCGCCGGTGCCGCGGATCACCTCCAACGCGCCGCGCCGGACGATGTAGAAGCGATCGCCGACGGCCCCTTCGCGGACGACGATGTGGCCCGCGGCGGCGTGCACTTCCTCGAGCTCCCCGATGAGGCTTCGGAGCACGACCGACGACAGCGTGCCCAGCGCCGTGTATTGTTTGAGAAAATTCTGGACGCCGGTCTCGGCAATGAACCGGTGCAGCGCGGTGCGCACCGCGGGGCGGCCGGCCAGTTGGCGCTCGAATTCCTCGCGGCCAAGACCGAGGAGCACCAAATCGTCGGCCGCGCGCACGCTGGCGGATCGCGCCGCGCCGAACAGTAGCGCGCCCTCTCCGAAATGATCACCGGGACCCAGCACGGCCAGCGACACTTCTTCGCCGGCGGCGTTCACCGTTGTGACCCGGGCCCGGCCCGACACGACGACATACATGGCGTCACCCGCATCGCCTTCGGCAAAGACCGGCTCGCCGAACGCCACGATCCGGGTCCGCAGCCGTTTCGCCAGAGTGCTCCGCGTGCGCGCATCGAGCAGCGCGAAGAGCGGGACACGGTCCACGAAGGTCAGCTTCTGCCGAGTATCCATCTGGTGAGGTGTCGGGAGACTCCGCCGGAGTTTACAGCACTTTCTCAGGTCCGCTGTGGGCGATGCCCGCGCCGCCGGCGTAGACCTCCACCCTCGAGCGCGGCTCCACCGACGGGAGATCGCGCCGCACCACCACCCCGAGCGCAAGGTCGGAGGTGCCGCCCGCCGCCAGCACGCGCGTAACCAGGTCCCGCTCGGTGACCAGGTCGACCACCTGTCCGCCGTCGCGCACCGCCACCGATCCGATGCGCCGCTCGCGCATGAGCACCGCCGCCTCGGTGCAGCGCGCGAGCGCCTCGAGCACCACCAGCTCGCGCGTGAAGTGCTTGTCGATTTTGCCTATCCCGCACTCCAACTGCGGGATTCGACAGTTTATCTCTACCAAGTATAGTCAGCCGTCTGTTTCTTGCCGCATTTCCGCTGAGCGCGCCGACAGTCGGATGGGTAAATCGCCACTTGATATGGGGTTTCCATCGACGTCGTGGTGGTCGCACACCAGGCGGACGAGTGAATCGCCACTGCGAACCGCATGAACTGCACGCGCGCTGCAGAAGTAGCAGGGCACGCCCGCCTCGAGCTGCTCCGCCATTAGGAGAATCTCTCGGAATCGGCGGCGGTCCGCCTTGGTGAGCTGACCCTCCATCTTTGAGAGAAGGTCTCGGAATTGGCGCAGGCCGCTAATACGGCCTATCGTCCCGCTGCGTACCGTCCGCTTCCACTCGCGCTCAAGAACCGCGTCGAAGGCGCGCCGGTTTGAAAGATTGGTCAGGCTGTCAAACAGCGCCAGCGCGGTGAGGCGATCGAGCAGCTTCTTGTTCTCCGTAACATCGCGCATCACGATGACGTGCTCTTTGGGTTCGCCGGTGGCGGTGTCGCGCACCAGACGTACGTTGATCTCAACCCAAATGATGGCTCCGTCCTTGCGCTTCATGCGAAGGGTGGTGACGTCGCTGTGCGTGGGCGAAGCGAGAATCCGCTCTCGGGCGGGCAACAAGAGCGGCATATCGTCGGCCAGGATGTAGGCCTCGGGCCCCTTGCCGATGAGCTCGTCGGGCGTGAAGCCGAGAAGCTGATAGCAAGAAGGCGAGATATAGCGAACCAAGCGATCGAAGCCCGAGAGGCAAATGACGTCGACGCTTTGTTCCGCCAGGAATTTGAAGTCGATGTTATCCATTCCTGACATGGCTGCTTTCCGCAGTCGGCGTGAATCCATCTTTCGGAGGTCTTGGATGGCCGTTGCTGTTTCGATTGTTGCTTGCCTCTATTTGGCGGGGCGGTACGGGGGTAACCACCAAAAAGCCAGGGGGTAGCTTTTGAGTCAGATCCAAATAGTCTCTTGCTTTCAACAAGTGTATCAATTCCGGGCAATATGATCCGGAAAACATTAAAGATTGTGGAATTCCTGCCGAAAGAATGAGCAGGGGGGCTTGCCCGAGGCGCGCTATGGAGATCAGCCCAGTGGCGGGAATTCGCGTAATGCCGGTTGTGAAGACACCGCCGGCCGACTCGGAGTTGAGCGCATTCTTCGATATCGAAGCAACGGCGCGGTCCGGGGACGATACTTACTCGCGCGGCGCGAAGAAGGCCGCGGGCGCGGAAGAAGACGAGCCGGAAGAGCGCGGAGAAGAGCTTGAAGCGAAGCCCACGGCAGAGCCAAAGCATGACAGCGGCGGCGTGAGCTACTTTGCGTGATCGTAATCCCGAGCTGAACCTCAAAACAAAATGTTGTACTTCGGCTCGATCGGCTTGAGATCGAATTCTTCGCCCAGCATGGCCCTCATCTCAATCTCGATACGCCTCGAAATCGCGGAGATGGGTACGTCGTTCGGGCCGCCTTCAAACGGATTGGAAGAGTTCTCGCCGACCTTCTCCAGTGTCATAAAGATCCAGCCCAGAATGACGCTGAATACGACATTGAGCCAGACGGTCCAGTGCTCCGCGCCAATCGGCTTGCCGAGATCTACCGCGGAGGAGTAAAGAGACAGCGGCAACATTCCGATAAAAAGCTTCACCAGGATGAGCGCGATGGAATAGTAATTTCTCGCGTAGGGATACTCCTTAATCCGCTTTGACCTCTCTTGCAGGCGAAAAAGCTCATCGAGATCCTCCGTCAAATTTGCATAGATGGAGTCGAGTATTCTTTCATCGCTCAAAAGCTGGCGGATGGTCTGGTATTGCAGTCCGAGAATAAATGACCCTTTGTCGCCGCGATGCGCAATAAGCTTCTTCAGCTCGGCCTCCGACAGACAGGCGCTCAGCTCGTCATCGAGGTTCGACCGTCTCTCCGGCGTCGGAAGCTCGGC
>VGEO01000135.1 GCA_016869275.1 Alphaproteobacteria bacterium | reverse complement strand
GTATTGCTCGAGTGGCCGGCCTCGGGCATGACCGCCATCGTGGCGCCGCCGATCCCGTCGGCGATGCGTGCGGCTTCGCTAGGCGGCGTCAGCGTGTCGTCGACGCGGACCAGCACCAAGGTCGGGGCCTCGATCGTCCGAAGCGGCAGATAGCCGTCGTAGCGGGTCGCCGATTCGACGATCTTGATGTCGCTCGCCTTGTGCAGCTCCGCCATGCTCGCAACTAGACGTTGGAGAACCTCGGGCGGCGCCTTGGGACCGATCAGGGTGTTGGCGACGATCGGCGCGATGTCCTTGGGCTCCTTGCCCTACAGCAACGGGTGGCGCCGGATGCGGTCCCGGAGGTCACCGCCACGCGCACGCGCGCCGGCGGAGTCACCGAGGTTTGCGAAACGCTCGGACTGCGCGACGCCGCGTGACGGACTTTCACCGCCGGTCATCGCCGATTAGAGTAACGGCGTGACCACCACCGGCCTCGATCTCGGCAGTTTGGTTCGCGGCGAACGCGTCCATCGGCGCGTTTACGCCGATCCGGCGGTGTTCGACCTCGAGATGGCCCGGATTTTCAGCCGCGCCTGGATCTATGTCGGACACGAAAGCCAGGTTCGCCGCGCCGGCGACTACTACGCGACCCGGATCGGCCGCGAGCCGGTGGTCCTGGTGCGGAGCGAGGATGGCCGCGTGCGCGTGCTCCGCAACCGTTGCGCCCACCGCGGCGCGCTGGTGGTGGCCGACGAGCGCGGCCACGCCGCCGACTTCCGCTGCGCCTACCACGGCTGGACCTATCGCACCGACGGCTCGCTCCTGGCGGTGCCGCTGCCGCAGGGCTATGCCGCGGCACCGACCGCCGACCCGGCGCTCGGGCTGCAGGCGGTCGCCCGCTCGGCGAGCTATCGCGGCTTCGTATTCGCGAGCCTCGCGGCCGATGGCCCGGACCTCGCTACGTTCCTCGGCCGGGTCGCCTCTTCGCTCGACGACATGGTCGAGCGCGCGCCCGACGACGCGCTCGAAGTCGCGGGCGGCGTGTTCAAGCACGCCTACGACGGCAACTGGAAACTCTACCTCGAGAATCTGAACGACGGCGTGCACCCGAACGCCGTGCACCAGTCCTCGGTCGAGGCGGCGCGCGCGCAGGACGACACCGTCGTCACCGACGGCGCCGGCGAGATCGCGGTGCGGCAGATGCGCCAGAACGGCGCCGCCTACGGTTTCTGGGAGAAGGAAGTCGGCCTTTTCACCTTCCCGTTCGGCCATTCGTATTTGAGCGACTACCACACCGACGAGAAGCTGGTCGCGGCCAAACGCGACCCGGTGTTCGCCGACTACATCGCCGCGCTCGAGCGGGCCAAGGGACGCGAGCGTGCGCGGGCGATCTTGAGCGTCGGCCGCTGGAACACCAACCTCTACCCGAACTGCTCGTTCATGAGCCAGTTCCGCCAGCTCCGCATCGTGCACCCGATCGCGGTCGACCGCACCGAAGTCCACACCTTCAATTTTCGCATGCGCGGCGCGCCGGCGCGGATGTTCCACGACACCATCCGTTTCGCCAACGTCGTGAACGGGACCGGCTCGCCGGTGCTGACCGACGACCTCGAGACCTACGGCCGCATCCAGGCCGGCCTGCAGGCGCAGGGCCCCGAGTGGATCAATACCGCGCGCCAGTTCGCGCGCGAACGCCCCGACCAGGGCGGCGGGCACGTGAGCGACGGCACCAGCGAGGCGCATATCCGCAATATGTTCGCCGCCTGGGTTCAATACATGACGGCGTGAGCATGGCGTCGCGTCGCCGTTCGAAATCGGCGCGGCCCGTACGCCGTGCGCCGACCGGTCGCGCCGCGTCGCTGCGCGCGCGAGCCACGCCGGCGGCGGTCGAGCGGTTCCTGGTCGATGAAGCACGCCTGCTCGACGAGCGCCGGTTCGAAGACTGGCTCGCACTGTTCACGGCGGATGCCACCTATTGGGTGCCGTCCGAGCCCGGCCAGGCCGATCCGCTCGAAACGATCTCGCTCATTTACGACGACCGCCGCCTGCTCGAGACCCGGGTGCGGCGGCTCCGCCACCCGGCGATCCACGCGCAGACCCCGCCTTCGCGCACCACGCGCCTGATCGGGAACGTCATCGTCGCCCCGGCGGCAGCCGGCGCCATCGCCGCGACCTCGACCTTTCAGATGGTCGAGTACCGCCGCGACAAGCAGCGGCTGTGGGCGGGGCGCGCGCACCATGTGTTGGTGCCGGCCGGCCCGACGTTCCGCATCCGCGCGAAACGCATCGACCTGGTCAATTGCGATTCGGTGCTGGACGGGATTTCGGTGCTGTTCTGAGCGGCGATCGAGCGATTTGTCGTCGCCCACCCTCAGGAGCAATAGCGAAGAAGACCCCCTCCCCAACCCCTCCCCCGGCATTCAACCTGCAAGCAGAGGGCGGAGTGAGCGAAGCGAGCGGAGGGGTTCCTAGAGAGCCGCATCGTGAGTCAAGCTGCGCCCCTGCAGCCAAACGATGCTTATGGAGACCACTTGGAGAACGCCGCTTCGACCTCGGCGTTCGATGCGAACTCGCCGGCGTCAGTCCTTGATGGCGGCCTCCACCTCGGCAGCCTGCCAGTCGTTGCTCTCGACTTCGCTCGACATCGCTAACCTCATCATTCGGACATAAATGCCACAGGTGGGGAACATTCCTGCCGACCCGCGAATCGCGCTAGTCTGGCTACCGCGTAACGAGGAGACCGACCATGAACGAGCAGCGCAAGCCGAAGAAGGCCAAACCGCCCGCCAATTACTCGCTCCGCGACTTCAAGTTCTACGAGGAAGGCAAGGTCCCGCAGTACCAGCGCTACCACGCCGAGGTTTCGTACCTCGACGAGCTCGAGCGCATCTGGGGCAAACGCTGGGGCGCGCAAGGGATCGGGCGGCTGCGCGAAGTCGCCATGGTCAAGCCGAGCGAGACCGAGGTGCTCGAACTCTACGAGCAGGACTCCTCGTTCTACGTCTTCAACGGCATCACGCCCAACCTCGACCTGATGCAGCAACAGCACGCCGGGTTGATGAAGACCTACGAGCAGCTGGGCGTCACCGTGCACGCGCTGCGCTGGGCCGACGACCCGCCGATGTCGGCGTACGGGCCGATGAAGCGCTCGATTTCGGCCGCGGCCGGGTTCGTCGTCAACGGCGGCGCCATCATCCCGCGCGAGGCGACGCCCTATTGGCGCGGCCGCTCGAAGTACGTGACCAAGGCTCTGGTCGGCTTGGGCTGCCCGATCCTCTATTCGGTGCACGGCCACGGCGTGTGCGAGGTCGGCGCCAGCACGCGGATGAGCGATGACTTCATCATCCTGATGCTCTCGACCGACTGCAACCGCGAGGGCGCCGAGCAGGTAGTCCCGATCCTCGAGCGCGCCGGCTACAAGAAGGTGCTGCTCGCGCACAGCCCTGGACCGCTCTACGACTATCACGACGAAGTGCCGGGCTGGATGCACGCCGACATGTGGGTGATGCCGCTCGACCGCCGCCTGGCCCTGATCTACCCGCCGTGGTGCGACTACCAGACCGTGCGCGATCTCCACGCCATGGGCTACGAACTGATCGAGTGCCCGCGCGACGAAATCATGAAATACCCGGTCAACGGCATCACCGTCGCGCCCCGCAAGGTGATCATGAACAAGAGCGCGACCAAGACCATCAAGCTCTTGGAGCAGAAGAAGGTCGAAGTGATCGCGATCCCTTACGACGAGGTCCACAAGTACGGCGGCGGCATCCGCTGCAACACCATGCAACTGATCCGCGACCCGGGCCCGCGCACGTTCGACTGAGCTATCCGGCCCGCGCGAGCAGGCAGGCGTCGCCATACGAGAAGAACCGGTAGCGCGCGCGAATCGCGTGCGCGTAAGCCGCGTGCATGCGCTCGAGCCCGGCGAACGCCGCGACCAGCATGAACAGCGTCGAGCGCGGCAGGTGGAAGTTGGTGAGCATCAGGTCGACCGCTTTGAAGCGGTAGCCCGGCACGATGAAGATGTCGGTCTCGCCGGCGAACGGGGCGACCCGACCGTCGGCCGCCGCCGCGGTCTCGAGCAGGCGGAGGCTGGTCGAACCGACCGCGACCACCCGCCCGCCGGCGCCGCGGGCCCGGTTGATGGCCGTGGCGGCCGCCGCCGTCACGTTCCCCCATTCGGCGTGCATGACGTGGTCGTCGGTATCGCCGACCTTGACCGGAAGGAAGGTCCCGGCGCCGACATGGAGCGTGACGCCGACGCGCGCGACCCCGGCGGCATCGAGGCCGGCGAGCAAGCGGCGGGTGAAATGGAGCCCGGCGGTCGGCGCCGCGACCGCGCCCGTTCGTTTGGCGAAGATGGTCTGATAGTCGCGCCGGTCGCGCGGGTCCCCCGCTTCCGGGCGTTCGATGTATGGCGGCACCGGCATGATCCCGACCCGCGCCAACGCACGCCCGAGCGCCGGGCCGGTGCGGTCGAAGGCGATCTCGACGGTGCCGTCGTCCCGGCGGGCGACGACGTCGGCGGCGAGCGCTTTGGCGAAAACGAGGGCGCGGCCGGGCGTTAGTTTCTTCGCCGGCTTGGCGAGCGCGCGCCAGCGGCCGCCGCCGCGATCGTCGAGCAGCAGAAGCTCGATCCGACCGCCGGTACCGCCCAGCCGGCCATGGAGTCGGGCCGGGATCACCTTGGTGTCGTTGAAGACCAAGATATCGCCGCGCCGGAGCAGTCGCGGCAAATCGCGCACCACCCGGTCCGCCAGGTCATCGCCGACCGCCAACAGCCGCGCCGCGTCGCGCGGCCGCTTTGGATGCGCCGCGATCAGCTCGCGCGGCAGCTCGAAGTCGAAACGATCGACACGCACGCCAACAGCAAGCGCCGGCGCTACTTGATGTCGGCCTTGACCCGCAGGCGCACGATCGAGTCGGGATCGGCGACGATGCCGTTGCGGTTGCGATCCCCCTTCTTGATCTTGTCGACCGCCTCCATGCCCTTCACTACCTTGCCCCATACCGTGTACTGGCCGTCCAAGTGCGGCGCGGCGTCGAGCACGATGAAGAACTGGGCATCGGCGGAATGGGGGTCCGAGGTACGTGCCGCCGAGACGATGCCGCGTACGTGCTTTTCTTTCGAAAACTCCGCCTTGAGCGGCTTGCCGGTGCCGCCGATGCCGTCGCCCTTGGGCGAGCCGGTCTGGGCCATGAAGCCGTCGATCACGCGGTGCCACTTCTTGCCGTCGTAGTAACCCTCGCGCACCAACTCCTTGACCCGGGCGACGTGCCCGGGCGCGAGATCGGGACGGAGCTCGATTTCGACCGAGCCGTCCTTGAGCTCGAGCACCAGCGTGTCGTCCGGACCCGCCGCTTTCGCCTCCGACGTCGCCATCGCCAACCCCGCCGCTAACGCCGCTGCCAGGAAAAATCGCTGCATTCATTCCTCCTCATCGTGCCCCGCTCCCCATTTCCTTGAGCCGCGTCGCAATATGGCGTGCGACGTTCGGCGACACGAACTTCGACGCGTCGCCGCCCAGCATGGCAATTTCCTTGACCAGGCGCGAGGCGATGAAATGGTTACCCTCCGACGCCATCAGGAACACGATCTCGATGTCGGGCGCCAGCCGCGCGTTCATGCCGACCATCTGAAATTCGAAGTCGAAATCGGATACCGCGCGCAACCCGCGCACGATCATGGTCGCGCCGGCGTCACGCGCGAAATCGGTCAGCAGATTGCGGAACGGCCGCACCTCGATCTCGGTGCCGTCCTTGTCGATCGCCTCGAGCTCCTCGTAGAGCATCGACACCCGCTCCTCGACCGAGAACATCGGCCCCTTGAACGGATTGGCGGCGATCCCGATCACCAGGCGATCGACCAGGCGCACCGCGCGCGAGATGATGTCGAGATGTCCGTTGGTCACCGGGTCGAACGTGCCCGGATAGACCCCGACCAGCGTGCGCGCCATCAATCCTCCTCCGCCGGCGGCGCGGGCGCCGCCGCCTCGCCGCCGTTGCCGGCCTCGACTTTGTCGGGCTCGGTGCCGGCCGCTTCCTTGGTCTTGGTCGAGGCCTCGGCGAGCCACGCCACCGAGACCACGCGCTCGTCGGCGTCGGTCTTGACCAGCGTGACGCCCTGGGTATTGCGCCCGGCGATCCGAATATCGCGCACGCGCGTCCGAATCAAGCGCCCGGCATCCGTGATCAGCATGATCTGATCGCCGTCCTCGACCGGAAACGCGCCGACCACGGCACCGTTCTTCCTGGTCACCTCGATATTGATGATGCCCGAACCGCCGCGGCTGGTGATGCGGTAGTCGAACGCCGACGTGCGCTTGCCGTAGCCCTTTTCGGTGACGGCGAGAATGAATTCCTCCTGTTCGGCGAGCGCTGCCGCGCGCGCCGGCGCGATCGTCGGCCCGGCCGGCTCGCCCTCCCCGCTCGCCTCCTCGTCGCGGCGGAGCTTGGCCGCGTGCTTCAGGTAGGCCTCGCGCTCCTCGGTATCGAGCTCGATGTG
>VGEO01000134.1 GCA_016869275.1 Alphaproteobacteria bacterium | reverse complement strand
GCGGCCGGTCGTCGTAGCTCCTAAACGCGCCATCCCGCAAACGGTTGATTACAAGAAACTATAGGGGTCGACGTCGACCTGGACCCGAACCCTCGCCGGCGGCGTGTGGCGCGCGAGCCAGGCGCCCAACACCGGCTGGACCTTGATCCCGCGTTCGGCCATCAGCAGCAGACGGAAGCGATGGCGGCCGCGCAGGAGCGCGAGCGGCGCCGGTGCCGGCCCCAGCACGCGCACCCCGGCGATGTCGCGCGGCGCGGCCTGGCCCAGGGCGCGCGCGCTGGCGGCGGCCGCCCGCTCGTCGGCGCTCGAGACCACGACCGCCGCCAAGCGCCCGAACGGCGGCAAATGGAAGCGCTCGCGTTCGACCGCCTCGCTTTTCAGGAATTGCGCGCGGTCGCCGGCCAGCAACGCCTGGATCACCGGATGCGTGGGGTCGTAGGTCTGGACGAGCACCCGGCCCGGGTGTTCGGCGCGGCCGGCGCGGCCGGCGACTTGTACCAGCATTTGATAGGTGCGCTCGGCGGCGCGGAGATCGCCGCCGCCCAGGCCCAGATCGGCGTCGATCACGCCGACCAGTGTCAGCAGGGGAAAGTGATGTCCTTTTGCGACGATCTGGGTGCCGACGATGACGTCGATGGCGCGCTGTTCGATCTGCTCGATCAGCGCCTGGACTTTGCTCGGGCTATCGACGGTGTCGCTGGCGACAATCGCGATCCGCGCCGCCGGCACGAGCGCCGCGACTTCGTCGGCCAGCCGCTCGACCCCGGGACCGCAGGCGGCCAAACTTTCGGTCGCCTGGCACGACGGACACGCGTGCGGCATCGGCATCGTGAAGCCGCAATGGTGGCACTGCAGGCGACTCAACAAACGATGATCGACCAGCCAGGTCGAGCAGTTAGGGCAGGCCAAGCGGTGACCGCAGGTGCGGCAGAGCGTCAACGGCGCGTAGCCGCGCCGGTTCAGGAACAGCATCGACTGCTCGCCGGCCGCGACGGTCTCGGTCAAGGCGGCGGCGAGCGGCATCGAGATCCAGCGCGTCGCCGGCAGGCGCTCGTTCCGCATGTCGATCGAGACGACGGCGGGAAGGGTCGCACCGCCGTGGCGGGCGGGAAGGTCGAGCCGGGCGTAACGGCCGGCTTCGGCGTTGGCGACGGTCTCGAGCGAGGGCGTCGCCGAGACCAGTACCACCGGAATGTCGCAGAGCGAGGCCCGCACCACCGCCATGTCGCGGGCGTGGTAGGCGATCCCGTCCTCCTGCTTGTAGGAACCGTCCTGCTCCTCGTCGACGACGATGAGGCCCAAGTCCGCGAACGGCAGGAACAACGCCGAGCGCGCGCCAACCACGACTGTCGCCCGACCTTCGGCGACCGCGCGCCAGGTGCGGCGGCGCTGGCTGGCTTTGAGTTCGGAATGCCACTCGGCGGGGCGCGCGCCGAAGCGCGCTTCGAAACGGTCGAGCCACTGCGCCGTCAGCGCGATCTCCGGCACCAGCACGAGGCACTGGCGGCCCCGCTTCAACGCCGCGGCGACCGCCTCGAAATAGACTTCGGTCTTACCCGACCCGGTCACGCCCTCGAGCAGGGTGGCGTGAAAGCGGCCCGCTTCGACATCGGCCGTCAACGCCGCCACGGCGCTCGCTTGCGCCGCGGTCAAGGTCGGGCCGGGCCGGGTCGGATCGATCGCGCTCACGGCACCACGGTCGGCGGGCAGCGGCACCGCGACCAACGCGCCCTGGACGATCAAACCTTGGACCACGGCTTCGCTCACGCCGGCCTGGGCGGCCAGATCGGCTTTGGCGCGCGGCACGCCGTCAGACGACAACGCGACCACCTTGGTGCGCGCGGCCGTCAGGCGGGCCGGCGGCGCGCCGCCCGCGACATAGCCGACCTTGAGTGCCGGCGGCTCGAGGGCGGCCGGGACCGAGAGCGTCATCCGCAGGACCGCGCCCGCCGGCGCCAGGGTGTAGGCCGCGACCCAATCGATGAAGCGGCGGTGGGCACGGCCGAGCGGCGGCGTTTCGAGCTTGGCGGCGATGTCTTTGAGTTTCGCGGCCGGGGCGGCGTCGGGCGCGGTCGGATCGGCGATCTCCCACGCCACGCCGATCGCATGACGGCGCCCGAGCGGCACGCGCACGACGTCGCCCGGCGCGATGTCGGCACCGCCGCGATAGTCGTAGGGCTTGAGCGGCAGCGGCAGGAGCACGCGGAATCGTTTGGATTCCCCGGCGTTCGAAGTAGCGAGCGCGGATTCCATACGCTACACTCGATTCAATCGTGAAGGCGCCGCCCGCATCCGGGTCGTGCGCGCGGGTAACGAGCGTAACGCATGAAATTTTTCGTCGATAGCGCCGATGTCGCCGAAATCCGCGACCTCGCGACGACCGGACTCGTCGATGGCGTCACCACCAACCCGTCGCTGGTCGCCAAATCGGGCCGCAAGTTCTTCGACGTCTTGGCCGAAATCTGCGCCGCGGTCGAGGGACCGGTTTCGGCCGAGGTCACCGCGACCGACGCCGACGCGATGGTGGCCGAGGGCCGCACGCTCGCTAAGCTCGCCGCCAACATCGCCGTCAAGGTGCCGCTCACCTGGGATGGGCTCAAGGCGTGCCGGGCCCTCGCCCAGGCCGGGACCAAGGTCAACGTCACGCTCTGCTTCTCGGCCAACCAGGCGATCCTCGCGGCCAAGGCCGGCGCCGCCTTCATCTCACCCTTCGTCGGCCGCTTGGACGACGTCGGCGAAGACGGCATGGACTTGATCCGCGACATCCGCACGATCTACGACAACTACGAGCGATTCACGACCGAAATCCTGGTCGCCTCGATCCGCCATCCGCGCCATGTGACGGACGCCGCCAAGATCGGCGCCGACGTCTGCACCGTGCCACCCGACGTTCTGCGCAAGCTTGCCCAGCATCCCCTGACCGATCGCGGCCTCGACGCCTTTCTCGCCGATTGGAAAAAGACCGGCCAGTCGATCTTGAAAGCCTAGGCCGATGGCGACCGATTCCAAGAACGCCCCCGCCGTTCGCGACCCGCTGGTCGACGTCACCAAAGTCAAGGCGTTCCTCGCCAGCCATCCCACCTTCCTCGCCGATCATCCCGAGCTGCTGCAGGCGCTGGCGCCGCCCTCGGCCAAGCGCGGCGACAACGTGCTCGATATGCAGCATTTCATGGTCGAGCGGCTGCAGCGCGACGTCGCGCGGCTGAAGACACTGCAGGGCGAGCTGATCAAGGTCGGCCAGTCGAACCTGTCGAGCCAGGCGCAGATCCACAGCGCGGTGCTGGCACTACTGGAGGCGCGCACCTTCGAGCATCTGATCGAGATCATCGCCAAGGATTTCGTCCGCCACCTCGAGGTCGACGCGGTCGGGATCGCGATCGAGGCGGCGGTGCCGACCAGCTCGAAGCGCGCGCGCGGCGTCCGCGTGATCGAGACTGGCACCGTCGAGCGGCTGATCGGCAAGCGCGAGATCGTGCTCCGCGACGAGGTCGAAGCCGAGGGTCTCCTCTACGGCCGAGCCGCGAATGCGATCCGCTCGGATGCGCTGCTCAGGCTCGGGCTCGGGCCGCTGGCGCCGCACGGGCTTTTGGCGCTCGGCTCGCGGATACCACGCCGCTTCCATGCCGGCCAGGGCACCGAGTTGCTCTGCTTCCTCGCCCGGGTCGTCGCCCGCTCGATCAAGACGTGGCTGGACCTGCCCGGCTAGAGGATCGCCTGGCGGATATCGCCGGGCACACCGCGCTCCGCGACTGGGAGCGATGGCTCGCGAGCGAACGCCGGATGGCCGCGCATACCTTGGCCGCCTACCGGCGCGATCTCGGGCAATTCCTCGATTTCCTCGCCGATCACATCGGCGGCATTCCGGCGTTGGCCGAATTGGGCGCACTCAAACCGGCCGATTTCCGGAGCTATCTCGCGATGCGGCGCGGCCGCGACTACGCGGCGGCCTCGACCGCGCGCGCGTTTTCGGCGGTGCGGACTTTCTTCCGTTTCCTCGCGCGGCGCGATCTCGTGGTGAACCCGGCACTCGCCGCGGTGCGGACGCCCAAGCTGCCGCGCTCGGTGCCGAAGGCGCTCGCGATCGAAGAAACCCGCGCGGCGATCGCTGCCGCCGGCGTGCCCGGCGCCGGCCCCGCCTGGATCGCCGCCCGCGACGCCGCGGTGCTGACGCTGCTCTATGGCGCCGGCTTGCGCATCGCCGAGGCGCTTGGCCTCGACCGCGGCGACGTGCCGGCATCGGGCTCGCTGATCGTGCGCGGCAAAGGCAATAAAGAGCGGCTGGTGCCGATCCTGCCGGCGATCGCCGCGGCGATCGAGCGCTACCTCGCGCTCTGCCCGTTCGCGCTCGATCCCGACGGTCCGTTGTTCGTCGGCGCACGTGGGCGCCGGCTCAAGGCGGGGATCGTCCAGGCGCGGATGCGGACGCTCCGCGCCGCGCTCGGGCTCCCCGACACGGCGACGCCGCACGCGCTCCGCCACAGCTTCGCGACGCACCTGCTGGCGCTGGGCGGCGAGGCGGCCGATCTTCGCACCATCCAGGAGCTGTTGGGCCACGCCTCGCTTTCGACCACCCAGCGTTATACCGAGGTCGATTCGGAACGGCTGCTCGCGGTCTACGCCAAGGCGCACCCCAAGGCTTAGCGCGCCGCTACCGCCCTTTGAGGAACAGCACCTCGGGGCGAAGCGGCAGCGTCCGCGCATCGAGCATGATGGTGTCGCTGTCGTGGTGTTTCACGGGATACAGCGTCTGCGCCAGCGCGACGAAGTGGTTGACCGCGTTCATCGAGATCATGTGCATCGGCACGATCAGGCGCGGCTTTATCTTGTCGAGCGCCTCGAACAGCTCGCGGTAGGTCATGGTGACGGTGCCGTCGACCGCGACCAACGCAACGTCGATCAGGCCGAGGTCGAGCAGCTGATCGTCCGAGAGCCGATGGTGGACGTGGCTGATGTGGGCGATGCAGAGGTTGGCCGACTCGAACACGAAGATCGAATTGCCGTGCGCGAGCCCGCCGCCGATCGGATAGAGGTTGGTCGGCACATTGCGGACGCGCAGATCCTTGACGACGACGTTGTGGCGAAGAACGCCATCGTTTTTCCAACCGCGCAGCGCCAACAGAATCTCGGGCTCGATCACATCGGTGAAGTGGGTCGAGTGCGAGTTGTTCATCGTGACGATGTGGGGGTTGCGCGCCGGCCGGATGTAGCCGTTGTAGTCGGTGACCGCGCGAATCCCCTCTGCGGTTTCGATCTCGAACGAGGCATGACCGACGAAGGTGAGGCGGACCTGCTCGGCCGGGACGTTGGCGAGGCTGAACGCCGCGCGCTGAAGCAGCGGCGGCGCGCCGGCGAGGCGCAGGCACGTTGCCTCGGCGGCGCTGGCGACGAACGTTGCGACAGCAGCGAGCGCCGGGATCGAGAACGCGCGCAAGGTCGAGACCATCGTCATCGTCGGGCTCCGTCGAATGAAACGGCCGCTCTATCCTAGACGAGAACGGCGCGCGAGCAGAGCGAGCGCCAGCGGCCCCAGCGCGACCGCGATTCCCATGGTCGCGAAAGCGAGCCCCCATCCGATCGGCGACGGCCCACCGGCGGCATCGAGGGCGATCCCGACCACGAGCGGACCGAGGAAGCCGGCGCCGAAGCCCAAGGTCGAATGCACCGCCATGGTGGCGCCGCGGCTCTCCGGCTTGGCGGCGGCGAGCGCGCCCGAGGTAAGCGACGCCGAATCCAGACTCACCAGCGCGCCGAACAGGAGGCAAAGCGCGACCACGACCGCGTAGGGGAGCGCGGCCGCGAACCCGACCGTCGCGCTCAAAGCGGCGGAGGCCAGCATGAAAAAGCTGACCCAGCGGCGGCGCCCCCAACGGGTCGAGACTTCGTTGCCGATAATGCTCGAGAAGGTGCCGAGGAAATTGGCGATCGCGACCACCAGCGTCGGCCGCATGAAAGCGGGGCCGCCGTGCGCGGCGAGCACGTAGGCGAGGAACGCCACCATCCACTCACGCATGCCGAACAGCTCCCAGCAGTGGGCGGCATACGCCAGGATGTAACCGAGCGCCCCCGGATTGCGGGCCACCGGCCGGAAATCGAGCAGCGCGGTTTCGGGCGGCGGCGCCCGCGGCGGCAGCGGGTCGAACGCGACCGCGACGATCGCGAGCGCGGCGGCGGCGCCGGCGGCGCCGACCGCGAAGGCCCAGCGCCAGCCGGCGAGCGCACCGATCTCGCCGGCCAGGAGGAACGAGAGGCTGACGCCCATGCCGAAGGTCGCGGTGTAGAACGAGACCGAGCGCGCTTGCCCTGGTCCCGACCCACTCAAGCGATCGGTCAGTGCTTTGAGCCCCGGCATGTAAGTGCCGCCCAAGCCGATGCCGGCGATCAGGCGAAAGACGAGCGCCGACCAAAACCCGTCAGCCGCGAGCGCGAAGCCCGAGAACCCGAGCGCGGTCAGCCCGGCGCCGGCGAGGTAGATGCGGCGGCCATCGATACGGTCGGTGAGCGCCGTCAGCACCGGCA